>CAADGM010000075.1 GCA_900696535.1 uncultured Planctomycetota bacterium
CCGCCACCGCCACCGCCACCGCCCCGGCGGTCCTCGGCCGCCACGACCTGCTGATCGCCGCCGACGGCTCGATCTCCGAGCTCCACGCCAGCGCCGGCGTGCCGGTGCGGGCCCGCGAGTACCCGTGGGGCGCGCTGTGGTTCGTCGCCGACGATCCCGACCTCGCCTTCCGCGACGTCCTCTACCAGGTCGTGCGCGGCGCCCGCCGCATGTACGGCCTCCTGCCCACCGGCCGCGGCCCCGAGCGCGACGTGCCGGTGGTCAGCCTGTACTGGAGCCTGCGCGTCGCCGATCACGCGCGGTGGCGCGCCGCCGGCCTGGCGGCGTGGAAGGACGAGCTCGCCGGCTTCGATCCGCGCGTCGGCCCGGTGCTCGCGCAGATCACCGACCCGGCCCAGGTCGTCCTCGCCCGCTACCGCGACGTGCGCATGCCGCGCTGGCACGGCGACGGCGTCGTCTTCCTCGGCGACGCCGCCCACGCCATGAGCCCGCAGCTCGGTCAGGGCGCCAACCTCGCGCTGTGGGACGCGATGGTGCTCGCCGACGCCGTCGCCGCCAGCGCCGACCTGCCGGCCGCGCTCGCCACCTACTCGGCCGCGCGCCGCCACCACCTCCGCCACTACCAGCGCATGACCCGGTTGCTCACGCCGCTGTTCCAGTCGTCATCGCGGCTCCTGGGCTGGCTGCGCGACCGCGTCATGCCGCTCGCCGATCGCGTCGGGCCGCTCCATCGCCTCATGGTCCGCACGATGATCGGCCTCGAGCAGGGGCTGGCGCGGGCCCCGCTCGCGCTTCCAGAGTAGGATGCGCCATGGCCGACCTCAACGAGATCGTCGTGTTCGCCAAGGTGGTCGAGACCCGGAGCTTCACCGCCGCCGCCCAGCAGCTCGGCCTGCCCAAGTCGACGGTCAGCCGCAAGGTGTCGCAGCTCGAGGAGCGGCTGTCGGCGCGGCTCATCCAGCGCACGACCCGCAAGCTGTCGCTCACCGAGATCGGCCAGGCCTTCTACGAGCGCTGCGCCCGCATCGTCACCGACATCGCGCTGGCCGAGCAGTTCGTCACCGACATGCAGTCGACGCCGCGCGGCATCCTGCGGGTGTCGGCGCCGGTCGACCTCGGCAGCTTCCGCCTGGCCGAGCTGACCGCGCGCTTCCTCGCCGAGCACCCCGACCTCCACGTCCACCTCGACCTCACCGATCGCCTGGTCGATCTGGTCGACGAGGCCTACGACCTCGCCGTCCGCTTCGGACCGCTCGAGGAGTCGAGCCTCATCGCCCGCCGCCTGTGCGGCGTGACCTTCCGCCTGTTCGCCTCGGCCGCCTACCTCGACGCCCACCCGCCGATCCAGGAGCCCGACGACCTGGCCGAGCACGACCTCCTCGCCTTCGTGCCCAGCGCCCGCCTCGCCACCTGGACCCTGCTCGGCCCCGACGACGCCACCGTCGAGCTCACGCCCAGCGCGCGCCTCACCTCCAACAACCTGCTCGCCATCCGCCAGGCCCTGCAGGCCGGCGGCGGCGTCGGCTTCCTGCCCGAGTTCGTGCGCTGCGACAACGGCACCTCGCTGCGCGTCGTCCTCCCCGACTGGCACAGCCGCAGCGGCGACCTGTACGCGGTCTACCCGTCGGTGCGCAACCTCTCGCCCAAGGTCCGGGTCTACCTCGACTTCCTCGGCGAGCACCTGCGGCTGCCCGACGAGGCCGCGGCGTGACCTGGCACCGCCTGATCGCCGCCGGCGCCGCCCTGGCCGCGCTCGCGATCGCCGCCGGCGCGTTCGGCGCCCACGGCCTGAAGAAGCGCCTCGACGCCGACGCCCTCGCCATCTTCGAGACCGGCGCCCGCTACCACATGTACGGGGCGCTGGCGGCGCTGGCGCTGGGCCTGGCCGCCGCCCACGGGCTGCGCACCGTCGCCCCGGGCTGGGTGCTGGTGGCCGGCACCGCGATCTTCGCCGGCACGCTCTACGCCCTGGCCCTGGGCGGACCGCGCTGGCTGGGCGCGGTCACGCCGGTGGGCGGCACGCTCATGCTGGTGGCCCTGGCCTGGGCGGCGGTCGCCGCGGTCCGCGCCTGAGCGCCGCTGCGACGCGGCGGTGTCGGGCGGGCGAACGAGCGCCCCGCCCGGCCGTCAGCCCTTGACGCACACCACCTGGCGCAGGGTGTGGACGACCTCGACCAGGTCGTCCTGCGCCGCCATGACCGCGTCGATGGGCTTGTAGGCGCCAGGGGTCTCGTCGAGGACGTCGGCGTCCTGGCGGCACTCGACGCCGGCGGTGGCGCGGGCGTGGTCCTCGAGCGAGAACCTGCGGCGGGCGTCGCCGCGGCTCATGGCGCGGCCGGCGCCGTGGCTACACGAGCAGAAGCTGGCCGGGTTGCCCTTGCCGCGCACGATGAAGCTCCGCGCCCCCATCGAGCCCGGGATGATGCCGAGCTCGCCGAGCCCGGCGCGCACCGCGCCCTTGCGGGTGACGTAGACGTCCTTGCCGTAGTGGTGCTCGCGCGCGACGTAGTTGTGGTGGCAGTTGACGGCGGTGGCGCCCAGCGCGAACGGCCGCACCGCCGCCCGCAGCTCGGCCAGCACGGCGTCCATCATGAGCTGGCGGTTGACGGCGGCGTAGCGCTGGGCCCAGGCCACGGCGTCGACGTAGTCGCGGAAGTGGCGGCTGCCCTCCTGGAAGTAGGCGAGGTCGCGATCGGGCAGGTGCTTGATGGCGCGCCGCAGGTCCTGCTTCGCCAGCTCGATGAAGTAGGTGCCGATGCGGTTGCCGACCCCGCGCGAGCCCGAGTGCAGCATGACCCACACCCGGTCCTGCTCGTCGAGGCAGATCTCGATGAAGTGGTTGCCGGTGCCGAGCGTGCCCAGGTGGTTGGCGTCGTTGCCGCGCCCCAGCCGGGGGTGGGCGTGGACCAGCCGCTCGTACTCGCCGACCAGCTCGGCCCACGCCGCCGCCGGCGCCGCCGGCACGCCGCGCCGCCACGCCCCGCGATCGTTGCGGCCGCCGTTGTCGGTGCGGCCGTGGGGGACGGCGTCCTCGATCGCGGCGCGCAGCGGGCGCAGGGTGTCGGGAAGGTCGGCGGCGACCAGCGAGGTCTCGACCGCCATCATGCCGCAGCCGATGTCGACGCCGACCGCGGCCGGGATGATCGCGCGCTCGGTGGGGATGACGCTGCCGACGGTGGCGCCGATGCCCCAGTGCACGTCGGGCATGGCCGCGACGTGGTGGTAGACGATGGGCAGGCGGGCGACGTTCTCGAGCTGGCGGCGCGCGCCGGCCTCGAGCTGCACGCCGCGCACCCACGCGCGGATCGGCACGCCCTCGGTCTCGATCAGCTCCGGCCCGGACATCGGGCGGCAAGGATGACCGAAGCCGGCTCGCGGCGCACGTCACGGCGGGGAGCCGGCTCACCCCGCAGCGGCGAGGCGCGCGCCCCGGCGCGGCGACGGGCTGCGAGCGCCGCCGAGGTCGGCGCAAAAGGCGCGCCCGGCGGCGGCCGTGTGTATGATCGCCGCGGCGCCATGCCCTTCCTTCGCCTCGCCTCGCTCGCCACGTCGCTGTCCATCCTGTTCCTGCTCGCGGCCCCGGCCCGCGCCGGCACCCTGGGCCTCGTGGTCTCGGGCGATCCGGCCAAGCAGCCGGTGGTCGAGACCACGCTCGAGCCGTGGCTGGCCCGGGCCGGTCACGACGTGCGCCTGGGGGTGCTGGAGCGGGCGGAGATCGACAAGCTCGTCGACTGCTTCATCCTCACCGATCAGCGCTGCGCCGAGCCGACCGTGGCCGGCGCCGGCGTCGCCGGGCTCCTGTTCGTCATGGTCGAGGTCAAGCGCGACACCCGCACCGCCAAGGACGAGGTCAAGCTCACCGGCTGGCTGTTCGCGGGCGACGGCCGGGCCCTGGTCGCGCAGAGCGTCTACTGCCGCGACTGCCGCAACGACACCCTCGGCCCCACCGCCGAGGATCTGGCCCGCGCCCTGTTCGCGCAGGCCGACCTCGGCACCGGCCGCCTCAAGGTCGTGACCACGCCGGCCGGCGCCCTGGTCGCGGTCGACGGCGCGTCGGTCGGGGCCACGCCGCTCGAGCACGGGGTCCGGGCCGGGCCCCACGTCGTCGAGGTGACGCTCGCCGGCCACCACCCGGTGCGGCGCGACATCGAGGTCAGCAAGGATCGCACCGTCGAGCTCGACCTCGAGCTGACGCCATCCGATCGGCCGCTGCCCGGCGGCGGGCGCCGCGGCCCGCTGCCGTACGTGGTCCTGGGCGGCGGCGTCGCGCTGCTCGCCACCGGCGCGGCGCTCTACCTGATCGATCAGGACTGCGTCGCCGGCGGCGCCTGCGACGTGCCCAACACCCAGGAGACCTTCCGCAACCCCGCGCCGCTCGGCGTCGGCCTGGCCGCGGCCGGCGTCGTCGCCACCGGCGCCGGCGTCTACCTGCTCCTGCGCGCGCCGCGCTCGTCCGCGCGCGCCGCCGCGACCACCCCGCCGGCCGTGCCCGTCGGCTGGCTGACGCCCGGCGGCGGCGGTGTGGGCCTGCGCACCCGCTTCTAGTCCCCGCGTGATCGTTGCTTGACCCCGGCGGCGGGCCCCGCGACGATCCGGGGCGGACGCCGTCGGGGCCTCCCGAGGAGACACTCATGCCTGGCTTCACCTCCTGCCTGCGCGGCGCGGCCGCTCGCCACCTCGGCCTCGCCGTCGCCGTCGCCCTCGCCGCCGTGGTCCTGGTCGCGCGCTGCGGCGAGAAGAACCCCAACTTCTGCCAGGGCGCCGACTGCGCCTCCATCGACGCCTCGATCGACACGCCGCCGGCCACCTGCACCGGCAACGGCCCCGATCCGGACTGCCCGGCCGCGACCCCGGTGTGCGTCAGCGGCGCCTGCACCGGCGCCTGCACCGGCAACGCCGACTGCGCCGGCCGGCCGCCCGCCGAGGCGGTGTGCCACGAGGCCTCCGGCGCCTGCGTCACCTGCGACGAGGACGACGTCCAGGCCGAGCCCCTGTCCGCCGACGACGAGTGCCCGGGCGCCAACAACGCGGTCTGCGACAGCGGCACCCACACCTGCCGGCCGTGCCGCGCCCACGGCGAGTGCTTCTCCGGCGTGTGCGACGCCGGCGTCTGCGTGGCGCGGGCCAACGTCATCTACCTGGTGCCGGCCGCCGACGGCGGCACCGACGGCGGCAACAACCAGTGCCTGGCCCCCGCCACCGGCTGCCTCACGCTGCACCACGCGATCGGCCGCCTCACCGCGAGCCGCAAGTACATCCTGTTCAAGCCGAGCGCCACCTTCTACCCGGCGCGCAACAACTCGGACCGCGCCGACTTCAACGCCGTGACCGCGCACGTGATCGGGTACGGCGCCGAGGTCCGCCGGTCGGGCGACGGGACGATCCTCGAGATCCGCGGCAGCTCGGACGTCACGATCGAGGGCCTGCGGGTCGCCAACGCGACCAACACCGGGAGCGGCACCGGCATCGAGGTCAACTCGTCGCGGCTCACGCTGCGCGCCGCGCTCATCCAGGACAACGCCTACCGTGGCCTCAGCGTCACCGGCTCGAGCTCGGAGCTGCGGATGTTCCGCACCATCGTCTCGGGCAACCGGGCCGGCGGCGTCCTGATGGATGGCCAGGCGTTCGTGATCGTGAACAACTTCATCACCGACAACGGCGGGAACAGCAGCGCCTTCGGCGGGGCGTCGCTCGTCTCCAACGGGTCGACGAGCGCGTTCGAGTTCAACACGGTCGTCGACAACAACGCCGCGGGGGGCACCGCCGACGGCGTGATCTGCAACAACCCGGCGCTCATCGCCCGCAACAACATCATCAACGGCGACACCGGCGAGCCGCGGGTCAGCGGCAGCTGCATGCACCGGAACACGCTCTACGGCCCGGACGGGACCATCGCCGGGACCGCCAACGTCCTGGTTCCGGATCGAGCCGCGTACCGGTTCATCGGCTCGGGCAACTACCACCTCGATCCCGTGGCCAACCCGGCCAGCGTCGCCGTCGGCGCCGCCGACGCCACCGGCCTCGCCGGCGACAGCCTGTTCGACTTCGACGGCGACCCGCGGGTGCCCGGCGGCACGGTCGAGGTCGGGGCGGACGAGCTGCCATGACGAGGTCGCGGGGAGGCTCGTTCAGGGGCCCGGGCTCGGCGCGGCGCTTGCTTCGGGAGGCGCCATGACCCGCATCTCACACCTGATGACGCCGGCGCCGGTGGCCATCGGCGCCGGCACCAGCGTCGAGGAGGCCTCGCGGCTGATGGCGAGCCTGGGCCTGCGTCACCTGCCCGTGGTCGACGACGACGGCCGCCTGGTCGGCATGGTCAGCGACCGCGATCTACGCGGACCGCTGGTCGGCGACGGCGGCGCGCGCCCGGTGCCCGCGCCCGGCGACCCCGTCGGTGGCCTGATGGCCCGCGACGTCGTGACCGCCCTGCCCGGCGAGGAGCTGGGCGTGGTCGCCCGCCGCATCATCGATCGCCGCATCGGCGCCGTGCCCGTGGTCGACGAGGGCGGCGGCCTGCAGGGCATCGTCAGCTACGTCGACGTCCTCCGCCGCCTCGCCGACGACGCCGACGCCGACGCCCGCGCCGTCGAGCGCATGGACGGCTGAGCGCCGCGCGCCGCTGGCGCGTTCGCCTGGAGCTCGGCCCGCGGGTCCGCACGACCTGCGCGCGGCCGCCGCGTGCCCGCAGGTCCTGCGCGTGCCGGGTCGCTTCACGGGATAGGATGGGCCGTGCCGCGCACGTCGCCAGCGAGCCCGATCGTGGTGGGCCCGATGATCCGCCACGTCGATCAACGCCGGGCCACGCTCTGGCTGGAGCTCGACCACGAGGCGGCGGTGTTCTCGACCGCCACCGCGATCCACGGCACGAAGCGGCCACCGCGGGTGGACTCGGCCGTGTCCCGCACCATCGAGGTGGCGGGGCATCACTACGCGGCCATCTACTTCGATGGGCTCGCGCCAGCCACCCTGTACGAGTACGGCATCACGGCCCTGTTCGAGGACCCGCGACTGATCACGCGGGTCGGGGAGATCCGCCGGAGCCCTCGACGCGTGCGGCTGGAGCTTCAGGGGGCGGCGATGGGGCGGCGATCGCCGGCGTTTCGCACGCTCCCCGAGGCGCCCGGGGAGCGCTCGGGTCGCGACCGCTCGCGCCCGGAGGCGCTCCGCCTCGCCTTCGGCTCGTGCCGGTGTTTCGATGGCGGCCAGAACGGCGATACCGGCCCGGACATCCTCGCCATGTATGCCGAGGAGCTCGAGGCGAAGGCCGCCCGGCGCCTGACCGACTGGCCGCACCTCCTGCTCCTCCTCGGCGACCAGATCTACGCCGACGATGTCTCGCAGGTGACGCAGAAGCTCCACCTCGACCGAACTCCGCGTCCTCACCGGCGCCCGCTCTTGCACCCCGACTGGACCGAGGTCGACCACCGGATCGCGCAGGGCAAGGTCTCGCCGACCGCCGGCGGCTTCCACCTGTACTCGTTCGAGGACTTCGCGGTGACCTACCGGGACGCGTGGAGTGACCGCTGGGTCCGGAAGCTGCTCGCCAACGTGCCGACGGTCATGCTCCCCGATGATCACGAGCTCACGGACAGCTTCCGGATCACCGGGAGCTGGCTCGAGCAGGCGGTGCGGGATCCACCGTGGCGCACGACGCTGGCCAGCGCGATGATGGCGTACTGGATCTACCAGGGCTGGGGCAACGTCTCGGCCGACGTCGCGCGCGCTCATCCGTTCCTGCGAGTCATCATGCGCGAAGCCGAGGGTGCGCGTCCCCTCGCGCCCGCCGGGATCTACGACCCGCTCTTCCAGCTCGCCGACAAGGTCGTTCGCGGGGAGGTGGTGGCACCGGCGTACTACACGATCGCGACGGAGCCGCCCATCATCGCGATGGACGCGCGGACCGATCGGCGCCTCGTCGGACCGGCTCCGTTTCCGCTCGGACCCCGGCCCCCCCACGTGAAGATCGGCGCACACCCCGAGGACCAGATGCTCGGCGCCGACCAGTTCGCGTGGCTGGAGCGCGAGCTGCGCAAGCACGAGACGCCGATCGTGGCTTCATCCGTGCCGTTGCTCCAGACCCACCTCGCCGACCGCATGATGTTCCTGTACGTCCGGTCGGAGGATCCCGTACCGTTCGGCGACATCCAGGTCCAGGCGGACGCCGTCGAGGAACAGACCCGGCGGACGAACGCCGAGACCTGGTTCGCGTTCCCGCGCAGCCTGATGCGCCTGCTCCGGCTGCTCGCCACCCGCGAGACCACCTACTTCCTCGCCGGGGATGTCCACTACTCGTACCTCCACGACACGAAGGTCTGGCACGCCGCCACCGAGATCCCCACACACGACGCGATCAAGCGAACGCTGACGGCGAGCGACGCGCGCCTCATCCATGTCGTCTGCTCGCCACTGCAGAACGAGTGGCGGGAGGAGAACGTGAAGACGCTTGCCGAGCTGGGCGGTCGGCACAAGGTGGACACGGACGGGATCCCGGTCGTCGACTTCTTCACACCGCAGCTTCATCCACTGCGCGACGAGTTCGGACTGCCGCGGCCGATCTGGAAGGAGGGGGCGCGACCTGCGAGGGTACGTGGCAGGGACCGCAGCGGGGCTTCTCTTCCGGTATTCGGGACCCGAAACTGCATCGCCGTTCTCACCTGGACGGCAGAGGGAACTCTCAGCGTCGCGTACAGGGGCAAGAGCTCGAGCGCAGGCCTCACGGATCTCGGGGCATGGTCGAGTCGTCGGTGACGCGAACGTCGACGGGAACCAGGTGCGCTCGTGCGCTGTGCCAGAAGAACAGCACGAGGCCGTCAGGCACATGGCGGACCGCCTGGAGGAGGTGGTAGTTCATTCGACCGTCCAGGTAGTCGTTCAGCTCGCCTTCCATCATGAACTCGGT
Organism: uncultured Planctomycetota bacterium; assembly: GCA_900696535.1. GTDB lineage: Bacteria > Planctomycetota > Phycisphaerae > UBA1845 > Fen-1342 > CAADGM01. The sequence goes on from CAADGM010000075.1 coordinate 8,900, forward strand.
CTGCGCGCGGCCCTCCCCGTCTCTCGAATAGAGGGTCGGGATGAACCGGGTGCGGCGCTCGTGCCGGTGCCGTCCGGCGAGCGACACGAGCACGTCGTCTCCGACCATCGTCAAGGCGTCCGCGCCGCACTCGAGGTCACCGCAGGTGAGGGGAGCCCGGTGGTAGGCGCCACCGGGCGGCTGCTCGAGCGCGATGAGCGGCCGCCGCCCGTCGATGGCGCCTCCCCACAGGGCGTAGTGGAGCAAGGCGCCGTCCGTCATGGCGGTCGCGTAGAGACCCTCCGCGGGCTCGCCGACGCCGACGAAGTGGTTCAGCACCTCCGTCCGGAGCACCCGACCGTCGTGGGCGGACAGGACCGCCGCCCACGGCGTCTCTCCGTTCCGGCGATCGATGGAGACGCTGCGGGCGCCGACCTCGACGTCATCCCAGGACGTCGACACGAGCAGGACGCAGCACGCGGTCGCCGTGAGGGTCGATCTGTCGTCCGCTGCCGTGCTGTCGACGTGCCAGCGTATGCTCGCGTCGTCGTCGAGCGCCAGGATCCGGAGTCCGCCCCGGGGCGGATCGTGGGTCGGTTCCCAGCCCGGTTCGCCCGGAGGAGGATCGTGGTAGCCGACGACGGCGAACGTATCGGTCTCGTTGGAGGCGAAGGTGGTGGCGGTGACCCGGCTGAGCTTCCCGTACTGCCGGTGAGCGAGCAACTTGCCGGTGTCGAGATCGAGGCGCAGGAAGAGCAGATCGGGGCTGTGATCGTAGGTGCTCCGGACGTTCCTGGCACTCCGGCCGCCGAAAGCGATCCGGCCGTCGAACAGGAGACTGACCCAGACCGAGCTGCGGATCGCGGTCACTTCGCAGACCAGTGATCCGGAGAACGCGGGTGTCCCGGTCTGTCTGATCTCGAACTCCCAGGCGACCTCCCGAGCGGGCAGGATGCGACGTATGATGACGGTGTTCCCGTCAGACTCGGCCAGCACCACGCCGCCATCCTCGGTAGGGAACAACGATTCGAGACTTCGCTTGATGTGGAGATCGATCGGCGGCTCGCGCCGGACGACGAGCAGGGGACCGGGCGGCTCGGCGTCGGGCAGCCCAGCGTCGGGCGTCCGCGATTCGACCGCGGCCGGGCCCGGCGCCCGATCACGCGCCTTGCACCCGATGGCCATCGCGACCACCAGCGCGCTCGACCAGACCCAATGGGACCACATCCGCATCGTTCGCAGGGATGGTACCGTACGCCGCCAGTCCAAGCTCGCCCTGGAGAACCAATGGCCGTCTTGACGCCCCTCACCGACCCATATGCGTCTGTTCGCGTGGCCGTCTATGAGCCCCTGATCACCACATGGTGCAGCGTGCCTGGGCTGGACCACGTACTCAAGGCCATCCTCGAGCGGGCGGTCCCGCTCCGCTCGGGCCCGCCGCCCGGGGGCAACACGGCGCCCACGGTGCTGCGGTTCGACTGGATCCCCGCGAAGAGCATCGAGATCGAGCCCGGGCCCGCGCCTGCGCCCGGGCCGCGTGCGACGGCACCCGTGGCCGGCGTGACCGTCTCGGCCCGCGTCAGGACATCCGCGCGCGCGCTGGGCCTGCCTGATGATGAGCAAGCTCGGCGCGCCGAGATCGTGGAGAAGTTGCGGCGCGCCGGACCGATCACCCCCGACGAGGTGCTCGAGGCGCTGACCGGTGCAGGACTGCCCCACCTGCTCGCCCGCGGGGGGCTCCACGCGATGCTCTCCCCGATCGGGGTCGCTCACCTGTATCGTCAGCTCTACTTCGACGCCGGTGCGGGGATGGGACCGATCGAGCACGCGCTCACCGTCGCCCCACTCGAGCAGGTGGAGGTGATCCAGGAGCTTGTCCGTCGGGATTCGGTCGAACGAACCGAGAGCTTTGGAACCGAATCGACCCTGGAGAAATCGGCCGAGGAGTCCACGACCGAGGAGATCTCGGATCACGTCCAGTCGACGGTGCGGCGCGACGCCGAGGTCGGGATCTCGGCCTCCGCGCAAGGGAGCTTCGCCGTGTGGAGCGGACAGTTCCAATCCTCGCTGAACTACGCCCAGTCGAGCGAGCGAAGCCGCGAGACAGCCAGGACGCGTGCGACGTCGACCACCAAGAAGTCGAGCGAGGTCATCCGCAAGTCGTACTCGCTCACGGTCAAGACGTTCACCGAGCTGGACGAACGCTCCACGATCAAACGCGTCATCAAGAACGAGGGTCCGACGCCGGTGAACTACGGGCTCCGGCGCGTGATGCGCACCATCAACGTCAAGCTGCAATCGCTGGGACCGCGGCTGGTCTGGCAGTCCCATGTCAAGGACCCCGGAGTTGGGCTCGCGCTCGGTGACATGGTCATGTTCCGGGACAGCGACGCGCTGGCACCCGGCACCGCGCCGACGGCGCCTCCTCGACCGGTTGGCGGTGTCGAGCTTGGTACTCAGCGAGTGCGCGCGATCCGTGAGGGTATCCCCTACTTCATCGTGACGATCCCGCAGGACCCCATGCGCATCATCCGGGGACTCACGATCACGTCGGTCTCGAACGCCGACCCCCGGGAGGGCGATCGCCCGCCAGGCGTCCTGTCGGGGAGCGTGAGCGGCGAGGCCCTGTACGGACCCACTGGCGCCGTTGTGGCGTGGGCGTTCAAGTTCAACGTGGTGGGTGATGGCTGGGCGCTCGACGTCGAGTACTCGCTGGTGTACGAGCCGTCCGAGGAAGCGCTGGCCCTCTGGCAGGACCAGGTGCGGACGGCCCAGATCGCATGGGACGCGCAGAAGGCTGACGAGGCCATCGAGCGTGCACGTCGGATGCTCACGGCCAAGAGCCGGATCCGGCCGCGTCCGTTCGCCGATCTCCGCGAGGAGGAGCGCTACGAGATCCTGGGGAGGATGATCTCGGGCGCATTCGGGAACCTCCCGCCTGGCGGACGTCCGGCGCCCGCGGAGATGGAGCTGTTTCATCGCTACTTCGAGGTTTCGGCGCTCTTCTACTGGGTGCACCCTTCCTGGTGGGTGCCGCGGCAGGCTGGGGGGCGCGGGCACTACCAGATCACGGATGAGAGCGAGCCCGCGCCGTTCGGACGATCGCTCGGCTGGCTGGTCCAGCTCGACGGCGACCGGCGCCGGAACGAGTTCCTCAACAGCCCGTGGATCCGCGCCTGTGTCCCGCTCCGCCCTGGTGTCGAACGGGAGGCGATGACATGGCTGGCTCACCACGTGGAGGGGACCAGCGGCTTCTCCGTCGATCCGGGGACGGCGCTGGGGGAGCTGCTCGCCTCGGTCGAGGCGCAACGCGCGCTGGAGAGCGTCGGTGCGCCGGGCCCCGACTACGTGACTCTCGATGGACGTGTGCCGCAAGGCCGGGAGGACTCAGCGCA
>CAADGM010000076.1 GCA_900696535.1 uncultured Planctomycetota bacterium
CGTAGGCCGTGTACGAGACCAGCAGGTGGGGCTGGCCGTCGTCGCCGGTCAGCGCGTAGACCGAGCCCTGACGGTCCTGGTGGTAGTAGTGCCGCGCGCCGTTCGGGTAGAGCGTCGCCACCGGCTGGTCCGGTTCATCCGGGCGCCAGCGCCGCCAGCAGCCCTCTGTGACCGAACCCCGGTCCGGTTTGTCGGGCCGTGGCCAGGCCCGGGCCCGTGTCGTCTACGCTGGCGAGGGCGGCGAGTCCGGGAGCGGGCCCAGGGTGGAGGTATCCAGGAGCCGGCGGATCCTGCCGCTGTCGCCCTCGATCCACCACGCGACCAGGCGCTTCGAGCTCGCGCCCGGCGTGATGTCGTCGAAGAAGACGGCGGCCGCCGTCTCGCTCGCCACCGTGCCGCGGACGCGGACGTCCGCGCCCACCGCGCCGACCGCGCCCACCCGCGCCCCAAGCCATCTGCCCAGGGTCTGCTCCGGCCCAGCCTGACCGGTCAACTCCGCTGCCTCGTAGAACACCGGGGGCACCTCGAGCGTCGGCCGCGCCCACCACGCGACCAGCGCCGCGACCGCACGGCCGAGCGCCCCGGGTCCACCCTCGGTCGGCCGGGGGGCCGGCACCCCGACCGTGTTCGACGTGTCCTCCGCCGAACGCGGCCAGACGTACCCGTTGCACTCGATCAGGCGATCGACCCTGCCGGGCCGACCCTCGAGGTACCAGCCAACTCGATGAGTCAGCTCGGTCACCGGAGCTTGGAACTCGAAGAAGACCGCCGCGCGCTCGGCGTCCGCGACGACGCCGAGCAGGTGCTTCGGATGGCGTTCCTCATGACCGCCCCAGAGCCAGATCTCCGACCAGTCTCCGTCCTTGGAGTTGCGCACTTCGAACCCGGGGCCGAGCAGGTGGGAGCGCTGACTCGTGGGCGAATCCCACCAGGCAAAGAGCTCTCGCGCCGTCCGGTCCATCCTGAGCAACATCCGCGCCTCGGCCACCAGGCGTCAAGCCGGGTGTGCCAGGCCCGCGCGTGATCGACATCCAGGGGCGCCTGATCAGCGCGAGTAGCCACGTGGGTACGCCAGCTCGCCGACGGTCCCTGCCACGTCCGTGGCTCGGACCTGCGGGTCTGGCGTCGACTTCATCGGACGGGAAACGGGCCCGCCGATGCCGGCGGCGAGTCCGGGAGCGGGCCCAGGGTGGAGGTATCCAGAAGCCGGCGGATCCTGCCGCCGTCGCCCTCGATCCACCACGCGACCAGGCGCTTCGAACTCGCGCCCGGCGTGATGTCATCGAAGAAGACGGCGGCCGCCGTCTCGCTGGCTACCGAGCCATGTACCCGGACGACCGCGCCGGCCTCATCTACCCGCGCGCCCAGCCAGTCCGACAGCGTCTCCTCGGGCCCGCCCTGCCCGACCAGCGCCGCGTCCTCGTGGAAGACCGCCGGCACCTCCGGCGTCGGCGCCGCCCACCACGCGACCAGCGCCGCGACCGCCTGCTCGAGCGACCCGGTCCGCGCCCCGGACGTCCGCAACGCGACTGCGGCCGCCGGTTCGGTCCTCGGACGTGGCCACACGTGGCCGATGCACTCGATCAGCGAGTTGACCCGGCCCGGCCGACCCTCGAGCCACCAACCGACTCGATGGGTCAAGAGAGTCACGGGATCGAGGGCCTCGAAGAAGAGCGCCGCGTGAGCGGCGTCGGCGACGACACCGATCAGCCGGTGCGAGGCCAGGCGACGTTCGCGATGAGAGATCCACCGCCAGAGGTCCGTCCAGTCTCCCTCCATCGCCGTGCGCACCTCGAACCCAGGGCCCAGCAGGTGCGAGGTCTCGCGCTTGGGCGTCCACCACCACGCGTGCAGTGCGAGCGCTGTTTCACGCATGCTGTTCACAGGACCGACCAAGATCGAACCGTGAGCTTCAGCCGCCCGGGTCGGCGGCCGTGGCGCCGGCCGGCGCCAGCACCGCCAGCCGCTGCGGCTCTCTGCGGCCGAAACCCTGCGGCCGAAACCCCGGTCCGGCTAGGTGGCTCCGCTCGGGCGGTCCGCCAGGAACTGCAGGCGGTCCGCCAGGAACCAGTTACGGGCGCTCCCGACGGCCCAGCACGACGGGTGCGCGCGATCACTGTCTCTCCCATCGTTGCCCGGGGTCCAGCTTGTGGGTTCTCAGGAACACCAGTCCAGCCGCACGCGCCTCCTCCAGGGTCACGACCTGAGCCGCCGGGAAGTCGCCGTCCTGCCCCCCTGCGTTCAACCGCACGGTCCCGAGTCCGGTTGCAGGGACGATCAGGCTCCACAGCTCGTCCTCCAGGGTCGCGCACACGACGTAGCGGCCGCGTCCACCGGCGATCGCCAAGTGGTTCTCTTGGCCTGCCACGATCGCAACCATCGTGTAGCGCTCGGCATCCAGTCGCAGTAGGGCCTGCTCAAGCTCCGCCTCCGACGGTTCATCGATTTGCCATTCGTGGTTCAACACGCCATCCCATCGGTCGCCGTGGATGCGGCAAGGATCGAGTTTGTTCATGGGCGAATCACCTGTGTTCCCTGCGGCGTGATGACTTCAAGCTCGACAAGCCCAAGTTGCCGCATCATCGCGCGAACGCCGCCGTTCTGTCCGCACGCAAGGCACAGTGCGCGATCGACGTAGAGCGTGCCCCGACCGCCGATGAGACCTGCGTTGGCCGCCTGCTGGAAGGCATCAGCCTCTGCATGCGTTCGAGTGATTGCGTTTACGCGCAGGCTCACCGGCTGGCCATGGGCGTTGATACCGTAGAAGCTGTGGCCGCCGACATCCAGACGAGCGAGGGTGCCTTCTCCCTGGGCAAGTCCTAGCTCACCACGGAACTTGGCCAGGTCGTCCAGTCCGCTGGCCGCCGATCTGGCAGCAGCCCCAGCACTGGCCGCCACGTCGTCACCCGAGCGGGCCAGCCGCCTCAGCACCGCCCCTGCGCGGGCCGCGAGCCTGACGGCATCGTCCACCGCCGCCGCGGCCAGCGCGGGGCCGCGGCCGCTGGCCGCCGCGACCACGATCTTGACCTCGTTGCGCGCCAGGTCGCGCA
>CAADGM010000077.1 GCA_900696535.1 uncultured Planctomycetota bacterium
GAGGCGTTGCGGATTGCTCGCGGGCCAGGGTCGATTACACTAGACGTTATAGATATCCCGGCCAGTTTCGGGTTGCGGATTGCTCGCGGGCCAGGGTCGATTACACTGCTGGCTGTGTCCTGTGGCCTGGCGGAGCAGTTGCGGATTGCTCGCGGGCCAGGGTCGATTACACTGCCACCTTTGCGCAGCAGTCGGGCGGCGCTGTTGCGGATTGCTCGCGGGCCAGGGTCGATTACACTAACCCGGCCACCCAGTCGCTACTTTCCACAGTTGCGGATTGCTCGCGGGCCAGGGTCGATTACACTCACGGCCAGCACGGAGGGTCACTGGTCCCTGTTGCGGATTGCTCGCGGGCCAGGGTCGATTACACTGCCGCCCGCGCGGGTCGCGCACATCAGGCAGTTGCGGATTGCTCGCGGGCCAGGGTCGATTACACTACCGCCCCCGTAAGCCCGGCCACCGCAACGACCTGTGCGACGCGAGCCTCAGAAAAGCGCAAGCTGCTCGGGCGCCTTCTGTGGCGCCCGACGCGCTTTTCCGAGAAACACGCGCATCCGCTCAAACTGCTTATCGGTAATCGTGACAATCCGAACCTCGCCGTCGTCGGGCAGAGCGGCCTGGACCCGCTGCACGTGAACGGCCGCGTTCTCCTCGCTCGGGCAGTGCCGAATGTACACCGAGTACTGCATCCGCTGAAAGCCGTCCTTGATGAGCGCCTTGCGAAACTGAGCGTAGGCCTTGCGGGCCGCCTTCGTGTCCACGGGCAGGTCGAACATCGCCACGATCCACATGAAGCGGTACCCGCTCAGATGCACGGCGTTTCGTCCGCTTCCGGTGCATCCGCCGGGCCGGCTGGCGTCGGGATGGCCAGCCGCCGCGCCGTCCGCTCGAAGCAGGCGACGAGCGACGCCGCGTAGCGGTGCAGCGCGACCATGAGCGGCCCGGACTGCCCGCCGCAGGCCACTTCCAGCGTGAGGATCCCCAGCAGGGCGGGCTTGGTCTGCGGCCCGATTTCGAGCGTCCCCGCGCGGACGAGGTCGGCCACGGCGCGATCCACCAAGGGGCGCAGCGGCTCCACCAGGTCGTCGGCCAGGCAGAAGGCGTTGGCCCGGTGTCGATGCTTGATGCCGAGCGCCGGCAGCAACCCCGCGGCGACGACCGCCCTAGCGACGGCGGCCCGGACGACCGCGTAGCCGTAGTTCAGCAGGGCGTTGATGCCGTCGCCATCAGGGTCGCGGCGGAAGCCGTGCCGTGGGTCGTCCGACGCGTCCTGGTACCAGGCGGACCAGTACGAGCGGGCGGCCTGGGCCTCGCAGTTATCGGGGTCGCCGGAACGCACCTCGCGGGCCATGGCCAGCAGGCGGGTTCGTGTGGCGTGCCCGGACGGCAGGTTGGCCGCCTGGGCTCGGATCTTGGCCCGGATGAGTTGCTGCCAGAGGCGTTTGCGCAGCGGCTTGGGGGCGGCGAGCTGGTCCCGCAGCCGCCAGACGACCTGCGAGTGCTCGCCGATGGGCAGCAGCAGGCCGGCCGGGAGGTGGTTGCGGCCGCAGATGACGACCGCGGCGTCGTGCTCGAGCAGTCGGGCGAGGGCGGCGTGGCTGTAGGTCGTGGCCGGCTGGTCGACCAGCAGGACGCCGATGTCCTCGCAGGGAATCGAGGCCAGCAGATTGGGCGGCTGCGCCGGCAGCCGCCGCGGCTCGGTGTCCTTGGCGAGCAGGAGAAGCTGCTGGTCGCGCGTGGTGAGGTGGACGGGCTGCTGGGCGATGTCGATGGTGCGCTTGATCATGGCCGCCCCGCTGTCGATGACTATTGCGACATCGGCAGCGAGCAGCCATGGAGTCAGTCGCGAGATCGCCTGACGCGGCCAATGGGATCGATCGTGATTTTCTCGGCATCAAGGGTATTGGGATTCTTGCTCACGCGACCACGCTTGTCGGATGACCTGCCCGCGAAACTGATGTGACGGAACCACATCTGTTTAGTGGTTGAAGCGCCCGTTTCGAATCGGTACGCCTCGAGCCGATCTCCATGCCGGAGCAAGACGATCTCGCCGGGGCTGAGACTCATCAAGAATCGCGCATCGTGAAGGTCGGGGTGCCTCCGTGAGATGACCGCTTGTCGCGATCGGAGGCGCGCATACGCCTCCAGCAGCGTCACGAACACTGCGTCGCGCTCGGCGTTCGCGCCAGAGCGGGACACCTCAAAGATGCAGACATGGTGAGTTCGACCCGGCTTTACATATGCCGTCCCGGCGCGAATCGATCGAATTGACTCGTCGCGCTTGAGCAGCCGGACACGCTTGATCGGCACACCAGACGGGAGTCGTGGGGGCGTTCTCCAAACCTCGGCGGGAATCTTGACGCCCGGGCTCAACTCCACTCCAGCGCTTGCAAGGTGTTGGACAATCGCCGACTTCACGGCTGGGTCGCGGATGTCATGAACCATGGCAGCCGTCAGCAGCTCTACGGGCTTCCTATAGACGAATGTCCCCGGCGTGTCCGTAGGGCCGTAGACCGTGTCCTCATGCAGAGGCCCGCGCACGCGTCGGCGCACACGGTGTGATACATTGATGTGGCGCACGCACTCGCGCACGCTCGCACGGAAGTCCGCCCACGGCTCCGAAAGCACTTCACCGGTGCGTTGTGTGCCGCCGGCCCGGCGGATGGAGGCCAATTGCTGGAGCCGGGACCGCGTCGTGAGGGCGATGACGATGGCGTCGATCGCGTGGTGCCGATGGTCGGACCGGTCCTTCTCGCCGGGAGGAAGGTCGCTGGCTTCGCGCCAGGCGGGGCCGTCCGCCAGTTCCGAGAGAATCGTGTTCAGGCCCCAGTGTCGCCTGAGTTCCGCCGTGTGCTGGCCCTTGACGCAGATTACGTCGGGTGCAAGGCAGCGGACGTATTCGTGCACGCGCGAGGTGATGTAGGTTGTGTCGACGAGCTGTCGCGCGAAGAAGTCGTCGAGCTGAACCGACTCGGCCTGGAGGCGGCGCACCTTCGGAACGGGCAGGCGCGCTGCCCGTTGGAGGATTTGCTCGTACTTCGTCGGATCCGTCGCACCGAGCCACTCGCAGACCGTACGATCTCCCTTGGCGCTGTTCTCGGCGCGGAAGGCGACGACCTTGTTCATGAAGGAGTCATCGAGGCTGCGGGAGTACGGGAGGATGTGGTCGATGTCGGCTTCGCCTTCGAGCAACTGCCGCACGCCGATCGGGCGTCCCGAGTACAGGCAGCGCTCCTCTTGCTCTTGCCATAGTCGGTACCGATCGATGGCATCTCGTGTCGGGCGATAGCCCAGTTCGCGGATTTGGTCGGCGGCCTTGTCGCGCTCCCGTCGGCGTTCGTTGATCTCTTTCTGATACTGGCGGCGCTGCTCGGGGGTGCCGCGGACTTCACGAGCCAGCTCGATCGTGATCGCCTGAAGTGTGTGACCGGGGCGGTAGACCAGTTCGCGCAGAATCGCATTGACGACCCGCTTGACCTCGAAGAGCGCCTGCCGAACCAGGGGATTGGTGACGCTGGGCGGGTCGTCCAGGAACGGGCGACGCTCGACCGGATGCTCCCAGGGCATCAGGTAGCCCGCTGCCCGCAGCGCGCAGGGAATCGACGGCTCCCGGCTGGTCAGCGGGAGACCCGCCTCAAGATGCGGCAGCAGACGCTTGATGGCGGATAGGCTGTAGCTCGCGTACCCCTCGTCCAGGTTGGCGTCCAAGAGAGCCTCTGCCCGATCGACGTCCAAGCCGGCCTCAGCGAGCAGAAACCAAAGCCGTTCCTCGTTATCGTCGATGATCGCAGCAACGATACGATCCTTGATGTCCTCGCCGAGCTTGTGCCAGGACTTGCCGCAGAGTTCCTTGTGCGCCAGCACCGCGTCTGTCGTGAGGCCCTTCAGCTTGTCGCGATCGCCGCGCTCCAGGTTGAAGCGGACTCCCTCGTACTGCTCGAAAAGCTTCTTGCGCAGCTCGTCGAACGTGCGCTCCTTTTTCGTACGAAGGAGCTCGATGACCTTCGCCCGCTCCACCGCGGTCAGCGGCCGCTCGGACCGGGTCGACGGCTCCAGAACGCGAAGGTTGTTCACTTCCTGGAAGATGCGGAATCGCTGCGCGCGACGATCCGCGCGAGGACAGCGTGGCAGCCGTGGCTCCAGCTCGCAGCGACCGACGAGCGACGGCGAGGGAGGGAGCAGGTTCCGTTGGAAGAAGATCTCGCGCCGAACGGCGTTGTACAACTCGTCGGTCAGCACGTCCGCGTGGTAAGCACGCTGGGCGCCCCAGATCGCTTCAAACTCGCGCTCGTACATCTCTCGTCGAGTGTGTTTGCCGCGGAGCCGAACCGTGTGGTGGAGCCTCGCGTCACTCGGACGCAGCGACGCAAGGTACTCACCGAGTGTGCGCTCGCCGAGTTCCGCCTCGAGCGCGCCGATCTCAGCCAGGAGCTCGGATTGCTCCTTGCGCCGTGCCTTGTCGGTCTTGCGGTTTGACTTGAAGCCGCGCCGTTGCGCGAGATGCAGCAGCACGCGACCTAGCTGGACGAGCTCCAGACGGCTTGAGCGTGCGCGTTCTCGCAAAGAGTACGGATCGGCCTCGCGGAACGACTCGCGCTCCCACTCGACGCGCGACGGGGCGAATCGCGGCTGATTAGCGCACGGCGGCAGCAACCCCGCCGACACCAGCAGCGAGCGAAGCCGGCGCTTTCGGCGAGCGCGCCGGGCCAACTGGCGCCGCATGCTCCGGGCAACGCGGCGCTCCGCCATCTTGGGCACCTCCGCCCCGGACGGATCGCGCGCGACGCCCTCCGGAAAGACGCGCACTCCGGCGGAAACGAGCGATTGGTCAGACTCACTGATCAGGGCCCATCCCAGCGACGTGGGCCCGAGATCCAGCCCTAACGTGAGCTTCGCCATCTCTCAACCCCATTCGTGCCGACTTGATCACATTTCGACTTGACAGATTACGCGAAGGACCGTATCTTTCAAGCCAGTGTAATCGACCCTGGCCCGCAGCTTTTCGCAACAATGGCGAAACATCTGCAGGCCACGCTCTACGGAGCTATGGGCTGCCCGGCGAGAGCCTAGGCAGCTTTCTTTTTTGGCAGCGCCCCCCGTCCTGACGTGCACCGCGCCCCTCGGCGTTACTCTTCGCTGCTCTTGGACAGGTCGAGGAAGCCCTGCAGCTTCCGCGCGCGGACCGGGTGCTGGAGCTTGCGGATCGCCTTGGCCTCCACCTGCCGGACGCGCTCGCGGGTCACCTTGAAGATCTTGCCCACCTCCTCGAGCGTGTAGGTGTACCCGTCGCCGATGCCGTAGCGCAGCTTGATGATCTCGCGCTCCCGGTAGGTCAGTGTCTTGAGCACCGCCTCGATGCGGTCCTTGAGCATGTCGCTCGAGGCGGTGATCACCGGGCTCTCGGCCTTCTCGTCCTCGATGAAGTCGCCGAAATAGCTGTCCTCGCTCTCGCCCACCGGCCGGTCCAGCGAGATGGGATGGCGGCTGATCTTCATCACCCGGCGGGCCTCGGAGACCGGCATCTTGGCCTCGCGGGCGATCTCCTCGATGCTGGGCTCGCGCTTCAGCTCCTGGAGCAGCTTCTTGCTGATGTTGCGCAGCTTGCTCATCGTCTCGCTCATGTGCACCGGGATGCGGATCGTGCGGGCATGATCGGCAATCGCGCGCGTGATCGCCTGGCGGATCCACCAGGTCGCGTACGTCGAGAACTTGTACCCCCGGCGATACTCGTATTTGTCCACCGCCCGCATCAGGCCCGTGTTCCCCTCCTGGATGATGTCCAGGAACGACAGCCCGCGGTTGCGGTACTTCTTGGCGATCGAGACCACCAGGCGCAGGTTGCCCCCCGCCAGCTTGCGCTTGGCCTCCTCGTACTCCCCGAAAACCTTCTTCCCCTCGGCGACGCGGCGGGCCAACTCGTCAGGCGATTCCATCACCAGGTCGATCAGCCCGGCCCGCTCGTCTTTCATGGCCTCGATCTCGTCCGGGGCCAGCCGGCCGTCGTCGTGCGCCAGCTCCCGCTGAAGCTGCTCAAGCTTCTGGCTGAACGAGGCCAGCTTCCGCATGAACGGCACGATGCGGCTGGTGCGGAGCGAGAGCTCCTCCAGCAGCGTCACCGCCCGGCGGCGCCGCTGGTGCGTCCGCTGCTGGGCGGCCTTGCGGGCGGCCGAAACGGTCCGCGGGTCGCGAACCGTGGCCCAGTCGGCGCGGTTCAGCTCGATCAGCTTGCGGACGGTGGCGAGGTTGGCCGGCAGGCGCTTCATGATCGTCGCCTTGGCCATGCTCTCGGTGGTCGAGATCTTCATCGTGCGGTCGAAGGGCATGCGGCCGTCGGCCACGGCCTGCATGGTCTCGACCGCCTGCTGAATACAGTAGTCGTTCTCGAGCACCCGCCGGCGGAACGCCATCCGCGTCAGCTCGATCTTCTTGGCCAGCGCGATCTCCTGCTCGCGTGTCAGCAGCGGGATCTCGCCCATCTGGGTCAGGTACATGCGCACGGGGTCGTCAACCCGCCGCGATGCGCTGTCCGTCAGGTCGGCCTCGGTGACCTCCTCCAGCGCGTCGCCCGACTCGAGCGAGGTTCCCGGCTTGATCCCCGCCTCGCGCAGCTTGTCCGCCTCGATCTCGTCGATCATCTGGATGCCGCTGGACTCGATGCGGTTCAGGACGCTCTCGAGCTTCTCCGGCGAAATGGCCTCGTCCGGGAGCGCCTCATTCAGCTCCTCCCAGGTGAGGTACTTGCGCTTCCGCCCGCGCTCGATGAGTTCGTTGACCTTCTGCTCGATCGGGTCGATGTCCGGTGTCACGAGCGACATTCAGTTTCTCCAACCACGGCGGGACGACGCGTGAGCCGCCGAGGTACACATCCCTTGGAAGCCGCGTGCTGACTCCGAAGTCCGGTTTCGCCCGCTCAGAGCGAGCGCTTCGCCCGCGGGCAACGATTGCGCACGGCCGCAGGCCGATCAGCGCTACCGCTGCGATACCGGCCAGCGATCGTAGGCCGGCAGTACGGCGTGGCGCCCGCGCGCCAAGGTCCGCAAAGCCTCGAATGCCTGGGCCTCAGACTGGGTTCCAGCCTCGGCCTCCTCCTTTATCTCCATCATTCTAAGAGAGTTAAGCTCGATCGCCAGCGCCTGGCGGGCAAGGTCGAACTGCTCCCGCTGCGGCACGTTCTCCGCGATGCGCTCCTGTGCCCGAGAAAGAAGCTCGAGCAGCGCGCGGTCATCGCAGCGTGCCATCACATCCGTAACAGAGTATTCACCAAGCTCTTCGCGAACATCAAGGAGCAACCGATACAGCGCTTCCCAGGTCTCATAATACGAAAGAGATCTGACAACCGAATCGTCCACCCACGCCCAGCACGCGGGGGACCGGCTCAGCAGGCCGAGTACCGTCTCCACCCCACCCGCCAACCCCGGCGGTACAGTCGGCCGGTCACTCTGTTCGCTTGGCGGCGCGGCGGCTCCGCCGCCGCCTCCCGATCCGACTCGCATGCGGCGGCGCTGGTGCTCGGCGAGCAGGTCGACGATGTTCTCGACCCCAACGCCCATGATGTCCGCGAGCCTCCCGATCATGAGGTTCTGAGCCAGCGGGTCCACCGCGCCGGCGCGGGCCGCTTCGGCCACGAAAGCCAGGTAGCTCTCGACAGCTTGTCGCCGCGCCCGCACGCCGCCCCCGAACTGGGCAAGGAGCTTCCGCCACTTGAACTCCAGGGCATCCGTGCTGCGTTCCAGGTCACTCGCGAAGGCCTCCGCGCCTGCCTGCACGAGGCGGTCGGCCGGGTCCTTGGCATCCGCAAGCTGGACGACGCGGACGTCGCTGGAACTGCGAAGCGCGATTTCGACGCCGCGATCCGCCGCCCGCTCGCCGGCCGCATCACCGTCGAAGCAGAGGTAGATGATCGGCGCCAGGGGCGCGAGCAACTGAACATGGGCGTCGGTCAGGGCCGTTCCCAGCGTGGCCACGCTGTTCGCGAAGCCGTGCTGGTGCAGCATGACGCAGTCGAGGTAGCCCTCGACGACGATAGAGCGCCCGGATTGCTCGATGGCCTTTCGGGCGATGCTCAGTCCGTAGAGGACCCGTGACTTGCTGAAGGTCGGCGACTCCGGCGAGTTCAGGTACTTCGCCGGGTCGTCGCCAAGGGTGCGGCCGCCGAACGCGATCGTGCGTCCCAAGGGGTCGGAAATCGGGAACATCAGCCGGTTGCGGAACCGGTCGAACACGCGGGCGCTTTCGTTGCGACTGAGGAGCCCGGCCTGAAGCAGGACGGCCTCGTCGAGCCGCTGGCGGCGGGCGGCACGGAGCAGATCGTCCCAGGCGTCGAGCGCCAAGCCGAGCTCGTGCCGCTCCAGAGACTCCGGCGTCAGACCCCGGCCCAAGGCGTACTTGCGGGCCTGGCTGCCAGCCTCGCCGCGGAGGTTGGCAAGGAAGTGGAGCTTGGCCCAGGCGAGCACTTCGAGGACTTGATTTCGCCTCTGTGCCGCCAGACGGTCTGCCGGCGAGCTTCGCAGCTCGACACCCGCGCGTTCCGCCAATGACGCCAGGGCGTCACGCCATTCAAGGTGGTCCGAGCGGCGGACAAACTCGATGGCATCCCCGCCTGCTCCGCAGGCGAAGCACTTGAAAATCTGCTTGGCCGGACTGACCCAGAGCGAAGGCTTGTGATCCGGGTGGAACGGGCACAGACCGACGAATTCCTTGCCCTTGCGGGTGAGGGTGACCCGTTCGCCGATGAGGGCGACGATGTCGACCGCCTGCAGAATTCGGTCCCTAAGTGCTGTGTCCATCAGGTATTGCAGCTTTGTAGCCGGCCCCACAAGCGGCGGCGGCCTGCCCAGAGCAGTCCGCGCGCTTCCGGCGGCTTTCGTGCTCAACGTGCGAGAAAAGTATAGATCACGTTTCAATCCGGGTCAAAAAACGCCTCAGAACGGCGCGTCCCGCTGCCGGGACGCGTTCCGGCAGGCCCCCGGCCGCAGCGATTTCGCAGCCCCTTAACCAGAGCCACAAGCAGCCTTAACGCGGTCCGGCGAATTGCATGGCAGGATCTCAACGCCCAGCGGGCTTTGGCGCGCGGTACACTCCGGCCGCAGGCTCGCGCGGCGCGTGTCGTGCCGACACACCTGGAGCGACCATGCCGGCGAACTCGAGCATCCTGATTGTCGAGGACGAACTCGACCTGGCCGACCTGCTGGTATTCCACCTCGAGCGAGAAGGCTACGTCTGTCGTCGCGTCGAGGACGGGGAGCGCGCTCTGGCCGAGGCGTATCGCCAGCCTCCCAACCTGATCATCCTGGACCGGATGTTGCCCAAGGTGTCCGGGGACGAGGTGGCCATGCGCCTGAAGCGCGATCCGCGCACGGCACAGATTCCCATCATCATGCTCACCGCCAAGGCCGCCGACGAGGACGAACTCGTGGGATTCGCGCTCGGCAGCGACGACTACATACGCAAGCCGTTCTCGATCAAGCTCCTCCTCGCCCGTGTGGCCGCCGTGCTGCGCCGCCAGAGCGCGGCGGCATCGCCCAAGGACGTGCTCACCGTTGGGAACGTGGTGCTCGACCACGGACGGCACGAGGTCCTGGTGGGCGGCTTGTCGCTCGAGCTGACGGCGACCGAGTTTCGCATATTGGCCACGCTGATGGCCGCGCGAGGCCGCGTGCTGACGCGTGAGCAGCTCATCGACAGCGCTGTCGGGCACGGCGCCGCGATCACGAACCGCGCCATGGACGTCCACATCGCCGCGCTTCGCCGCAAGCTTGGGGCGGCAGCGGATTACGTCCACACGGTCCGTGGGGTCGGGTATGCTTTCCGCGTCCCCGAGAGCGCGGCGAGCGAGCCGTAGACGCGCGTGCGCTCGCGGGGGCCAGCGCCGCTTCGCCACCCGACCCGCGCCCGTTTCTCGGCACACGCTCGTGTCGCGCGGGAGAGGCGTCGCGCGTGTCCGTTGACGCAGGCGCCCGATGCGTTCCGCAAGCTCAACCTGGAAGCTTGTACTCCACGCGACTCTGCTGGCGGGGATCGGGTGCGCGGCCCTGAGCTGGATCGTGCTCGGCGCCGCCGCCGAGCGCGAGCCGGCGCGCGCCCTCGATGCACTGCGAATTCGCGCGCGCACGCTGGCGGCCCTCCTGGGGCACCATTGGCGGAGCTTCGAGCAACCGATCATCCAGGAGGCCCTCGGCGCGGTCCGCGACGATTCCATCGACATCGTCGTTGCCCAGATCGACGGAGCGGTGATCATGGACGAGCGCGGCGGGGGGCCGCGCGGTCCGGCGCCGATCGCCGATCTTCGGCAGGTGCTGACGGCCGGCGAGGTCCGAGCGGTTCGCTACTGGGGGCCCGGTGAGCGGCCGTGCCCGGTCGTCGCCGTCCGCATCGAGAGCGACGGCCAGCCGGTCGGTGCGCTGTGGGTCGCGCAGCCGGGATGGGTCGCGGACTCCGGGCCCGTGCTGGGCCCCGTGCGGTTGAGTCTGATCGCGGGCCTGGCGGCCCTGCTGGCCGCGGCGATCGTCGGGCTCGCGCTGCGGGTGCGGCGCGACGTGTTCCACGATGTGATCGACGCCGCGCGGCAGCTCTCGGACTCGACGCCGCCGCCGCCCCGCGCAGCACGCGGTGCGGACGTGATGCTGGCCGCCGTGCTCGACGAGCTGCGCCAGCGCCTTTCGACCCAGGTCGACCTGATCGACAGGCAACGGCGGATGCTCGCCGACCTCGTGAATCAGCTCCGCGAGGGCGTCATCGTCGTGCGTGGCGACGGGCGCGTCGCGCTGATCAACCCGACGGCCGCGCGACTCCTGGGGCTGAGCCTGCCGCCCGGTGGAGTCGAAGCACTCTACGGCAAGCCGGTTGAGGCCTGCATCCCGCAACATGCGATCCAGCAACTCCTGGCCGCCCCGCCGCGCCAGCCGGCGCAAGACTCAGGTCCGGCGGCACCCGCCGCATCCGGCCCGGCCGAGCCGCCGGAGCCGAGCGTTCGGCTCGAGGTCCAGTCGCGGAGCGGCACCGTGCACTTGCTGGTGCGTACATTCGACGTGGTGCTGGCAGAGTCGGAGGGCGCGGCTACGACCGGCGGCCTCGGGCGCGTGGCGGTCCTGACCGACATCACCGCGCTCCAGCGCACGTTCCAGATGCGGACCGACTTCGTGGCCAACGCCTCGCACGAGTTGCGCACGCCGCTCTCGACGATCCGCGCCGCCGTGGAGACGCTGATGTCCATGGACCTGCGGACCGAGGCGCCCGCGGCCCAGCAGTTCCTGGCCAAGGTCGATCGGCAGAGTATGCGGATGCAACAGATGGTCTCCGACCTGCTGGACCTCTCGCGCTTGGAGTCGCCCACGCAGCGGTTCGCGCCGGAGACGCTCGAGTGCCGCCGGATCCTGGCCGACCTGACGGCCCGGTTTGCCGACGCCGTCGAGCGACGGGGGTTGACGTGGGAGGCGCGCAGCGAGCCGCCGGATGTCGTGACGATGCGGGCCAACGCCCAGCTCCTGCGCCTTGTGCTGGACAATCTCGTGGACAACGCGATCAAGTTCACGGACGCGGGTGGACGGGTCGCTGTCGTCCTGCGGCATGCGTCCGACGTGACGGAGGTCGCCGTGAGCGACACCGGCTGCGGTATCCCGCCCGAGGAGCAGGAGCGCGTCTTCGAGCGGTTCTACCAGGTCCACCGCGCCCGCAGCGGTGGCGTCGAGCGGGGCACGGGCCTGGGGCTGTCGATCGTGCGGCATGCGGTCGGCGCGATGGGCGGGAGCATTGCGCTGGCCAGCGAGCCGGGCAAAGGCACAACGGTCACCGTCCGGCTTCCACGAAATCAGGCGCGCGACGAGTTGTCGGCTCGGGGTGCCGCGATTGCTCGCTGACCCGACGGCGGACGAGACTCAACCGAGCGCGTCCGCGACGAACTCGATCACGTGCCGTGCGCGCACATCGCAGTGGTGCGCGATCTGATGGCGGCAAGAGAAGCCGCTGATAGCGATCTGGGCGTCGCCGCGGCTGCGCACCGCCGGGAACAGGCGCTGCTCGCCGACCGCACGGGCGACGTCGTAGTGCTCCTTCTCGTGACCGAACGAGCCCGCCATGCCGCAGCAGCCGCTGTCGATCTCGGTCGCCCGATCGCCCGAGGCCGCCCGCAGCACCGCCAGCGCGTCGCCACAGCCCCACAGCGCCTTCTGGTGACAGTGCCCGTGATAGAGCACGCTCGGCGCCTTCGCCGCGAAGCGCAGGGCGCCCGGACTCGCCGCGAGCCTGCGCGCGGCGAACGACTCGATCGACATGGCGTGCCGCGCGATCGCCTTGGCGCCCTCGGTCCGCACAAGCTGCGGCCATTCGTCGAGCATCGCCGAGAGGCAGCTCGGTTCGGCGCACACGATGGGCAGGCCGCGGGCCGCGTACGGCTCGAGCAGCGCGACGTTTCGCTCGGCCAGGCGCTGCGCGTCGGTGAGCAGTCCCTTGCTCAGCGCCGGTCGGCCGCAGCAGACCGTGGGCGGCACGATCACGTCGCAGCCCAGCGCATCCAGGACGCGCACGACCGCGCGGCCCACGCCTGGCTCGTGGAAGTTCGTCCACGTATCGACGAAGAAGACCACCGGCTCTCCACCCTGCCTTGACGGCTTCGCCGCGTCATCACCTCGGGAACCTCGCCGTTCCCACCAGTCCCGGAACGTCGGGCTGGCGAAGCGCGGCGGCGGCACGCGCCGATCGAGCCCGTAGAGCAGCTCCAGAAGCCAGCGACTCGGCGTGGATTGCATCAGCCAGTTGGCCAGCGGCGCCACCCGCGCGGCCCAGGCGGCCAGCGTCGGCGTGGCGGCCACCAGCCGACTGCGGGCCGGCACGCCCACGCGCTGATGGCGATGATGCAGCCACTCCGCCTTCAGCCGGGCCATGTCCACGCCCGTCGGGCACTCGGTCCGGCAGGCCTTGCACGACAGGCACAGGTCCATGACCTCGTCGAGCGCCGGGTCGGACAAGCCGTCGAGCAGAGACTTGTTCGACAGCGCCGCACGCAGCGCGTTGGCCCGTGCGCGCGTCGTGTCGCGCTCGTTGCCCGTCGCCATGTACGACGGACACATCGTGCCGACCAGCCGCTGCCGGCAATGCCCAAGCCCGCTGCACATGCCGGCCAGCCCCGCCATGCCGCCGTGCGTCGAGAAGTCGAGCACCGTCAGCGGCATCTGCGACTTGAGCTCCGCCCCCTGGCGGAGGTTCACGTCCATCCGAGGCGGATCGACGATCTTGCCCGGGTTGAGGATGCCGCGCGGGTCGAAGGTCTGCTTAATGCGGCGAAACGCGTCGAGCAGGCGAGGGCCATACAGCTTGCCCAGCCACTCGGAGCGGACCAGGCCGTCGCCGTGCTCGCCGGTCATGGTCCCGCCGAACTCGATCGCCAGGCTGCTGACGCGGTCCGCGATGCGGCGCATCCGGTCGACGTCGCGCTGCTGCTTGAGATTGAGAACCGGGCGGATGTGCAGGCAGCCCACGCTGGCGTGCGCGTAGTACCCCGCCTCGTCCACGCCCTCGCCGCGCAGGATCTCCTGGAACCGGGCGATGTAGTCGCGCAGGCGGGCCGGGTCGACCGCCGAGTCCTCCACGAAGTCGTACGGCTGGGCGTCCCCCGGACGCGACATGAGCAGCCCCGTTCCACCCTTGCGCACCTCCCATACGTCGGCCTGCCGGGCCGGCTCGCGGATCACCGGCCACGCGTAACCCACCTGCTGGCCCCGCAGGTCGTCTCGCAGGGCCGCCAGCCGAGTGTCGAGTTCCTCCGTCGTCTGGCCGAACAGCTCGACGATCAGAATCGCGTCGGGGTCGCCCTCGAGGAACCAGCGCATGTGGTCGTAGTGTGGATGGCCGCGCGTCGCTCCCAGGATGAAGTGGTCCAGCAGCTCGACCGCCGCGGGCGCGTGCCGCAGGATCGCGGGCACCGACCCCAGGGCGCCGAGCAGGTCGTGGTAGTGCACGACGCACAGGCCCCGATGTCGCGGGAGCGGCTCGAGGTTCAGCGTGGCGCCGACGATGACGGCCAGCGTGCCTTCGCTGCCGCAGAGCAGGGCCTCGACGTTCAGCCGCCCGTTCTCGCGCAGCCGGTCGAGCCCGTAGCCGCCGTTGGAACGCAGGATCTTGGGGTAGCGCGCGGCGATGTCGTCGCGGCACTCGGTGAGCACACCACGCAGCGCCGTCTCCACGTTCCGCGCCAGCGGTGCCTCGGGCGGCGGCGCGTCGCGACCCCAGGTAACGCGCGAGCCATCGCTCAGCACGACGTCCAGGCTGATCACGTGATCGACCGTGCGGCCATAAATCACCGAGCGCGCGCCGCACGAGTTGTTGGCGATCATCCCGCCGATTGTCGCCCGGCTGCTGGTGGCCACGTCCGGGGCGAATTGAAGCGAGTGCCGCCGCAGTTCGGCGTTCAGCTCGTCGAGCACGACGCCGGGCTCGACCCTGGCGCGGCGCCGCTGCGGGTCGATCTCGAGGATGCGCCCGAGGTGGCGCGACAGGTCCATCTGGAGCCCGCGGTTGACGGCCGCGCCGGTCAGGCCGGTGCCGGCGCCGCGCGCGGTCAGCGGCACGCTGTGCTCATTGCACGCGACCACCGTGGTGACAACGTCGTCCACGTTGCGCGGGAAGACCACGCCGTCCGGGATGATCTGGTAGATGCTGGCGTCGGTCGCGTAGAGCGTGCGGGCGAGCCGGTCCGTGCGCAGCTCCCCGGCCAGACGCCCAGTGAGCTGGTGACACACGCGCTGAAACGAGTCCCCGTCACCCCCGCCGGCGACTGGAGGCATCCCTGCGCTGCTCATCGGTGCTGCTCGCCAAGCACGCGGCCGCCTGCTCCGGGTAGCGCCGCGCTGGGACTATAATCGAACCGTGATGGAGGTCGATATCTGGCAGTTGCCGATTCCCGACTGGGGGCTCACGTGCTCGGAGTGCGGCTACCCGCTTGACGGGCTCCCGGCTCACCGCTGCCCGGAGTGCGGCGTGGC
>CAADGM010000078.1 GCA_900696535.1 uncultured Planctomycetota bacterium
AGGCCCTCTTCATCAACAAGCACGGCCAGCGGCTCAGCACCCGCAGCGTCCGCCGCAAGCTCGACAAGTACCTGCTCGAGGCCGGCCTGGACCTGACGGTGAGCCCGCACACGCTGCGGCACAGCTTTGCCACGCACATGCTCCAGCGCGGGGCGGACCTGCGCAGTGTGCAGGAGATGCTCGGTCACCAGAGCCTGAGCACGACGCAGATCTACACGCACCTGTCGGGCGAGCGCGTCAAGCAGCAATACGACGAATCCCACCCGCGGTCCTAGCCTCCCGCCAGGGTGGGACAGTTCGGCTCCTCGAATCGGCCGGCGCTGCCTACCGCGCCGGCCGATGCTGTCTGTGCATCGACGGACAAGAGGGAGGCCGGACGACAGCCTCGCGCCGCGACGTCTCCGCCAAGCCCGAACCGGCGGTGGTGGGCAGCATGCTCGGGCGAGCAGCGCAGGGAAGCCGGCGGCCGCGCCTGTCGGGCCGAGAACGGGACAAGTCCGATCGCAATCGCACCGCTGCTCAGTTCGGTCGACAGCGACGGCGCAGCCGCCGTGTGTCCGGATAATCACGGACTCGTCGTGCCCTCCTCGACCACTCGCTCGCGCGACACGCTAAACTAGCGATGTAGAATCGCGATCCAGCGCCGAATCGGGCTGCCGCGCCTGTAGGTGGAGAGTGCCTTCATGTGTCAGCGATTCTCTTTTCCGCTCGCCGCATGTCTTACAGCCTCTGCCGGTATCCTCGCCCAAACGTGGGAGCCGGGGCCGGCCTTGCCGACCGGCGGCGCACCGCGCAAGTACGCGGCTGGAGTCAACCTAAACGGAGCGCTGTACGCACTTGGTGGCACGCCGTGGACCAATGGTGCCGATGGGGATGGCGTCGTTCACCGGCTCCTCGGTGGAACGTGGGTTGAAACCGCGCCCCTGGACGGCATGGGGCCGGTCGTTGGAGGGGCGGCAGGCGTGGATGCGCTGGGGCGCATTGTGCTCTACGGCGGCTACATACTGGACGATGGTGGCCCTGGAGATGACAAGGCTTATGATCCGATCGAGGGGCCGAACGTAAGCGTCTCTGCCCGCAACGCGCCCGCCTCGGCGATCGGCCACTTCGCGTGGGCAGCGGACGACTTGGGGCGTTTGTACGGATTCGGCGGCGGACCCGGGGCGGGCGGGCCGAACTCCGCACATTGCGACCGTTACGACGGGGCTACCGACGCGTGGACGGTGCTGTCGACGATGTCGACGCCCGTTGCCGACGCGTGCGCCACGTACGACGGACGGGGGCACATGCTCGTCTTCGGTGGGATTGACCAGTCGGGCACCGCGCGCACCGCGAATGTCGCACAGTATGGAATCGCCTCGAACACTTGGTCGGACACGGCGGTGCCGGACCTGCCTGTAGCCATCAGCGGCGCTCGCGCGATCCTCGGAGCCGACGGCAGAGTTTACGTACTCGGCGGAGAGAGCGGCCCCATCGGCGCCGGATCAGCTCAGACTTCGGTCTACAGGCTGGACTTGGACAGCAGTAGTTGGACCACGGTTGCCTCTATGTCTACACCGCGCAAGTGGTTCGCCTGCGCGCTCGGAAGCGACGATTACATCTATGCCATCGGCGGCGACAACGACGCGGGTGGCACGAACACGGTTGAGAAGCTGTTCACGCCGCGTTGTCCGACTATCACGGCCGGACCGGTCGCACTGGCGGCGTGGCGTGACACGGCCGCCACCTTCGCGGTGACGGTCACCGGTGCGGCACCGCTCGGCTACCAGTGGCGGAAGGACGGCGTTTCGCTCTCTGATGGTCCGACGGGGACTGGCAGCGTCGTCAGTGGTGCGGGCAGCGCACTGCTCAGCATCAGCCGCCCCAACGAGAGCGACATCGGCGCTTACGATGCTGTCGTCACGAATGCATGCGGCACGGTCGTCAGCGCCAGCGCTCAGCTATCGATCCGCATCCCTCCAGCTATTCCGGCCAACTGGGAGGTTCTCAACCTCCATCCGCCCTGGGCGCAGAACTCGTCCTTCGCGCGCGGGATTTCGAATGGGCGCATTGGCGGATCAGCCAATACGCCCACGCTTCTGCCCGACGGCCGCGTGTTCAATCTGGACCATCCCATTGTGTGGAGTGCGACGACCCTCTTGCCCGCAGACGTTACGCCGCCGGGCTCGGTGGGCGGCGGTATCTACGACGTGGAGGGAGACTTGCTCGTCGGCTGGTTCTGGCACACGTGGCAGTGCTGGAGCGGCGGTCAATGGTGGACCTGCGCCTGGCAGTCAGCCGGGTATTGGACGGCCCCAGCGATGAGTTTCGAGGAGGCTATCCACAGTTCCGGCGCCGAGTACGACTGGCTCTCCGCCACCGACGGGCAGCGGATGGTCGGAACCCTGTTCTACGAGTGGACCCAAGGAAACTACGAAGCTCAGGGCCACTACTGGCCGACGCCGAACCAAGTTGTCACGCTTCACTTCGCCAGCGCGCTGGACTCCTACGCTCACGCATTGGATGGAGACTGCCAGTATGGCACGTACTACCCCGCCAACAGTGCCCACGCGGTGATGTGGGCCGGGACCGCGGCCAGCCACGTCGACCTGCACCCGGTTGGGTATCCCAACTCGAGCGTCGTCGGCGCCGGCGACGGACAGGCCGTTGGCAGCGCCGGTTCCCACGCGGGCCTGTGGGTCAACGCGGGGGCGGCATTCATTGACCTGAACCCGCCTGGCGTGGCCTCAAGTGGCGCTGTCGCCGCTCACCAGGGCATGCAGATCGGCAGTACATCCGATGGGGCCGGAGTGGGGCTGGCCGCGCTGTGGATCGGCACGCCGGAATCCTGGTTTAGCATCGGCGCCCTTTTGCCGCCGGGCTTCGTGACTTCGTTCGCAGAGGATATCGAGATCGCTACAGACGGCACCGTGACCGTCGTGGGATACGGCTTCAACGCGCAGACTGGCCGATACGAAGCGCTCCTGTGGCGCTCCGTTTCGGCGCCCAGCCACCCTGGTGATATTGACGGCGACGGAGATGTCGACTGGGATGATTTCGCATCCTTCACGGCGTGCCTGGCTGGCCCTGACGTGGCGACGCCGTCTTCCGAATGCAGCGGCCCCCATTTCCCCCGGGCCGATCTGAACGTGGATGGTGATGTGGACCTGGCCGACTTCGCAGAGTTCCAACGTGTGTTCGCGTGTGAGATGTGGTGCGTCACTGGCACCGGAGTTCACACGGTCGCCCCAGGAAGCTGGCCACGCTGCGTAGCTACGACAAGTTCCGTGTGAAGCGCACCTACCTGACCAGCATCCCCGTGGCGCCGATCCGCACGCCCAAGCAGGACAAGCGGTTGCCCAAGTTCCTCGAGGCCGGCAAGGGCAAGAAGCGCCGCGTCATCCCGCTCGGCCCCGGTGCCGTCCAGACGATCATCCACTTCCTCGACATGCGTCGCGGTAGCCCGCGCAGCACGGCCTTCGACCAGGAGGCCCTCTTCATCAACAAGCACGGCCAGCGGCTCAGCACCCGCAGCGTCCGCCGCAAGCTCGACAAGTACCTGCTCGAGGCCGGCCTGGACCTGACGG
>CAADGM010000079.1 GCA_900696535.1 uncultured Planctomycetota bacterium
CACGCGCGGCCATGAGAGGCTCAGACGGTAGGCTCGGAGGTTGAGCCGGCGCATGAGGTCGATGTCCTCACGCCAACGGTGGTAATGATCGCAGGCCACCTCGCCCGTGTCGCCGCGGAGCGTCTTGCCCGGAATCGCACAGAATACGTCCCAGATGCTGGGCGCCTTGCCGTCGGCGAGGGCACCGCCCTCGACCTGGTAGGCAGCGGTGGCAGCGCCCCAGAGGAATGAAGGAGGGAATGCGGCAGCGCTCATGGGCAGAATCCGGGATTGAGACGGTCGCGGTTGCCGAGTTGATGGACGCCGGCGGGTTGCCGGAGCCGATTGTTATATAACACCAGCGCTCTCGGACCGATCGGCGAAGCGGAGCCGCGGCGGTTTCGCATCGCCGGAATGCCGGTTTTCATTCAGCTAGCGTAACGATCTTTGAAAGCGCTTGCAATGTCGATTTCCTGACAATATACTGCCTTGCAGGTGTGGCGCGTCGGCTGGTCGACGCCTCACGTCGAGTAACGCCCGTGTTCAAGTCCTCGTCACACGTTCTTAAGGAGGAAAAGATGAGAGTCGCATGCATGTTTCTCTTGGCGGCCGTCGTGATCGCCGCGCCGGCGCTCGCGGCCGTGACCGACATCGACTCGGTCGTGCTTCGCCCCCGCTGGAGCTTCAATCACTATCCCGACTCAAACCTCGTGACAGCGAATACGTATCCCGCGTACGTGGCGTACGGCGAGAACAACTTCGGCGTCGGCGGGCCGTTCGCCAACCATCACGATGCGGTCCTCTCGGACGGAGGCGTGCACTACGTCTTCACGGGCGAGAGCTTCCTCATCACCTGCACCATGCAGCTCGATGCGATCAACTACGGCGCGTTCGTCGATCGCAAGGAGGCCGGCATCGGGATGTACAACCTGGGTGACCCGGGCGACCCGACCGACCAGTTCATGGACAACCAGTACTTCGTCACCTCGGATGGCGAGGCCGTCGCTTTCGGCGCGACCTGGCCGTTCTTCCTTCACGGCGGCATCGGGACCTACATCCCCGGCAACGCGGTGACCTTCGGCATCCAGTACAACGGCGGAACGAACGAGATTCGGTACCTGTACAACGGCATCTGGAGCCCCTGGGGCCCCTCGGGCATCTGGCCGGCTGCGGGAGCCAAGATCGTCTTCTACTCGCAGAACAACCCGGCGGACAACAACCCGAACGCCTTCGCCGTTGCCCAGTGGTGGGACATCACGGTGGACGTGCCGGAGCCCGCCTCGCTGACCCTGCTGGCCTTCGCGGGCCTGCTCGGCTTCCGCCGCCGCTGATCGTGAGCTGATGCCCCATCGGCCCACGAGCTGGTAGCGCTTTCAGGAGCCGGGCGACCGCGAGCGGTGGCCCGGCTCCTTGCTTTCGGGACAACGATTGGCCCGGAGGGGTCAAGCGGAGTGAAGAACGATGTGTAGATCGCCTCGGCCCGGTTCGCGATCGTGGACGGCATTCACACTGATCGAGCTGCTCGTCGTCGTCGCCATCATCGCCCTGCTCATCTCAATACTCCTGCCCTCGCTGGGACGGGCACGCGAGCAGGCCAAGACCCAGGTCTGCGCCTCCAATCTGCACCAGCTTGGCATCGCCACGAACTACTATCTCGAGGACAACCGGGGAATTCTCCCCTACATGCGCGGCACGCCCAACAACGACCCGGTGTGCGCGCGGCCCGAAGGCGCGCCGTACTACCAGTACGACAGCATCGTGAATTTCTGGCCCTATCTCAAGGACCTCAAGATTTACAAGTGCCCTTCGGCGCGCGACGAAAACTCGGCCGGCATCGTCTATCGACCACTGCCCGGGGGAGTGCCCAGCGACCCCAACGGCAGCTTCTACCACATGCTCGAGGGCGACCCGGTCTATCTCCAGCGCGTGCGACCCGAGCAGTGGTTCCCCTGGTACGACCCGACCGAGTCCGAGGACGACTTCATCAAGGACGTCTACACCGAGTACTTCTTCAATGACTGGGGCGCGTGCGCCCGCATTGCGACCGGGCCGGGCCAGTTCAAGACCATCCCGACTATCTCGGGCGGTCCGATCAGCCAGATCCCGCGCCCGCAGTACACGGTAATCATGTGCGATGCCGTCTGGGAGCTCGCCCGCAAAGACCCGCGAAAACTGCGGCACGATATGGCGTCCCAGTTCGTGTTTCTGGACGGGCACGTCGAGAAGATCAAGTACGACAAGTTCTACGACAAGATCGTGCCAGGTAAACCGCGGAACGACGCCGATCCGTACGGCAACGTGCCCTTCTACACCTGGGGCCTCTCGACCGATGTCTCAGTGAACGGCGGCTGATTCGCGGTACCTAACCGCTATCATGGACGTATGCTCGCCCCGGCTGGCCCAGACCGGCCCCGGAGGGCATCGAGGGAAAGGAACGGTAGCAACGATGCTCAAGACGCGGTCGGTAGTGGTGCTCACAGTGACAATTCTCGGCCTGGCCGGACTGGCTCAGGCTCGCCAGAACATCCTCAAGAACGGCAGCCACGAGGCCGGACCGGGACCCAACGGGCCCGATCCACGCCAGGCGGCCTCGTGGACCTACTTCGGCGGCCGCTCGGTCGAGCGAACCAATGAGGCCCAGTACCCGTTCGGCCTCGGCCCCGGGCACGCCCTCAAGATGTTCGGAACATCGACCACGGTCGGCGCTTACCAGGACGTGCCCGCCGCCCCCGGCCAACAGGTCGCGGTCAGTGTCCGCGGGTTGACCTGGGGCTACGACGCGATCGACGGCGACGCCGCCGCGCGGCTCAAGGTCGAGTTCCGCCAGGCCAATGACGACCTGATCAGCGAGCTCGAGATCGTCGTACTCGACTTCAACTCGCCCGTGGACACGTGGATCCCCGCCTCGGTCGGGCCGCTCGCCGCGCCGGCCGGCACGGCCAAGGCGCGCATCGTCCTGTCGTTCACCTACACGGAAAACGGAATTGGCTCGGCGTTCTTCGATGACGCCGCCCTCACGATCAACGGCGGTCTGAACGAGCTCGACAACGGGGACTTCGAGCAGCTCGGGACGCTGGCGGACAACGCCCGCGGGATCGACGACTTCATCGGGTTCAACTACCAGGAGAAGTCGATCGGCGTGATCGCCGCCCGCGACGGACAGGCGGTTGTCAAAGTCGACGTCGACGCGTCGCAGCCCTACTCCGGAATTTACCAGGACACCATCGATCTTCAGACTGGCGACCGAATCTGGGCCCAGACCTGGGTCTGGAATCCGTCGGTCGGCGGCCTTAGCGGTGGGGCCGGCGGCTCGAAAGCCGCGCTCAAGCTCGAGTTCTACGCCGCCGGTGGCGGCTCGACGCCGCCGCCGACGGAGGCGCTCGAGTTCGACGGGACCGACCCGGTCAACACCTGGGTGCAGGTCTCGACCAGCGCCGTCGTCCCCGAGGGCATCACCGGCGCGCGCGTCGTGATCCTCCGCTACATTTCCGACCCCAACCTGCCCGCGACAGGGCCGGTCTACGCGGACAGCGCGGTCGCCCGGAGGAACGGCGGCGCCAACGTCCTGCTGAACCCCAGCTTCGAGGACGGCGTCGGCAACGCCATCACCAACTGGAACTTCTTCTTCACGCCGCTGGTTTCCGCCGTCGCCGGCAACGGCGTGGACGTCCCGGCTCAAGCCGGCTTCCGCGTTGCGAAGATGCAGGGCACCGGGACCGCCGGCCTCTTTCAGGCGATCCAGGTTGCGCCGGGTGAGACGCTCGACGTCTCGGCCTTCTTCCGCCACCGTAGTACGGGCACGCCACCGGCCGGCGGCCCGTTCAACACGACCAACTGCCCGAGCTGCGCAGCCGGCGTGAAGATCGAGTGGATCGTGGGCGGCGTGCCGGGGCAGATCGACATTGGTGGCGCGCCGAACAACACGCTCTTCGCCACCGGTGCGCAGGACCAGTGGGTGCCTCTGTGGATCGACTACACGATGCCGCCGGGCTCCCACGCCAGCGTCCGCTGGACGGACATCGTGGCCAAGGATGGCGGCACAACCGCCACCGTCTACTTCGATGCCGGCGAGGCTGTCGTCATCAACTTCTTCGACGGCGGCGACGTGGACGGCGACAACGACCAGGACCTGCGCGACTTCGCGCACATGCAGCGGGTCTTCAGCGGCAGCGGCGTGACGCCCATGCTGTGGAACACGTTCACGTTCGACACCGATTTCGACAAGGATGTCGACGTGACTGACTGGCTGACTCTGTCGACGAAGTTCACGGCGCCCAACTAGCCGCAAGGCTGAACGTTGTTCTCTCCGTTCCAAGTGCAGGCACCGGCCAGGCCGCCCCGTGCGACCTCGCCCGGTGCCTGCCGCCCTTGACCCACTGGAGTTGCGCGGCCGCGCCGCCCGCCCGAGCGCACTCGGCGGGCCGGCGACGTCCCCGCCCGAACGAGGTTGGTTATGAGACGAGCGTACTCGCCCGTGTTTCTCGTCCTCATCGCAGTCGCAACCCGCGTTGCCGACGCCCAGCCGCGCATTCTTGATGCCTGCGACGCGCTCGATGCGTGGCAGGTCATGCCTTCGGACGGCGTCGAAGGGCGCCTCTCGCTGGCGCCGGGCGTGAAGGGCCAGGCGCTGCGCCTCGACTTCAACTTCAAGAGCGGGGCGGGCTACTGTGTCGTGCGTCGGACACTGGACCTGCCCTTGCCGGCGAACTACCGGTTCTCCTTCGCCCTGCGCGGCGAAGCGCTGCCCAACACGCTCGAATTCAAGCTCGTCGATCCAGCGAACCAGAACGTCTGGTGGATTAACACGCGCGACTTCCAGTGGCCGCGCGAGTGGCAGACGCTTCGCTACAAAGCTCGGCAGTTCCGATTCGCGTGGGGACCGTCCGGAGGTAAGCCCCTCGACCGACTCGGCGCGGTCGAGATCGTGGTTACCTCGTCGCAGGGCGGCAGCGGAGCGATCTTCATCGACGAGCTCACGTTCGAGGAGCTGCCCGAGGTGCTGCCGCCGAGTGCGCCGCCTCGCGTGCACTTCTCCTCCGTTGCCGACTCGGCCGCCGCGCTCGCCGTCGACCTGCCCGACGACGGCGCCCTGACCTGGCGAAGTTCTCCAACCGATACCGCGCCCTCGATCCGGATCGACTTCGGCGCGCCGCGTGAGTTCGGCGGCGTGGCCATCGAGTGGGCCGATGGCTTGCAGCCCGGGGCCTACGTCGTCTCACTGAGCGAGGACGGCGCGCGCTGGGAGATCGCGCAGGCTCAGACGACAGGTAGGACGGGGCGCGACTACATCCCCCTGCGCGACGCCGAGGCCGCCCAGATCCGCGTCGACCTCCGCGCCGCGTCGGGCGGCGTCGGCGTGGGGCGGCTGCGCGTCCTGCCGGTCGAGTTCGCCGCATCGCCCAACGCCATGTTCAGCCTGATCGCCCGCGAGCGCCCGCGCGGCTACTACCCGCGCTACTTCCTCGGCGAGCAGCAGCCGTGGACGGTCGTGGGCGTGCCGGCGGACGCCAAGGAAGGGCTCTTCGACGTCGACGGCGCGCTCGAGGTCGATCGCCTCGGCTACCGCATCGAGCCGTTTGTCTACGACGGCACGCGCCTGCTGACCTGGAACGACGGCGAGACGACGCCCTCGCTCGACGCGGGATACCTCCCGATCCCCAGCGTGCGCCGCACGCTCGGCTCACTGGTGCTCGAAACGCGCGTGCTCGCGGAGGGCCCCGGCGGCTGGTCGCAGCTCCTGACCGAGTACACACTGCGGAACGTCTCGGACTCACCCCGGCGCGGCGCGCTCGTGCTCGCTGTTCGGCCCTTCCAGGTCCTGCCACCGTGGCAGGAGCTGAACCTCACCGGCGGCGCGACGCACATCGAGACCCTCACCTGGGACGGCCGCCGGCTGCTGATCAACCACGACAAGGTGCTCGTCCCCTGGACACCGCCGGACGTCGTGGGGCTCTCCACCTTCGGACAGGGCGAGATCGTGGAGCACCTCGCTCGCGGCGTCCTGCCGACCGTGACGGCGGTGAACGACCCGCAGCGGCTGTGCTCGGGCGCGATGCAGTTCGGCTTCGAGCTCGAGCCGGGGCAGGTCAAGCGGGTGATCGTCTCGGCACCGCTGCACGCGGAGCCCGCGGACGTCATGCCCCCCGGCGACGACGCCGAGCCGGCGGAGACCCGCTTTGACAATGCCCTGGAC
The DNA here is from genome assembly GCA_900696535.1 of uncultured Planctomycetota bacterium. Lineage (GTDB taxonomy): Bacteria > Planctomycetota > Phycisphaerae > UBA1845 > Fen-1342 > CAADGM01. The sequence continues at coordinate 6,173 of CAADGM010000079.1, forward strand.
CAGATGCGGGCGTTCTGGACCGGGCTGCTGAGCCGGGTCACGCTTCAGCTTCCGCCGGCGGCCGCGCACCTGGCGGACACGTTCCGCGCGCAACAGGCATACATCCTGATCAACGCGGACGGGCCGGCAATCCAGCCCGGCTCGCGGACTTACGAGCGGAGCTGGGCCCGCGACGGGTCGCTCACCTCCACAGCCCTGCTGTACACAGGACACGCGGACTACGTGCGTGCGTTCCTCGACTGGTTCGCCCCGTACCAGTTCGAGGGCGGCAAAGTGCCCTGCGTCGTGGACCGGCGCGGGCCCGACCCGGTGGCCGAGCACGACAGCCAGGGGCAGCTCATCTACATCCTCTGGAAGTACTACAAGTTCACCGGCGACCGGGCGCTGCTCGAGCGGCATCTGGAGCGCGTCGTCCGGGCCGTGGACTACATCGAGACGCTCCGCGCCCCGCGCCTGACGCCCGAGTTTCGTGACGGTCCGCCCGAGAAGCGGCGTCTGTACGGTCTGGTGACCGAGTCGATCAGCCACGAGGGCTACTCGGCCCAGCCGATGCACTCGTACTGGGACAACTTCTTTGTGGTGCGCGGACTCAAGGACGCCGTCCAGATTGCCCGCACCCTGGAGCGCCCGGACCTGGAGGCCCGGTTCGCGCGGCTGCTGGAGGACTATCGCACGTGCTTCTATGACTCGGTGCGCCTGGCGGTACAGATCAAGGACATCGACTACTTCCCCGGCTGCGCCGAGCTGGGCGACTTCGACGCGACCTCGACGGCGATCGGCGTCTTCCCCGGCGGTGAGCTGACTGTCGCGCCGCAGCCGCTGCTGCGCAACACCTTTGAGCGCTACTGGAAGTTCTTCCTCGATCGGCGCGACGGGCGGATCGAGTGGCGGGACTACACGCCCTACGAAGTCCGCCTGATCGGCTCGTTCGTCCGCCTCGGGCAGCCCGAGCGGGCCCGCGCGCTGCTCGACTTCTTCCTGGCCGATCAGCAGCCGACCGGCTGGCGGCAGTGGGGCGAGGTGGCCTACCGCGACAAGAAGTTCCCCGGCTTCGTCGGCGATATGCCGCACACCTGGGTCGGCGGCGACTTCCTCAGCGCCGCACGGAGCCTCTTCGTCTACGAGGACGAAGCGGATCGATCGCTTGTCCTGCTGGCCGCCGTGGCGCCCGAGTGGCTGGCCGGCCCCGGGCTGGCGCTACGCGACTGGCCGACCGAGTTCGGGACGCTCTCGTGCACGGCGCACGATGAGAGCGGGCGGCTCGTGATCGAGCTGGCCGGTGATGCCGCGCCTCCCGGCGGCGTGCGGATCGGATATCTCTCCGGCAAGGTCGTAGCGAAGGCGACGTTCTCCGGCCAGGACGTGTCGCCCGACGAGGACGGCACGCTGCGGCTGCCGCGCGCCGCCGGACGCCTCGAAGTCGAATATCGCTAAGTTGCCGGGAACGCGCGTCGCGGTCAGGATCCTTCGGCACCCTTGGCCGGCGAGGGCGCGATGCCGTACACGATGATGTCGCCGCTGGCGCGATCGCGCTCGCGCAGCGGCAGGGCGGGGTCAGGCGTGCTGCGGTAGACGAGCGTGATCGTGCGATCGGCCGGCCGGCGCTGGCGGTACTTGATGACCGTTCCGCCCTCCTGGTCGACGTGGAACCCGCCCACGATCAGGAGAACGCGCTCGAATGGGTGGGTCCGCCGCCGATGCGCGACGTGCTCCGCCATCGCGTCGTCCCACAGGAGCTGCGCGACGTAGAAACGCCGGATGCGCTCCGTCTCGTCCTCCTGGTCGTCGGACGGCTGCGTCGTCGCCGGGCTGCTGGCCGGCTGCGCGGTTGCATCCGACTCGACACGCGGCGCCGGCGCCGACGCCGGTGCGTTACTCGCCTCTGCAGGGACCGTGGTCGCCGCCGGCTGGGTCGCGCTCGGCGACGGCGCCGCGCCCGCGGGCCGGCCGCCCGAGTCCCCGTGCCCCCCCATCAACTCGAAGAAACGCTCCTCGTACGGGCCGGTGAGATACTCGCTGCGCTCGGGGAGCCATCGGCGATCCGCCGGCGGAAGCCCCGCGACGTAGTCCTCGAACGACTCGCCAGAGAGGCGATACCCGCGCACGAGCTGCCGCGGGGCATTGGCGGCAATCACCGGGACGCGGGCGGTCCTGGCAATCTCGATCAGGGGACGGTGCGTGCGGACGTAGGCGCGCCCTTGCCGCGTCTGCTCACGGAACTCCAGCTCCGGCGTGGCGTTCACGAGGTAGGCGTCGAGCGCGGCCTGCGTATCGGCCTCAAAGAACTCCATCGCCAGCGCCGTCGGCCGAATGTCGTGCAGCAAGCCGCACAGGAGCTGCGCCTGGTACTGGTTACAGACGGAGTCGTTGTGCTCTTCACCAAAGAAGACCACGTCCGCGGCCTCACACCGCCGCACGACCTCGTCGAAGCCGAGCCGCCGCCCGGTTCGCGTGTCGTACGTGGCGACCTGCCGAAACAGCGCCGCGTTGCCGCCCGCCTGCCGGTCCAGGTCAAGCCGGTGGGCGGTACCGGCACACCCCGCGAGCCAGAGCGAAAGCACGAAAGCGGCGCACGAAACAGCGTTGCGTGGCATCGGTGTGTCCATGCCCGGTCGCCGGAGCGGCGGCGCGGCACCGCGCCGGCGCCGGTCGCGGCGCACGTCAGAAGCGCACAGTATCGAGCGTGCCCTGCACGATGCGCCCGGTGTCCGGGAGGTATGTGAGCTCATTCTGGAAGTACGGGATGATCGTGTCGTAGCCGCAGACGCGCTTGATCGGCGCCTCCAGGTACACCAGGCTCTCCTCGACGATCCGGGCCACGATCTCGGCGCCCAGCCCGCAGTGCTTCGGAGCCTCGTGAACAACGACCGCGCGGCCCGTCTTGCGGACTGACGCCTGGATCAGCTCACTGTCGAGCGGGGCCACGCTCAGCAGGTCGAGCACCTCGGCGCTGATGCCGTGCTCGTCCTGGAGCTCCTCCGTGGCCTCCAGCGTCGTGCGCAGCGTGGCGCCGTACGTGATGATCGTTACGTCCCGCCCCTCGCGGGCCACGACGCCCTTGCCGATAGGCATGGTCTCCGGCTGGTCGGGCACCTCTTCGCGGAAGGCGCGGTAGATCGCCTTGGGCTCGAAGAAGATGACCGGGTCGGGATCGTAGATCGCCGCCCGCAGCAGGGCCCGTGCATTACGCGGACCGGAGGGGATGACGACCTTCAGCCCACACAAGTGCGCGTACGTGGCCTCCGGCGCCTCGCTATGGTGCTCGATGGCACGAATGCCGCCGCCGTAGGGCATGCGAATGACCATCGGGCAGGTATAGCGGCCGCGGGTTCGATTACGAATTCGCCGGGCGTGGTTCTCGATCTGGTGAAAGGCCTGGAATGAGAAGCCGTCGAACTGAAGCTCGCAGATGGGCCGGAAGCCAGTGAAGCCGAGGCCGATCCCGGCTCCGATGATGGCCGCCTCGGCCAGCGGGGTGTCGATGCAGCGGTTGGGCCCGAACTCCTGGAGCAGACCCTCGGTCACGCGGAAGACGCCCTCATCCTGACCGACATCCTGCCCGAGGACGAGCACGCTGGGATCGTCGCGCATCGCCTCGGCCATCGCCAGGTTCAGCGCCTTGACCATCGTCAATTGGGCCATGCCCGTGTTCCTTTCCTCGCGTGATCGACGCTGCGCTGCCGCTTCTGTTCTGCCGGGGCTCGTGGCGGCCCGGACCACCTCAGTGCACAGGGCTCGGTGCCGAGCGGCCCGGCGCGGCACGGGCCGCCTTCTTGCTTTCCAGGTAGGCTCGCAGCTCTTCCTTCTGCGCCGCGAGGTCCGGCGTCAGCTCGGCGTACTGGTGGTCGAAGAACTCGATCGGGTCGAAGGTGTACGACTCGTAGTTCTTGACCGCCTGCTCGAGCTCGGCGGCGACTTCCTCGTCGATGACCTTCTGCACGCGCTCGTCTAGCAGGCCCTTCGATTGCAGGTACTTCTGGAAGCGGGGCAGCGGGTCGCGCGGCTCCCACTCCTTGACCTCGGACTCGCTGCGGTACTTCTTCGGATCGTCCGCCGTCGTGTGCATGGCCAGCCGGTACGTCACGGCCTCGATCAGCGTCGGTCCGCCGCCCGTGCGGGCCTTCTCGACCGCCTCGCGCGTCGCGACGATCATCGCCAGCAGGTCGTTCCCGTCGACTTGGATCCCGTCCATGCCGTAGGCGACCGCCTTCTGCGCCAGCGTGCTCGCCGCGGTCTGGCACTTTCGCGGGATCGAGATCGCCCAGTGGTTGTTCTGGATGACCATGATCATGGGCAGGTTGTAGACCGCCGCGAAGTTCATGGCCTCGTGGAAGTCCCCCTCGCTGGTGGCGCCATCGCCGCAGAAGGCCATCGCGACGCGCCCCTTGCCGTGAAGCTTGAGGCCCCAGGCGACGCCCATGCCGTACTGGCACTGAGACGCGATCGGCACGCAGGTCGGCAGGTCGTTCACGCCCGGGGGAGGGCAGTTCCCCGCCTCGAACCCGCCCCAGTACTGCATCCAGGTGTGCATGGGCCAGCCACGCCAGAGCATCCCGGCGATCTCGCGGAAGGCTGGAATCAGCCAATCCGTCGGTTCCAGGCAGTAAATGGCCCCGAGCGAGGCGGCCTCCTGCCCCTTGCTCGGGCCGTAAGTGCCCATCCGGCCTTGACGTTGCAGCATCAGACAGCGCTCGTCGAGGCGGCGCGAGGCGAGCATGGTCTTGTAGAGTCGCCGCAGGTCGGCGTCCGGGATCTTGGGCTCCAGGGCCGCGTCGAGCTGGCCGTCCGGGCTGAGCACCGACAGCGGCTCGAGGCGACAGGAGACCTTCAGGGGAGCGCGGGGCACGTGCGATCCTCTCCACCAGCTCGATGAAACCAGAAGACCCGATGTGCCGAAGATTCTAGCGACGGGCCGCCTAACCGCCAAATGAGCCAAGCTGCGGCACCTACCCGGTTGCCCCCATAGCGCCGATTCACGTTGTCACGGGGAGGAGGCAGAAGGGGCCCGGGTTCGCCCCCGCGGCCTACCCGGCCCCGCCTCGCCCGACGGCGGTAATCGAACGTCCCGGCGCTAATTGACCGCGTTGCGGACCTTCCCCGTCTTGAGCAACTCCTCAACGATCCGGACCGTCTCTTCGGCGACCGCGGTCTGCGCCTGCTCCGTCGAGGCGCCGATATGGTGCGTGCCGTACAGATTCACCAGATCGCACAGCGGCGAGGGGTTCTCCTTTGCGTCGGCCGAGGGCTCGCCCTCGTACACGTCCACGGCCGCGGCCCGCAGCTTGCCCGACTTGAGCGCCGCGCATAGTGCCGCCTCGTCCACCACCGACGCGCGGCTCGTGTTGATCAGCATGGCCCCCGGCTTCATCGTCTCGATGCGGGCCGCGTTGACCAGGTGCTTCGTATCGCCGGTGCCGGGCACGTGCAGCGTGATGATGTCCGCCTGGCGGAAGATCGTGTCCAGGTCAGCCCGCGTGCAGCACGGGTGCGTGATAGGCTGGTAATCCGGGATCACGTCGTACCAGAGCACTTTCATCTCGAAGGCCAGGGCCCGCTTGGCGACCTCGGTCCCGATCCGCCCCATCCCCACGATGCCCAGGGTACTGCCCTTCAGGCCGCGGGCCTTGCTGTACTCCTTCTTGTTCCACTTGTGGGCCCGCGTGTCGGCCACGTTGTCGGCGATGCGCCGGTCCATGTCCAGCATGAGCCCCATCACCAGCTCAGCCACCGCGACCGCGTTCATGCCCGGGCAGTTCGAGACCTTGATCCCCTTGGCCGTGGCCGCCTTCACATCGATCGTGTCGTATCCCGAACCGGCCCGGATCACCACCTTGAGCGAGCGGCCGGCGTTCAGCGTCTCCGCCGAAACCTTGGTCGAGCGGACGATCAGAACGGCCGGGTCGAACTCGGCTACGCGCCGGGTGAGCGTCTCGCCCTCCAAGGTCGGCTCGCAGACGACTTCGGTGCCGAGCTTCTTGAGCGCCTCGATGCCGAACGACTCGAACTTGTCCGCAATCAGGATTTTCATACGCTGTGCTCCTGAGCCCGGCGGCCAGTATAGGCGGCGCCGGGCGCCAGTGTAAACCGGCCCGCGGCGCTTGCCTCGACGCCCGCCGGCAGGCATACTGCCCCGATCATGGCTGCATCCGCGCTTCAGCTTTCGGTCATCACGCCCGAGCAGCAGGTGCTCGAACAGCAGGCCGACGAGGTCGTCATCCCCGCACACGATGGCGAGCTCGGCATCCTGCCCCAGCGGGCACCCCTCATGTGCGAGCTCGGCATCGGGCAGCTCCGGTTCGTCGCCGGCGGGCGCACCACGCGGCTGTTCGTTGACGGAGGCTTTGCGCAGGTGTTCGAGAACCGGGTCACGGTCCTGACCAACCGCGCCCTGCTGGCCGCGCAGATCGGGAAGGACGTGCTGGCCGCGGCCGAGAAGGCCGTCGAAGCTTCCCCCGGTACGGATGCCGATAAGCGGGTGGCGTACGAGCGCGACCAGCGTCGGCTGAGCGTCCTGCGAAGCCTGGCGGGCAGCGGCAACTAGGGCGCGCCGCCTTCTTCGTGCGACCGGCGCGCTAAGCCTGCGCTAACGTCCGTTCTTCCAGGGGGTTATCTGAATTCCCAGTTGACGATGGACCGCTTGCTCTCTAGAATCCGCGTCATTCGTGGGGATTTTGACCCCCGAACAGCCCGCCCCCGCGCGTGGGGGGGCATCCTTCGCGGACGCACGGCGTGGTTGGACGCCGGCCCACGCGGTTCATAACAACGGGTTTCTGTGCGGCACGAACGGTCGCAAGCTTACGCGGCCTGCGGTCGCACTACTGCCCGGATGCGGCCCCGACCGGCGGCGACGCACAGTCAAGTTAGGCTGTAAACCTCCCGGAGTAAGGGAGTTAGGTCTTCGGTGACACGGACATGAGCGAACTGCGACGCATTCGGAACATCGGCATCTCCGCCCACATCGACTCCGGCAAGACAACCCTCTCGGAGCGCATCCTCTATTACAGCGGGCGCATCCACGCCATGGGTGAGGTCCACGGCGGCGGCAAGGGCGCCACCATGGATTTCATGGAGCTCGAGAAGGAGCGCGGGATCACCATCACCTCGGCCGCGACCTCCGTCGAGTGGGAGGGGCACGAGATCAACCTCATCGACACCCCCGGGCACGTCGACTTCACCGTCGAGGTCGAGCGATCGCTTCGCGTGCTCGACGGCGCCATTCTGGTCCTGTGCGGCGTCGGTGGCGTGCAGTCGCAGTCGCTGACCGTTGACCGGCAGATGAAGCGGTACGGGGTGCCGCGGCTCGCGTTCATCAACAAGCTCGACCGCGTCGGGGCCGACCCGGCCCGCGTCGTCATGCAGATCGAGGAGAAGCTGGGGCTCGAGGCCGTGCCGCTCCAGATCCCGATCGGGGCCGAGGCCGACTTCCAGGGGGTCGTCGACCTGCTGACGATGGAGGCCGTCTACTTCGACGGCTCACAGGGCCAGAGCATCCGCCGCGAGCCGATTCCCGCCGAGCTCAGGGATGCCGCCGAGCGCGCCCGCCAGGGCATGCTCGACACGCTCTCGCTGTACGACGACGAGCTGATGGAGATGCTTCTCGAGGAGAAGCAGCCTTCGCCTGAGCGGCTGATCGAGACGATCCGTCGCCTCACGATCTCGCGGGACATCGTGCCGGTGCTGATGGGCAGCGCGTTCAAGAACAAGGGCGTGCAGCTCCTGCTTGACGCGATCACGCGCTACCTGCCCTCGCCGCTCGACATCATGTACTACGCCAGGGACAACGATAACGACGGGGCCGAGGTCGCGCTGACCGCCGACCCGGATGCGCCGGCCGTGGCCATGGCCTTCAAGCTGGTCGAGGAGACCTTCGGCCAGCTCACCTACACGCGCGTCTACCAGGGCCAGATCCGCAAGGGCCAGACGCTCGTGAACACGCGTACGCGCAAGACCGCCCGCATCGGCCGCATGGTGCGCATGCATGCCAACGACCGCGAGGACGTCGAGGTCGCCAAGGCCGGCGACATCATCGCCTTCGTGGCCATCGAGTGCTCCACCGGCGACACGTTCTGCGACGACAAGTTGAACTACTCGCTCGAGAGCATCCACGCGCCGGAGCCCGTCATCAGCCTGGCCATCACCACCGACAAGGGCGCCGACCGCGACAAACTCTCCAAGGCCCTCTCGCGCTTCGTCCGCGAGGACCCCACCTTCCACGTCCGCACGGACCAGGAGTCCGGCGAGACCATCATCGCCGGCGTCGGCGAACTCCAGCTCGAGGTCTACGTCGAGCGCATCCGCCGAGAGTACGGCGTCACCGTCGCGACCGGCGCGCCGCGGGTCAACTACCGCGAGGCGCCCACGCGCGTGGCCGCCTTTAACTACAAGCACAAGAAGCAGACCGGCGGCTCCGGCCAGTACGGGCACGTGGTCGGCAAGCTGGAGCCCCTGCCCGAGGACAGCACCGATGCCTACGTCTTCGAGAACAAGGTCGTCGGCGGCCGCATCCCGACAGAGTACATCCCCTCGTGCGACAAGGGCTTCCAGGCCGCCCGCATGAACGGCCCGCTGGCCGGCTACGAGGTCGTCCGCGTCAAGATGGTGCTCGAAGACGGCTCGTCGCACTCCGTCGACTCCAGCGACCTGGCCTTCCAGATCGCCGCCCGCGAGGCCTTCAAGGAGGCCTACCTCGCCAGCAAGCCCGCGATCCTCGAGCCCATCATGAAGGTCGAGGTCGAGGTGCCCACCGAGATGCAGGGCCCGGTCGTAGGCGACCTCACCAGCCGCCGCGGCATCATCCACAACACCGAGAACCGCGGGCCGACCACGGCCATCATGGCGGACGTGCCGCTGTCGAACATGTTCGGCTACGCGACCGACGTGCGCAGCATGACCCAGGGCCGCGGCACGTTCAGCATGGAGTTCGGCTACTACAAGCAGGCCCCGCGCGACGTGCAGGAAGAGGTCATCGCCAAAGCCAAGGCCGCCGCGCAGAAGCGCTAACCCCGCCGCTAGCTCCCGCAACTCCCGTCCGCGTCAGGCGATGCGCCGTCCCACGGCGCCGCGGCCCACTGGCTGCGCCCCTGCGCTACCCCCGTCCACCCCGCGTCGCCCGCCGGGCCCCACCCATCCGGCCCGCCTGCCGCGCCGCTCGCCCCCGCCGTGCACGAATCGGACCTGCGCATACAATACCGGCTCGCGGCGCGTGGGCACCGCGGCGGTCGGGGGCGTTGGATCGAGAGCGGTCATGCTGACGACGACGCTGGAGCGGCGGATCGAGGAGCGGACCCAGGCCCTGGGCCGCGAGATGTTCGCGCGAATGCGCCACGCCAAGCCCACCCCGCTTCAGTTCACGTGGTGGCAGGAGCGCATGCTCCAGGTGCTGATGCAGGATGAGTGGTTCAAGGTCCAGTCTTTCCGCTTCATCGACGTCCTGCCGGCCATGCGCGACGACGTCGAACTCGCCCGTCACCTCCGCGAGTACTTCACACGCCCCCCCACCCGCACACGACGCGTCACAATTCCGGACCGACCGCGCCCCTCGCCAATGCTCGAATGGGATCCCAGCGAGCACGGCGGCCACCGCGCCAGCCAGCAGGACGGCAGCCGCCACGCCTCGCAACACAATGGCGGCTACGGCGGCAACGGGCACTCGGCGGCCGGTGGACCGCCCGACGGGCTGCACGAACTCTCGCCGCAGCCGGCAATCCGCCAGCTCGTCAAACTCGTTTCCTGGATGATGGATTTCCGGCGGCTCGATGGCGTACCCGCCCGAGTCTTCGCGGGCGTGGCGCGCTTCAGCGCAGCACTGATGGCCGGCAGCTTCATCGCCGGCTCGACCATCGACGAGGCCGTGCGCACGATCCGCCGTATGCGCGCGCGGCAGATGGCCTTCACGATCGACGTGCTGGGCGAGTCGGCCGTCTCGAGCGACGAAGCCGCCGCCTACCACCGCACGTACACGGAACTGATCGAGGCGCTGCCGAAGTTCGCCGCCGACTGGGACCCCGTGCCGCTGGTCGACGAGGGCGACGGGCAGCCGCTGCCGCGGATCAACGTATCGGTGAAACTCACGTCGCTGTACCCAGGCTTCGACCCGATCGCGCCGGAGGCCACCAAGGCCCGCGCCAAGGAGCTGCTTCGGCCGCTGCTCCGGGCGGCGATGCGGCACGGCGAACACCTGCACATCGACATGGAGCACTACGCGATCAAGGACTTGACGCTCGAGCTGTGCGAGGAGCTGTTCGCCGAGCCCGAGTTCCGCGACTACCCGCACTTCGGGCTCGTGCTCCAGGCGTATCTGAAGGAGGGCGACGCCGACGCCCAGCGGGTCATCGACTACGCGCGGCGGCGTGGCACGCCGGTGTGGGTCCGCCTGGTCAAAGGGGCCTACTGGGACAGCGAAACGGTCTGGGCGGCGCAGCGCCGCTGGCCGGTGCCGGTGTGGGAGCAGAAGTGGCAGTCGGACGCGTGCTACGAGCGCATGACGTACGCGCTGCTGTCGAACTACCGGCACGTGCGCTGCGCGTTCGCCAGCCACAACGTGCGAAGCCTGTGCCACGCGATCGCCTGCCGCGAGGCGCTGGAGGTGCCGGGCTGGGCCTTCGAGCTCCAGATGCTCTACGGGATGGGAGACCCGATCAAGCACGCCGGCGTCGGGATGGGCCAGCGCTGCCGCATCTACACGCCGTACGGACAGATGCTGGCCGGCATGGCCTACCTGATTCGCCGGCTGCTCGAGAACACGGCCAACGAGTCCTTTCTCCGCCAATCGGGCGACGAGAGCGCCGACGTGGCCGCGCTGCTCGAAAACCCGCGGCTGACGGGCGCTTCGGCCCCGCCTGTCGAGCGGCCCGTCGTCGTCCGTTACGAGTTCGAGGAACCGATCATGCAGCCCTTCGAGAACGTGCCGTGTACTGACTTCTCCCTGGCCGCTGAGCGCGCGCGGATGCACGCTGCCCTCGCCGCCCAGAGGACGCTGGCCGGGCGTGAAGTTCCGCTGCGGATCGGCGGCGAGCGCGTGACGACCGGACAATGGTTCGAGTCGCGCAATCCCAGCCGACCGGCGGAGATCGTCGCCCGCGCGGCCCGTGCCGACGGCGCCGCCCTCGAGCGGGCCGTCGCCGCCGCGCGTGACGCCTGGAGCGACTGGCGCCGCACGCCCGCGCATCGGCGAAGCGCTCTGGTTCGACGGACCGGCGAACTGCTCGCCGCGCGCCGATTCGATCTGGCGGCGCTGCACTGCCTGGAGGTTGGCAAGACCTGGCGCGAGGCCGACGCCGACGTCTCCGAGGCGATCGACTACTGCAACTACTACGCCGCCGAGATGGAGCGCATCGACTCTCACCGCCGTCGACGCGACATCGAGGGCGAGACGAACGAGCACCACTACGCGCCGCGCGGCGTGGCGGCCGTGATCAGCCCGTGGAATTTCCCGCTCTCGCTGCTGGTAAACATGGTCTCGGCCGCGCTGGTCACAGGAAACACGGTGGTGCTCAAGCCGGCCAGTGCGGCGGCGGCGATTGCGGGCGCGTTCGTCGACGCGGCGCTGGAGGCGGGGCTGCCGCCGGGCGTGCTCAACCTGCTGACCGGTCCCGGACGGGAGCTCGGCCCGCGGCTCGTCGAGCATCCGCAGGTCGACATCGTCGCCTTCACGGGCTCGCGCGCGGTGGGGCTGGAGATCAACCAGCGCGCGGCACAGGCTCCCACGGCCCGGCCCGGCGTGCGAAAGGTCATCCTGGAGATGGGCGCCAAGAACGCCATCATCGTCGATGCCGACGCCGACCTCGACGAGGCCATCAAGGGCATCCTGGCCAGCGCGCTCTCCTACGCCGGCCAGAAGTGCTCCGCCGCCGCCCGGATCATCGTCCTTGACGCGGCCCACGACCGCTTCATGGATCGCTTCGTGGCGGCGGTACGCAGCAAGGGGGTCGGCCCGGCCGACGAGCCGACGACGGCGATCCCGCCAGTGATCGACCGCGAAGCCTTCGATTCTATTCGCGCCTACATCGAGCTTGGCCGGCGCGAAGCACGCTGCGTGCTGGCGGTCGAGACGGACGACATCGTGGCCTCGACCGGCGGCTACTACATCGGCCCGCACATCTTCGACGACGTGCCCCCCACAGCCCACATCGCCCGCGAGGAGATCTTCGGACCGGTCCTGTGCGTCCTGCGGGCCCGTGACTTCGAGCACGCCATCGCACTCTTCAACGACTCCGACTACGCTCTCACCGGCGGCCTCTTCAGCCGCAGTCCCGCCGATATCGAGCGGGCCCGCGCAGCCTGCGAGTGCGGCAACCTGTACATCAACCGCCCCATCACCGGCTCGCGCGTCGACCTGCAACCGTTCGGCGGCTTCAAGCTCTCGGGCGGCGGCGCCAAGATTGGCGGGCCGGACTACCTCATCCAGTACTGCGAGCCCCGCACCGTCACCGAGAACACCCTCCGCCGCGGGTTCGCACCCAGCGAGGAAATCGTCGAGGCCCTCGCCTGACGCCGAGCGCACGGCGTCCGAATACGTGGAACGACAATTTCTGCCGCCCCCGATTTCCCCTTCACAAGCCTGCCGCGGGGCGGTACATTCCGTACTAGCCGAATGTCTGCCCGGCCTTTCGGGTGGGCAACGGGGAAACCGTAGCGCGTCGTCCGGCCTTGGCCGAGTGACGCAGGGGCGTATCCGCCGGTCACCGGCGGTAGCGGAATCAGCGCCGCAAGCCCGTCAGCTAACCTCGTAGGCGTGCGCTGGAGTCAAGCCCGTTTGCCCGGACCCGCTCGCGGGTCGCTTGGCCTCCCAGCCCGACAACACGGCTCCACTCGCCGCGACCAACCGGGTCGTGAGTGTCTCGTCGACGGCGCCTCGCGCCGAGAGCCGCGAACTCGCAGTCTCGTCGGCACCCACACACGCCCGCGACGAGACGGCGGCCGCGGTTCTCTGCGCGGGGCGCCGTTCTTCTCTGCTCTGCCGTTCTTCTGCCCTGCTGATGCGAGAGCCCGAGCCAAGGCGTTCGAATGGGCGCCACGTATTGGAGTCCGGAGCGCAAGCGAGGGCTTGTCGCTGACGCTCCGGCTTCTGTTCGTGGCGCGGGGTCGCGCATGACGATCGGGGCGCCGCCAGGGACTGCGCGTAAACGCGTTTCGTTGACTCGCTTGTCCGAAACTCGATAGACTGGATTTGGTCCAGGCGGCCGGCCGCGGCCCGTCGGGCGACGACCGGTCGGGGAAGGAGTTCTCATGAATAGCAACGGAGGCGGTCTGTCCGTACGCGCGATCGCTGCGCTCGCACTATTGGCCTCGGCGGTTCTCGCGACCGGGCGCGCCTTGGCCGCCAGCGACGCACCCGCCGACAATGCCGATGCGCTCGTTCCCGCAACGCCCGCCCCACCCGACAGCGACCGCCCGCCCCACTACGAGACCCCCGACATGCCGTTCGTCCCCGCTCCGCTTCGGCCCGGCGACGTCCGCGGCCGCACGACGGTACGCGAGGGACGCTACGTCAGCGTACAGGTCAACGTTGACGCCAATGGCAACAACATCCCCGGCGACGCGGCCAACGAGCCCTCGCTCGCGATCGATCCAGTCGACCCGAGCAAGCTCGTGATCGGCTGGCGCCAGTTCGATACGGTCACCTCGAACTTCCGCCAGGCGGGGTGGGCGTATAGCCACGACGCCGGCCGCACGTGGACGTTCCCGGGCAAGCTTGAGCCGGGCGTGTTCCGCAGCGACCCCGTGCTGGACACGGGCGTCGATGGGACGGTGTTCTACTACAGCCTCTCCAGCGACTTCTCGTGCCAGATGTTCCGTTCGATCGACCACGGCCAGACGTGGCTACGGCCGGTGTTCGGACTCGGCGGCGACAAGCAGTGGTTCGCCATCGACATGACGACCGGGATCGGTCGCGGGAACATCTATGCATCCTGGAGCACGTTCGGCTCGCCTACTGGCGGAGCGACCTTCACCCGGTCCACAGACGGCGGGAGGTCATTCGAGGGGCCCTTCACGCTGCCATCGGTCGCGAACTGGGGCACACTGGCCGTGGGCCCCGACGGCACCGTCTACCAGGTCGGCACAACCGGGCCGGGCGGCGGCTTCAACGTCCTGCGATCAACGAACGCCAAGACGCCCGGCGTCTGGCCGACGTTCACGACCACGAGCGTGAACCTCGGTGGCGTAGTCGTCTTCAGCGAACCGCCGAATCCCGCTGGTCTGCTTGGACAGTCCTGGATCGCGGTGAACCACGCCCCGGGCCCCCTGTTCAACCAGGTCTACGTCCTCTCGACGATCAAGGGCTCCGGCCAGGACCCGATGGACATCATGTTCATCCGGAGCGTCAACGGCGGAACCGTCTGGAGCCAGCCCCTGGTCATCAACGACGACCCCGCGGGCAACTGGCAGTGGTTCGGAACGCTCTCGGTCGCGCCAAACGGGCGTCTGGACGCGGTCTGGATCGACTCGCGCAACAGCGGCGGACAGGCGTTCATCGGGCAAATCTTCTACTCCAACTCGCTGGACGGCGGACTGACCTGGTCACCCAACGTTGCCCTGACGCCGGCCTTCGACGCCTCGCTCGGCTACCCGCAGCAGAACAAGATGGGCGACTACTTCGACATGCACTCCGACAACGCGGGCGCCAGCCTCGCCTACGCCGCCACGTTCAACGGCGAGCAGGACATCTACTTCATCCGCATCGGCCTGTACGACTGCAATCAGAACGGCGTGGATGACGACCAGGACATCCTGCTCGGCACCAGCGGCGACTGCAACGCCAACCGCGTGCCCGACGAGTGCGAACCCGGCGGCACCAGCGACTGCAACCTCAACGGCCTGCCCGACCGCTGCGACATCGACGCCGGCGTCAGCCAGGACTGCAATCGCAACCACGTCCCCGACGAGTGTGAGCTGTTCGCCGGAACCAGCCAGGACTGCAATAACAACGGCGTGCCCGACGAGTGCGAGCTCGGCGGCCTGAGCGACTGCAACCAGAACAGCATCCGTGACCTGTGCGAGACTGCCAGCGGCACCACGCCTGACTGCGACGGCAATGGGATCCCGGACTCCTGCGAGCGCGACTGCAACAACAACGGCATCCCCGACCCGTGCGAGGTGCTCCTCGGCCTTGCACCCGACTGCAACGGCAACCTCGTGCCCGACGCCTGCGAGCTGGGCAGCGTGGTCTATGACTTCCCGCTCGACGCCGACCCCGGCTGGCCGCGCGACGCCCAGTGGGCCTACGGCCAGCCCACCGGCGGCGGCACCACCGGCCGCCGTGATCCGACCAGCGGCTTCACCGGCCCGAACGTCCTCGGCTACAACCTCGCCGGCCTCTACGCCAACAACCTGACGCCCCGCCGCTATCTCACTGCCGGCCCGTTCAATCTCTACGGTCGCACGGGCACGACGCTGCGATTCCGGCGCTGGCTCGGCGTCCAGGCCGCCCCGGCCGACCGGGCCACGATCGAGGTCTCGGCGGACAAGGTCAACTGGTCCCTCGTGTGGCAGAACGTGGCCACGACGATCAGCGAGAGCGCCTGGAGCCTCCAAACGTACGACATCTCCGGCGTGGCCGACGGTCAGGTCGCCGTCTGGATTCGCTGGGGGATGGGCCCGACCGACGCCACCCAGCAGTACCAGGGCTGGAACATCGACGACATCCGCATCGAGGCCCTGCCGCTGGGCACCGACTGCAACAGCAACGGCATCCTGGACTCCTGCGAGCCGGGCGGCACGAACGACTGCGACGGCGACGGAATCCCCGACTTCTGCGAGCTGCTGGCCGGCTCGCCCGACTGCAACTTCAACGGCGTGCCCGACAGTTGCGAACCCGGTGGCGGCACCGACTGCAATGTCAACGGCATCACCGACTGGTGCGAGATCGCCAACGGCACCCAGCAGGACTGCAACCACAACGGCCAGCTCGACATCTGCGACCTGGCGGCCGGCATCGACACCGATTGCAACGGCAACGGTGTACTCGACTCCTGCGACCTGGCCGCCGGAGCGCCCGACTGCAACGCCAACGGCGTGCTCGACTCCTGCGATGTCGCCGCGTACGTCAGCCAGGACTGCAACGGCAACGGTATTCCCGACGAGTGCGATCTCGCCATCGGCGCGAGCCCGGACTGCAACAGCAACGGCGTGCCCGACGAGTGCGACGTCATCGCCGCTCCGTTCGTCGCGACCTCGGGGCACCTGGCGCCGCTCGGCACCGGCTTCCCACAGCAGCTTGTCTTGCCGCAGGCGCCGGACGCCGCCGGCAGCGTGACGATCCAACTCATCGCCCTGGGCGACCTCAACTCCAGCGACGAGAATGTGACGGTGCTGGTCAACGGCACAGCGGTCGGCGTGGCGTACGCGGGCGGCGGCTTCGTCGATTGCATCGACGGTCAGACCGACTCGGTCCTGGTCAGCGCGGCCAGCTTCAACGCCGCCAAGTCCGGACCTTCGGCCACGATCACGCTCCTGGCCAGCCCCGGCGTATCCCCGAACCCGACCAACTGCCCCGACGCGACGTACATTCGCGTCCGCCTGGCCTACACGGCCCTGCCGCGCAGCGAGGACCTCAACGGCAACCAGGTCCCCGACGAGTGCGAGCAGCCCGCGATCTGCCGGGGCGACTGCGACTGTGACGGGAACGTGGACTTCGACGACATCGACTACCTGGTCGCGGCCCTCGGCGGTGAAGCGGCCTGGCGAGACTTCTACGCCACGCAGCACGCCGGCCAGCAGCCGCCGTGCTCGTACGCAAGCTGCGACGTGGACGCGTCCGGCGGCGTCACGTTCGACGACATCGACCCGTTCGTGGCTGCGATCGGAACGGCCTGCCCGTAGGGCGCGCCCTGCAAATCTCCATGTCCTGGGGGACCGACCTCCGGCCGGTCTGCCCCAGGGCATCCTCGCCAGAGGCAGTCTCGGTCTGCTTCGCTCAACAATCGAGCGCCTGCGCGCACTGTTTCCGACACCCAAGCAGGCCCTGTCGTGGTACGCTGTCGCGGCGGTCGTTGCTGTAGCTTCAGGAGAGGACCTATGCCCAC
>CAADGM010000080.1 GCA_900696535.1 uncultured Planctomycetota bacterium
CCCGCGTCACCGTCCCTCCTCCGAACGTCGCGGCGTCGCCGACCGCCTGACCCGCAGGCGCGGCGCTGGCGCGCCCACTACCACGACCGCGCGAAGCCGCGCCACGTGGGGTTCACACAGCGCTTACATCGCAGCTATTCGGCAGGGTTTCGCGACCGAAACCGACGTCGCGTAGCGCGCGTTCGGGCCTACGGGAGTTCGGCGGCGCTCGTTACGACCCGAAAATCCACGTCCAGTGCCCCTACGAAGTGCCGCTCGCCGCATCGGATCTTCTGCGTCTCCGTGCCGCGAAGCGCATCCGCCGTCGTGGTGCCCTTGGTCTCTCGCACCAGATAGAGCAGCGGACCAGCATCCCCGTGAGCGTCGAGCTCCTCCATCACAAGCGCCCAATCGGGATTGTAGTTTCCTACGGGGGTCGCGACCTTGAACCAACTTGGAAGCTTCACGAAAAGGCGCACATCGTTTCGTGCAAGCAGTCCCTCGGCAAAGCGCTTCTCCGTCTCAGATTGCACGACAATGTGATCGTAAATCGACTTGTCCACTTCGATCATTCGATCTTTGCCGCCCTCCTGCTCCTCACTCCATTCCGACATCTCGTACCAGGTCCCATCCTTCTCATATCGGATACCGTCAATCAGATGATGGACGGCTCGCTCGCGGATCACGCGGGCCGCCTTGGAGGCAAACTCCTGCGGATTCCGGATCGCCGCGCCCATGTTGTCGAGTGATGTCAGTATGCGCGCAAGCGTGCGACGGGTAAGCCTAATCGGCGGTGAGATGTGCGAGAGCATGTCGTCAAGCATGGTGACGAGGTTGGGAACCGCGGGCCGATCAGCTATTTGGGCCAAGACACCCTGACCTACGAGCTTTGCGCGCAGCCGCTCACCCTCACCGTCAACGACAGCCTTCTCGGCAACAATCCTTGGCGGATCAATCGCGAGTCCGTTCAGCGCACCGATAACGTCGGCTACCAGCGCGTCGGTCTGGATCGTCACATGGTACCGCGTTCGCTGGCGAATCCGCTCCCAGAGATTCTTGAACTCTTCCGGTAGGTCCTCCAGCGGCGTACGCTTCGCGATTGCTTTGGCTCGCGCATTGGTAGGCTTCGGGGCTGCGCCTTCTGTTCCGAATGCGTCCTCCATTTCAGCTTGAAGCGTTGCCACAAAGCGCTCGTAGCTCTCGTTTGCCACAACGGTGAGCACGTTCATGCGTTCACCAGCCACGCGAACGCCGCTTGTGTCGACCACAAGGCGCATCCCGCGCCCAACCTCTTGGCGCTTCTTTACTTCGGACACAGACTGGTTCAGGGTGCAGATCTGGCAGACGTTTGGGTTGTCCCAACCCTCTCTTAGAGCGCTGTGCGAGAAAATGAACGCAACGGGCTCATCAAAAGAGAGGAGCTTCTCCTTGTCACGCATGATGAGATTGTAGGCCGCGCGATCCTCGGCACTTTGCCCGGTTGTTGAGTCCACGACGACCGACACACCGCCTTTGCGACTTCGCTGCGCGAAGTATGCGGCCTGAACATCGCCGGCACTTCGTTCAGCAAATTCTGGATACCGAGTCTTGAGTTGATCGAACGCCTCATCGAACAACTTGCGAATGACTCCCGGATACAGGCCATCCTTGCGAGCCGTTGCGGCCGAACTGGCGGTCTGGGAGTCGCTTGCGTAGTTCTCGACACGGTCGATAAAGAAGAGAGAAAGCACCTTGATACCGGAGTCGCGGAGTCTCTTCTGCTTCCGGAAATGCTCCTCGATCGTGTATCGAATCTGTTCCCGAAACAATGCGACCTGATCCGCTCCTTGACTTCGGCCGACCGGAAGAGAGATGCCATTGCGAAAGTGGACCACCTGTTCCGAAACGCTTACCTCATCGACGATGAATGTCTCGTATTCCGGTCGCTGCGCCTTGGTCGCCAGACTCTCGCCGGGTTTGAACAGAAACGACTTCTCTTTGATGCGACCGTCGGCCCCTCGCCGGTGTAGCGCAATCTTCGCCTGCACCGACTTCTTGTCGCTCCGAATCTCCTCCACGTGGACATAGGCTTGGTTGAAGTCGTTCTCCGTGACGACGGACGCGACCTCAATTCGCTTGACGAGTCCTTGACGGTACGCCTCCAGTGGAGTGAGTCGGTACACCAGATTGTACGGATTCCTATGTGTTGCACTGTATCTGAGGGCGAACAGAGGATTTAGGTATGCGAGAGCACGGATCCTCCCTTCGCTCTCCATGTTCTGCGGCTCGTCAAGTACGAGGACCGGGCGCGCCGATTGAATAAGGTGAATGGGCGTGGCCCCTTGGAGACGATCGGTCGTTTGTCGAATCACGTTGTCATCCTTGCTGAACGAGTCAATCGTCATGACAAGGATTTCAACGCAATCACTCTGGACGAATTGCCTTACGCGTCCGATGTTCTTGGAATCGTAGACCGTAAAGCGATAAGCGACGTTGTCATAGAGGCCACGGAGATGCTCCTGAGTGATCTTGAGTGTCTTAAGCACGCCCTCGCGCACGGGAATCGATGGCACCACTACAATAAACTTGCGCAGGCCGTAGCGTCGATGCAACTCCAGAGCAGTGCGCACGTAGACGTACGTCTTGCCGGTGCCCGTCTCCATCTCAATTGAGAAGTTCGGAAACCGGACGGGCCGGATTCCAGCAGCCGTAGCAATCTCCTCTTCGATAAGCTCCAGCTTCTCGTCTGGCTTTATCCCGTTCTGTTCTTGAACCTGCCGCAGATTTGCGAGCAGGTCACCTTCGGTGAGAGACAGTCGATTCGCGAGGGCGCCGGTGAGGTCACCAAGAGCAAAAGTGCGCAAGTCCGGCGTGAGTCTCTCTTGACCCTGAAGGATCGCCGAGACCGACTCTATCGCCCGAAGTTGGTACGGCTGATTGCCATCGAACTGAAAGCGCATGCTTCTGACCCCTTCAGATCGTCTTGAGGCGGCATTGGAGGCTCAGATTCGCCGCGGCTGTATCGGTCAGCGCAACGTCCCGGCACACCAAGATGTCTGACGCCTCGAGTTCCTGCGCACGAGAGAAGTCGTCAAGAATCTTCTCGTCGAGACAGACGATCATGCGTTGCTCGGTTTCAGAGTCGGAGACGAGGTACACGCTGTTGCCGTTGCTCAGCACCTTCTTCTCGAACGCAGTCCGAAGACTGTATCCTTCACGCAGAGCGACTTCCCACAAGACACGTTCTGCTTGCCATCCGGTAATCAAGGGGTCCTCGAACTGCATAAGTGTCTGGGCGTATGCGTCCGGCTCCGGGCTGGTGTTAGGATCCCACTCGCGAATGTTCGGTGCCGTTAGCTGGAAGGTTCGGACGCCGAGATCTAGAGCACCTTTGGCGTTCGCGCGAGGTCGCTTGCGCAGGTCAGCAAGCACGCGCTTGATTCGTTCATGTCCAATAGCGGCGATCGTCGGGTACTTTCCAGCACCGTCGATCGGCTCTGGCAGTTGGACCATTATGAACTGTCGGTTCCCCCCATCCTCGTGATTGAGTTCAGCGACGGCTTGTGCTGTCGTGCAGGAACCGGCGAAGAAGTCGAGAACGATGTCGCCATCATCCGGCCTCGTCGCTATGTCGAGCAGCCGCCGTACCATGCGCACTGGCTTCGGCGTCTCGAAGGGCGCGTCCCCATCGAATATCCCCCGAATCTCCATCTTTGCGTTTCGATTGGAACCAGCGAACTCGTAGTCCCACCAGCTAATCGGAACGACGCCGTCTTGTACCTCTGATAGAAAGCGCTTGAGGAATGGCAAGTCACCATCACCGTCGAGGCCCCACCAGAGTCGATTCTCGGCTCCATAGCGAGCAAAAGTCTCGGGTGGCACACGCCAACTAGTTCCCGGTGGCGGCGTGCGATCCCTCCCCTTGGGGTTCGTCACTGGGAAGAGGCGGCTTTCGCGCACTTCCTTGCGAATAAGTGTCGTCCGTGTCCATGGTCCGCGAGGGTCGTTGTCGGGGTTCTTGTAGTTGGCCAATTGCTCATCCGTTCGCGGCAGCAGATTCCGCGCGAACTCCTCGCTTCGTTGGTAGAGAAGAATGTACTCGTGGGTCGTAGAAATGCCTTTGGCATCTGCGGCGGGTGTGTCCTTCTTCTGCCAAGCGATGGTCGCGTAGTAGTTTTCTTCTCCGAAGATCTCATTCATTACCATCCGCAGATGGTGAACCTCGTGATCATCGATGCTGACGCACATGAGCCCGTCCTCGCGAAGAAGCTGGCGCGCGAGGAACAACCGCGGATAGAGCATCGAGAGCCACGCCGAGTGGTATCGTCCGCTCGTTTCGGGATTGCTTGTCAGCAGGTTTCCAGAGCGGTCGGCCTGACCCGTGAGCTGCAAATATGTATCGAGAGGATCGGCGTAATTGTCTGGATAGATGAAGTCTTGACCCGTATTGTACGGCGGGTCGATGTAGATCATCTTGACTTTCCCGAAGTATGGCTTGAACAACAACTTGAGGACTTCAAGGTTGTCGCCCTCGATGAAGAAGTTGCCGGTGGCGGCGGTCTTGCCCGCTTTGTCTGATTCTGAGGGCGCGAGAGTGGAGCGGCTGGGTGTTTGCAGCAGCGCGATGGACTCGGACTTCCCCGCCCACGTGAAAGAGAATCGCCCTGGTCCCGACGATGCGGACTCGCCCAGCGCGGTGCGCAAGCGATCAAAATCAACGCGGCCCTCGACAAAGACTTCAGGGAAGGCTTCGCGGAGCTTGGCCAACTGGACGCTGAGCACGTCGCCCGAGGTGTGAGCCACCCTGTCGATTTTTCTAATGTTATTCATGGGATGCGCGATTGGGAACGTATCACGAAGCGGCGAGAGGTGCCGTGCGTGCGCCCTGAATGCATCCGGCCAAGTTAGTACCGAGGGATGAACATTTGCACAGCCCTGCGACACCCAAGCGGACTATCGCGGAATCAATGAGAAATCACAGGATACGTGGAGCATGGATAGTCTTTCATCGGGCGATGCCCTCGGGGTCGAACGGGTTCGCCGTGGCGGACCCGGCTCCAGTCGAACCGGCCGCGCTGGCGCCGTCGGCGCCAGGCGTTCGTCGGCTACCACCAGGGCGGCGACCGGATCCCGTCCGGCTTGTGGCGGGCGCTGCGTCGACACCAGCATCGATCGGCACGGCTGCATCGATGGGTGGCGCTAGCGTCAGCCGCACGGTCTCAGCGCGCTCTCCGACGACGTGTGTGGTCTCTGCCGACTCGTGCCCGGCCAGCTCGGCTCGTACCCTGACCGAGCGGCCTGGCGCGAGCTGGACCTTCGTCGGCGACGTTCCTACCAGCTCGTCGTCGACGAACACAGCGGCGCCGACCGGAGCGGTAAGCACTGCGACCGACGTGGTGACCGTCGGAGAGACGTCCGCCGGATCGGGAATCGCCGCCGTGCCCTCGCCGGCCGGACTTGAGGTTCCGCTACCGCTCAGCGACACCGCGCCGATCACGATCGCGGCTACAGCCACCAACGCACCAAGCGCTGCGTAGAGCCCCGCGCGCGACCTTCGTGGCGGCAGTTGCAGCGGAACGGACTGCGCCGCCGAATCGCCGAGCGTCGTCGATGGCGCCGAGGGCGGAGGAGGAGGACGTAGCGAAGCCGTCGCCACCGACACCGCCGACATGGGTGGTTGCCACGCCGGTTCATCGGGGCGCGTAACGGGTTCCGCCGAGAGTCGGCGTCCGAACAACGGATCGTTGTGGTCGTACAGGTCCGGCGCGAAGCGGCGCAGGATTTCACGTCCGCCGGGATGCACGCCATCCTCGGGGACCACCTCGGCCAGCGCGCGCGCCCACTCCAGCGCGGACGGAAAGCGCTGCCGCGGATCGCACGCGAGTGATCGGGCGACGAACTGCGCGAGGGCAGAGCTGACGTTCGGATTGATGGCGCGGGGATCGGGGGGCGGCTCGGTGACCTGCCGGTGATAGATGTCGCCGGGCTCGGCGCGGCTGCCGTCAGCCGAGTACCAGGGGATCCAGCCGCCCGTGAGCATCTCGTACAGCACGATGCCCAGCGCGTAGAGATCCGCCCGGGGGTCGACGAGCTTCGAGTTGACGAGCTGCTCGGGCGCCATGTACGAGGGCGTTCCGATGATCGCGCCCATGCGCGTCATGCCCTCGCCCTCTGGATCGCGAAGCTTGGCGATGCCGAAATCGAGCAGCTTCACGTGGAGGTCGTTGGCGTCTGGCCCTTCGCCCCCGCGAACCAGGAAAATGTTGTCCGGCTTCACATCGCGATGGATGATCCCGGCGACGTTCTCGCCAACGTAGGTGTGAGCCTTGTGGAGCGCGCTGGCGGCTTGCACGAGGATGCGGCAAATCTGCGCCGGGGCGATCGGGTAGCCCTGATACTCCTTGCGAACCGCTACCCCGTGCGCCGTCTCGCCGCGGATCCATTTCGAGAGCGGTACGCCCTTGAGGAACTCAAGCGCGATGAACCAGTCACCGTCCGCGCTCTGCGCGCAGTCGTACACTTGGACGATGTTGGGATGCTCCAAGCCCGACGCCGCGACGGCCTCGTTTACGAAGCGGGTGACGATCTCTGGGCTCCGCGTGAACTGCGAAAGCAACCGCTTCACGCACGCCGGCTTCTTGAGAACGGCGTGCTGGGCCTTGTAGACGACGCCCATGCCACCCTCACCGATCACCTCGCCGATCACATAGCTGCCGTATTTCGTCGCGACCATAGAGCTCGCCTCCGATCGTTCTAACTGCGCCGCCTCACGGCACCAGCTTCCCCGCGTAGATGTCTGAGCTGTTCGTGCCCATCGCGGTCAGCGTCGCGATTCCGAAGTCGACCGTGTTTTGGAATGCGCCGGTGATCAGGTAGTGCGTCCCGTCCTCGGCGCTCGTCAGTCGCGAGACCTGATCGGCACCGGAGCCACCGAAGCGTGTCGCGCCCGCCGCTGCGCCTGTCGAGAGGTTGATGCGGCCGACGAGGACTTCGGTTCCGGCCACCGCGTTGACGTTCTGTCCACCAAACATCGTCGACTGCGCGAACGTTGCTCCTACGACGACCTGCCCGCCGATCTCGGCCACACCGCGCACGTCGTCGTTGTCGGGTCCGCCAAACGCGAACGCCCATATGCTCGCACCCGTCGCGCCGTTGAGCTTTGCGACCAAGCCGTCTCCCATCGCAACGTTCGCGAGCGCCGTGGAGCCGAACGTGAAGCTGGCAGTGAAGCGCCCGCCGATGAGGACGCCGCCATCGCTCGTGGGCACGATCGACAACGCGCTATCGAACCCGCCTCCGCCGAAGGACATGGACCATACCCGGGCGCCGGAAGCACCATCAAGGCGGGCAACGAATCCATCCGACTCGCCGTTCGACGAGTGATTGGTGCCGCCGATCGTCGCGGTCCCTCGTAGGAAGCCGGTCACAAGCACGTCTCCGTTCGCATCGACGGCAACCCCTTGCGCCTGGTTCTCCTGGGTGCCGGTGATCGCCACGGACCACACGTGCGCTCCGTCCAGCGCCGCGAGCCGAGCCACAAAGCTGTTGGTTGCGCTTGCGGTCGTCATCAGGTCGGAGCCACCGAGGTTGATCGTTCCGCGGAAGGTGCCGGCCACGAGCACGTCGCCGTTGGCGAACGTCGCGACGGCGTTCACGAGATCCGAATCGGCGCCGCCGAGCTTTTTGGACCAGAGATGCGCGCCGTTCGTCCCCGACAGCTTCGCAACGTAGCCGTCGACGACGACGGGCGTGAGCGTGTCCCCAGATCCGCCGAGCGTGAAGGGTTGGGTGAAGTTCCCGCCGAGGATGGCGTTGCCGGCCGAATCAGTGGCGACAGCGACGCCGTTCGCTCCGAAGCCCTTGGACCAGATGTGGCCACCGTCGAAGTCGAATTTCGCTACGAACCGCGGGCCGGTGCGCGGACCGCCGCCGAAGTTCGTCACAGCGCCGATGCTGCCACCTAGCAAGATGCCCGTTCCCATCGCGGCGATCGTGGTGCCACTGTCGCCGGAGTCGGTGCCGTGGCGGAACACAATCGGATCCGCGATGCCGTTTCCGTCGATCGAGGCATCGACAGGTGCATCCGTGGCATCGATGAGCGGGGCGTCCACGCCTGCGTCGATCATCTCGGCAACGCAGGCGCCGGCCAACCCGTCACCGACGCCCTGGTCCGAGTAGCGCTGGCCGCTCGGACATGTCACGTCGGGGTACGCGCACCATCGGTTTCCGCTCGGCGACACAACGCACGCCCCACCTGGGCCGAGGTCGCAGCTTGAGATATCCCTGCATTCGACCGGGTTCGTCGAAGGGCAGCCGGCAACGAGGAGCATGACGGCGATGGAAATGATGGAGGTGACGATCGGGCTGCGCATGCGTTAGAAGCTCCCCTGGAAGGAGAAGGAGGAGGGGCCTACAGTAACGTGAACGGACGCGGGCTTGCTGGGAGAGGGCGTGATGGAGAGCTTGATCACACCCGCGGCCAGGAACGCAACGCCGATCCCGCCGCTGATGAACCCGATCGTCCTTCGTGACCTTGCGTCGTTCTCAAGGTCCGCCTTCACCGACTGTCGATCCTCGTCGCTCGCCTGATCGAACAGCGACGAGCTGTTGAGCAGGAAGCCGCCGCCGATCACCGTGCCGGCGAGACCAACGCCAACGAGGCCCCATGCTGGACGATCCGAGTACCAAGAGGGTGTCTCGGGCGGCGCGTCCCGAGCCGGTGATGGAAGCACGGTCAACGCAGGCCCCTGCGGATCGGGCGCGCTCTTGCCGCTGCTGGCGCCAGCCGCGCTCAATGCCGCAGCTTGCTCGGCTGCCGCTGCCTTGTCGATGTCGGCCTGCATCATGCGACGGAAGTCCTCCGCGCTGGAGCGGTAGTTCGTCAGGCGCTCGGGCGCGTACTCGAGGAACTTGCGGTAGAAGAACTCCGCGCGCGTGTACTCCCCGAGCTGCCGGTGCGCGTGCCCGAGGTTCCAGTAGAACGTGTAGTGAAACTTGGTCTCCGCCGCGAGACCTGCCATGTACTCTCGAATCGCGACGCGAAACTTCTCGGTCTTCGTGCTCGCGTCGCTAGCGGCCTTCGCCTCGTCGAACGCTTTGTTCCCCGCGTCGAGGTGCGCGCGCGCGGCCGGTTCGGCTGGCTTGGGCAACTCCTCCGCGCTTGCGGCGGATGCCCCCGCAATACAGACCGCGATCACGAGCGTGAGCAGCAGAATTGGGTGGCGTACGATCGACGGCTTCATCAGGTCGCTCCAGGGACGGGGCCTACCATGGCTTCTTGAGAGCGCGGACGTCGAGGTTCTCCGGCAGACGCCATCCACGATCCTCCATGTGTCGCTCGAACTCCTCGGGCAGCTCGACGTCGTAGCGATCAACGTAGTCGGCGAGGAAGTCCCCCCAGATGTAGACGCCGTCGGTGCGCGTCGTCTCCCCCCTCACCGTCTTGGTTGGATCGAAGAAGTCCTCGTTGATGCCTGGGGACATGGTGACTGGCTTCGCCTTGCGCAAGTAGGCGAGCACCTCGGCCTTGTGAGCGCGACGACGCTTCCCTCGCGCTGCGACTATCGACGGCGCATTCGCGTGGTGCTCGTAGCCAAGCTCGACGAAGTTGCCCACGTATCGCAGGACATCCGGCGCGGGTGTGACCGCGGCCCGTTCGGACGGCCCCGCGCTTGGCGTTGGCTCATCCGAAGTCGTGTTGAACCGCCGCCCCGGGATCGGTCCATCTGCGTCCATGTTCTTCAGCTCGTCGACGAGGTTGTCCATGGAGTCGACCGCCGGCAGCGGGACGCCGAGGCCACGCAGGAGGGCCGCAGTCCCCTGCGTGTGGGCCTGCGTGGCTACCTCGAGCTCCTGCTCGGCCGACGGCGCGCCGGCTCGATCGAGGTTGCTCTGGATGGCCGCGTTCAACTTCTGGATCCACGACGCGGCTTCGGCCTCGCGTTCCAGCTCGACCCAGCCGCAGAGAGTACGATCGGCGCGGCGAAGCGGTCGAAGCGGATCCGAGCCACGACGGAACCAGACGGCGAACCCGCGCACGCGACGGTTCCCCGCCGCAGCACCGAGGCTGACATCGAAGCGCTCAGCGTAGAACTCCGATCGCCGTCGAAGTGGGAACTCGTCGCGGCCCAGCAGGACCAGAGGTTGCTCCTTGTGGATGAGCATCGCGCCACCAAAGCCCCAAGCGGTCTGCATCTCGTAGAGCTGCTCGATGCGTCCGCGATCGTCGCCGTCGAGCATGTACTGGATGTGCTGGTCGTCGGTCATCGACTCGTCCATGGTCGTCTCCGTCGGCGAAGCTCGCTCAAGGGCTGTCGGGTCGCTGAGGTGTCTCGCCGGCCTTCACGAGCCGATCGTGAATCTCGGCGTTCAGGAACGCAATCCAGCGATCGGCATCGCGTTCGCGCTCCGGCGGCACCCAGCCGACGAATACCTCGAACTTGCCCGTGGGCTCTCCGACAGGATCCGCGATGCGGAAGATGATGGCCCAGCCGCGCACGGCAAGGTCGTGGAACTCGAACCACCGCTTGTAGAGCCGCGATGCTGGTTGGAGCGGCAACGTCCAGCCGATGCCGTAGGTCGGCCGCAGCTTGCTGATGCTGAACGTCCCGAGAGACCACTCGGTCTTGTAGTCCTCAAGGTCTGCGAAGTCGCCGTCGAGCTTCTTGGCGCTAAGCAACAGCCGGATCGTGTCATCGGTGACCGCTTCGTGCTTGGTCTGTTCCTCCTCGCTCGGCATCACAGGATCGGTCCAGTCGCGATCGTTCGTTTCGACGGGGGACGTCATCGACCGTTCTCCTCGGTGTCCTGGGTGTACTTGTGCCCAGCGATTGGTGCGTCAGCGCTCTGCCACTTCTTCAGCTCGGGCATGTACTCCTCCATCATCCGCCCCGATTGTTCCGGGATCGGCACGCCCACCATCCTCGGCCAGACGGCGCAGTTGCCGATGCAGTCGGCCGGGTACTGTTGACCGTTGGTGCCGACGTCGTCCTTGTAGGGAACATAGGGGCTGCCGTCGGTTGGTCTCTTCGGCGGGAACGTGTACCCGTGCGGATGCACTCCGCCCGCGGTTGCCGCCTCTTCCCCGAGAACGCGCCCGACGATTGCCTGCTGCTCGGCGACATCGAAGGCGACCACCACTCTCGTGACCTCCGTGTCCCACCGCTTCTCGCGGGCCTGCTTCTCGGCGAGGTAGTAGTGCTTGTTGTCGATCTTCACCCTTCCAGGCATCACGGTCTGCCCGCGCAGATCCTTGACGACCTTGTCTACGTCGAGCGTGCCGTCGGGTCGGCTGTACTTCTGGAGATCGGGTTCGGGCGTGAAGCCATAGAGCGTCTTCCCGCCGTCGAACGAGATCGCGATGTGGCCTGCCCTGATGAGGGGATCCGCTTCGGCGGCCTTCTTGACCTCCGCCTTTTCGACGTCGGTCCACTCGGTGCGCCCGTCGATCTTCTTCACGCCGAGGTACCCGTAGATCTCGATCGTGCCGACGTTCGCCTCTGGTAGCCCCGTGGCGGGATCCGTACGCGGTGAACGCGTTGACGTCGCGGCGAGAGCTTGGTCGCGAAACTCGAAGTACCATTCTTTCCCGTCGAGCCTGACCAGCAGGCCGTTCCGATACTCGATCGTCTCCGCGCCATCGAGGTCCGGCAACAGTTCCGCGAGTCGGTGGCCGTCGTCGCGCGTGATCAAGTAGCCGCGCGAGCTGTGCTCGGTGGGAGCCTCGGTGACGCGGATCCGGCCCAACTCGGCCGCAGCCTGAGCGCGAAGCAGCGCTCGCACTTCGTCCGGGACGCCGGTTGCGCGCGGTCGACGCACATCGCGGCCGGCGACCGCCCGAGGTGTACGCTCCTCGATCTCGAGGAACCGGCCATCGTCACCGTCGATCCGCCACCGCTTGTATCGATTGCCGACCTCCACGACGCGGACAGGCATGCCGGCTTCGCGTGCCTGGTAGACCGCCGTGGCGATCTGCTCGCTGGAACCAGCCCAACGCTGTCCGGGCACGACCTCGTCAACGCCCGCGAGCATGTCCGAAATCCGAGCGAGCGCGTCCGCGCGATCAGGCGAGGCATCGCCGCGTCGTTCCGCTTGCGCCTCGCGCCACATCCGAAGGCGCTCGCGTAGATCCGGGGCAGCCGGCTCTTTGGCCAGGCTGTAGCGCCGGCTCGACTTCGCTGGCTCGAACTTCGCCCACGTACCGCGAGGAACGTCGGGCTTGGGACCAATGACGAGCGATCCGTCCTCTCCAATGTGGATCTTGTCCGTCGGCGCGTACACGTCGACACCGAGCTTGTTCGCGAGGTGCTGCGCGGCCCCCTTGGTGTGGGCACCTGTCTCGCACGAGATGAGTCGGATGCGCTCGAAC
This sequence comes from uncultured Planctomycetota bacterium, assembly GCA_900696535.1. Classification (GTDB taxonomy): domain Bacteria; phylum Planctomycetota; class Phycisphaerae; order UBA1845; family Fen-1342; genus CAADGM01. The sequence goes on from CAADGM010000080.1 coordinate 12,326, forward strand.
GGCTGTCCCGACTTCAGGATGTAGAGCGCCAGGCTCCCGTGAGTGACCTCGACCTTCGTCTCGCCGCGGAAGAAGTAAAACGTGTCCTTGGTGCCGTGGAGGACAACATCCAGCATCCCCGGGATCGGAGGGACGCGGTCCGCGTACTGGTAGATGTCCACCTCCGTTCCGGCGGCGACGACCGGCGCCTCACCGGGCGCGCGAACCTTCGGCGCGTCCGGCCGCGGGGCATCGTGGCTGGCGGCCGGGTCGCCTTTCGCGGCCGGGTTCGTTTTCGCGGCCGGGTCCGCCTTCGCGATGAGCTCTACGGGCGAGCCGTCGGGACCGAGGACACGATACCGAATGCTACCGTCCGCCTGGGCGTGCGTCTCGACGGTCACACCCGGTTTGCGATAGCTGCCGAGCACCTTCGCGACCTGTGCCTGGCTTCCCTCGTAGACACGGCCCGGCACGACGGTTTCGAGGCCGAGCTGTGCCGGCAGCGTCCCGCCTTCGAGCTGATCGAGGCCACCAAGATGCTTCGTGGTGCTGCCGAGCATCGCCTTCACGACCTCGGGTTCGAGCCCCATGCGATGCAGCTCGGCGGGCGTCTTGGTGCTCAGCTCCGTGTAGAGCGCCAGCTCGGCTTCGAGGTGCGCGCGCTCCTGGCGGAGCAGGTCCAGGGCGAGCGCCGGGTTCCCCTTCGACTTCTTCACCTGACGCGCGAGCACCATCAGGTTCGCGTGCTGCTTCACCAGGGCGCCGCCCCGCGCGCCGAGCGCCTTGAGCTGCGCCATCGGCGTCTTGGCGAGGCGGTTGAGCACCGCGGTGCCGATGACCTGGGCGATGCCCTGGGCGCCCTGCGCCTGGATCTCCTCGGTGGAGAGCGTGCGACCCTGCTTGCGCAAGCTCTCGACCTCGGCGCTGGCGAGCATGACGCCGGCCATCACCACCGAGCGCCCGGTCAGCTCGACGCCCTTGGCGGAGTAGTAGCCGAGCTTGCCGCCCTCGGCGCCACGTCCGACCGCAGCGCCGAGTCGCGTCGCGCGGAACACGGAGTCGAAGCCCTTGAGGGCCGACAGCATCGCGGCGTTCTGCGCCATGTCGACGGCGAACGCCTCGCCGAAGTCCCCGCCGTTGAGCAACGTCGTGGCGACGGACATGGTTGCGGACTCGGCGAGGATGCCCATGCTGCTCGCGAGCAAGCCCTCGCCGACGACGCCCGCGGCGGCGCCACCGACGGCGGAGCCGACGCCACCGCTCACCACCGCGGCGATGATCGTGACGCCGATGATCGTCGCGACCTGGAGGATCGCCGCCTTGGTCTGCGCGTCGTCGATCTCGTCGTACGCGTGGCGGAGGAACGCCTGGATGCCCTCATCGTCGCCGAGCGCGGCGAGCTTGGCGCGCAGCTCGGTGAGCGTCGCGTCGACGAGCGCGTGCGCCTGGGCCTCGAGATCGGGATCGCCGCCCTTAGACTCTATCCGCGCGAGCCGCGCCTGCGCCTCCTTGTTGGCCTGGAGCCAGCGGCTCAGGATCTTCGAGAGGCCCATGCGGAAGCGATTGCCCGCGCCGCGGATGTCTTCGAGGTTGTCGATCTTGCCAACGGCCGCGACCCAATCCGATTCTTCGAGCTTCTCGACGGCGACCATCACCTGCTGGATCGCGCCGTAGTTGGCGACGACCATCGCCTCGAAGCGGAAGCCGTCGACCTTGGCGATGAGCCGCTGGACCGCCTCGGGAGACGCAGTGCCCAGCCGCAGCTTCGTCCGCAGATTCGCCATCTCGACGCGGATGCGGTCGCGTCGATCCGGCAACGTCGCGCCGAAGGTCTCAGCGCTTCGCTTGCTAACGTTCTTCGCGTCGTCCTTCACGTGACGCGCCGCCTCGACGCGCGCCACGGCGTCGGCGAACAGCGCGTCGAGCGTGTCGAGCACCTGGGTCTGCTCCAGCGCGCGCGCCTCGTCGAGCGCGGCCTTGCCCGTATCGGGGAGGTGCGAGAGGCTCGCCGCGCGAAGGAGCGCAGTCAACCGCGCCTTCTGTCCCGCGCTGACCTTGTCGGCCCAGGGATCGGCGGCGGCCTGCTGATCGATGTGCATCGCGAGCGCGCCGACGTCCTCGGCAATCTGCGTGAGGAGGTCGAGCTGCGCCCGATAGACGACGACGCGTTCGAGCGCCGCTTCGGGGCCGAGCGAATCGAGGCTCAGGCGCGCGGTCGTGTGGCGTGCGGATGCGCTGGCGACGTGTGCCTGTCCCGGGAGCTTCGCGGTCGCGAGCACCAGGCCGCGGAGCTTCTTGTCGATCTCCGTCCAGAGCGCCACCAGCTCGCCGGCCTCGGGCGCCTTGGCTCCCTTGGTCTCGGCCTCGGCGGCGCCGGCCGCGTCACCGAGCGCGCTCATCGCCAGCGCGTGGACGTCATCGGCGGGCGGTGCGTCCTTGCGTGCCTTCGGCCGATGACGCGCGGCCTCGGGGATCGTGGCGGCCACCTCCTCCGGAATCAGGAAGTAGGCGCCGACTTGCTTGATCCGATGCGCCTCGGTGGGCGAGCCGAGGAAGCGCGCGGCCATTGCCTCCGCGCTGGTCTTGGCCGGCTTCACCGGCTCGACGGCGTTCCAGGGCGCGGGCGGACCGAGCCAGCGCACTTCCTTGACCTTCTTGTACGCGACGACGGCGTCCGGATCGGCGTCGAGCTTGCCGCCCGCCGGCTCGACACAGGCAGGCGACTCGGCGAACGCACGCGCCACGTACCATGCGAGCGGATGGCCGGGGATCAGCTCGGTGTGCTTGACCTCGGCGGGGAACTCGCCGCTCGCGATGGCGAGTTTGCGGTTGCGCTCGGCGATGGCCACGTACTGCGCGGCGATCGTCGGCATGACGTTGCGGAGCACCTGTTCCAAGGCTTCGCCAACCGCGGTGCCGACCGCGGCTTCCCAGATTCGGGGGCCGCGTTTGCCGTCGTTGTAGACGTTCCCGTCGTCGGGCACGGGTTGGTTGGTCAGCTCCGAGACCCAATCCGCTTTCGTGCGTCCGTCGTCGCTGATTGGCCGCACCCTGTCGACGATCTCGTAGATGGATCCTCGCCCGTTGCCGGCGAGACACCCTTCGAGCCGCATGATGAGGTCGCGACCGTCGCCCACGTCGAGAAGCTGGCCGAGCTTGGCGACGAAGTCTTGCCAGCCCTCGATCCATCGCAGGTCCGCGTGGCCCGGCGAGAGCCTGCGCGTGAGGAGAAACCGCCCCATTTCCTGCATGGGCGATCGGCGGAAGAACTGGAGGTACGCAGGGGCCGTGACGGGACCACTTCCGCGCGTGGCCTCGGTGAAGTGCTTCCGATCGCGGTCGACGGTCTCCTTGTCGCGTGGGGCGAGGAGCGGCCCGGCCGCCGTGGCGCGTGGGCGCCACTTCGCGTTGGCACCGTGCTCGGCGAACGCGACGGCGAAGTCGTCGGCGTCGGCCTCGGCAGCGCTGCGATCGTCGCCCTGGTCCTGGCCGCGCTTGGCGGCGATCTCCGTCGGTCCGACGGTCTGCTGGACGGTGTGCGCGACCTCGTGCGCGATGAGTGCTCGGCCCTCGGCGTTGTTCGGCTGATACTCGCCGTCGGCGAACGCGATGCTCTTGCCCTCGGCGACGGCGCGCGCGCCGTGCGCGTCGGCGGTGCGCGCACCACCCTCGCCCGCGTTGACGGTCACGTCGCCGAGCGAGGCCCCCGTGGCGGCCTCGAGCTCCCCGCGTAGTCCCGACGGAAGGCTGGCACCGTCGCCGGCCTCCAAGTGGAGCCCGAACGGATCGTCGGCGGGTGGCGGTGCCGGCGGCGTCGCTGCCGACTCGGCGGCGCTCTCCTCGCCGTCGATGCCAAGCTCGGCGCTGAGCGCGGCGGTGTCCGCCGCCGGCTCAGGCGCGGCCCGCGCCGCGCCTGCCATCTGACCCGTGGTCTTCGGGAGGCGCAAGCGCATAACCCGACCGCCACCGGCGCGGACGCCCGCGGACGTAGCTTCGCTCGTTGGCGTTGCCGCGGATGCGGGAGCCTGGGAGAGAGCGTTCACGTCGACGTCAGACATCTGCGGGCGCCTCTATCGTGTGAATCCGGTCGGTGGTTGCGTCGGAAGCGCCCAGGACGGCGATTTTTGGCACCCCATCGGATTCCCGCACGGTTTCGGCTACATCCGGTCGATGGTACGAAACCGGCTGGGGGGTGACCATCACCCCGTTCGGGTGATCGGCGCCCTCAACCAGCCGTAACGCCAGGGCAAGGTCCAGCCCGATCGCGGCCATGGCCATGTCGCTGATGACGCCGGCCTTCCGATGATGGTCAAGTCGGCTCACGACGGCACGCGCGATGGCGCCGGTGAAGTTCAGATCCGTGTGCGCGGACGCGATGCCCATGGCGTCGCCGCGTTCGGTCGCATACGTGAGGACTCGGCGAGCACGCACCGCGTTTCGGACGCAGCGGTGGGCGATCTGGGCAAGGAGTAGTTCCACGTTTTGCCCAGAGTACGCAGCCGCTCCGAGGGCACCCCTCGATCCTGTGTCGATTCCGAGAAAACGCCGATCGACACAGGATCGGCCCCGCGGGCGATCCTGTGTGGATCGGCGTTTTCTCCCAATCGACGCAGGATCGAGGAACGTTTCTCCCAGGCGTTCGTATGCTGGGTCGAGATGAGCAAACCGCCGCCGCGCACGCCGCCGCCTCCACCTGCCGCCTCGACTGGCCCAACCGATCCGACGGGAGCCAACCGGATCGTCGTGCCGCTGCACTCGGCGCAGTCGATCGTCGGCCTCCAGGTGTGCGGCTCGTCGCGCTTCCTGCCGCTGCCGGCGAAGAACGTCATGCGTCTGGGTCGTGGCGACGTCGACATCCCGATCCCGGAGGACGTCGCCGATCGCGATCTCATCACGCGCGAGCACGTCCAGCTCACGCGACAGGGAACCGACAACGGTACGTGGCTACGCCGCCGACGCCGGGGAGCCCGACGAACTGGTGCAGGTGGTCGCCGAGCGGCCCGCCACCGGCGAGCGGCTCGACCTGGTGGTCGCGCCGGAGCGGCCGCTGTCGCCCAGCACGTGCTTCCACACCGGGCTCGACGAGGCCACCCTGCGCGGCGGGGTCGGGCGCGCCGCGGCCCTGGCCGCGTTCGCACGCTTCGTCCGGGATACGGACATCGTGGCGGCGTGGGGGCACTACGGCCCCGGCCTCCTCGCCGCCGCCGGCGCGACCTTGCCGGCGGCCCGCCTCGACCTGCGCGCGGCCGCCCAGCGCCTGACCAGCAAGAAGCTGGGCAGCCTCGAGGTCTACGCCGACACCCTCGGGCCCGCGCCATCCGCTGGGCCGGCCGGGGCCGCCGGGGCGGCCGGCACGTCCGCGACCGGGCCCGGGCGCGGTCGGCAGCGGCTCGCCGCGCTGGTCCGGATCGCCCACGCCTGGCGGGCGCTGGCCGCCGGCGCCGGCGAGGCCGCGCCGCCTTGACCGCGCGCGGCCCCGGCTCGGGGCATACTGCGGGGGCCATGTGCGCGCTCCGCCTCGGCGGCCTGGCCGACGTCGATCCGCTCGCGGTGCCGGTCCCGCCCGGCACCGAGGTGACGACCCGCGTCGACCGCGTGCTCGGCACGCGCACGGTCGGGCAGGGCGCGGTCGGCCGCGTGCTCGCCGTCGACGGCGAGCAGATCGACGTCGACGTGGTCGGGGTCGGCCGCGTGCGCTACCTGCGGTCCGAGCTGGTGCCGCGCAAGCTCGGCCTGGTCCGCTACGCCCGCCGCCGCGACGACGCCTGGGCGGCGCTGGCGCCCACGATCGTCCTCGACGTCGTGGTCGGCTCGCGCGCCTGGGGCCTCGCCGACGCCGGCAGCGACGAGGACCGCCGCGGCGTCTTCGTCCTGCCCCTGGCCTGGACCACCGGCCTCGTCACGCCGCCGCTCGACCTGGCCTCGGCCGACGGCACCGGCGCGTACTGGGAGGGCGGCAAGGCGGTGCGGCAGGCGCTGCGCGCCGATCCCAACACGCTGGAGATGCTGTTCGTCGCCGACGCCACCAGCGTCCGCGACGCCATGGGGGCGCGGCTCCTGGAGGTGCGCGACGCCTGCGTCTCGCAGGAGATCTACGGCAGCTTCGGGCGCTACGCGCTGAGCCAGCTCGACCGCCTCGAGCACGACCAGCGTCTCGCCGCCCACCGGGTCCGGGTCCTCGACTGGCTGGCCGCCGAGCCGGCGCTGACGCTCGACGAGGTCGCGACGCGCCTGGCCCGCGCCGCCGAGGTCGCCGGCCCGACGCCGGCCGACGCCGAGCGCCGCGCTCGCGACTACCTCAAGCAGCTCTACCGGTCGCTCCACGATCAGGGGCAGCTCGCCCGCAGCGAGTGGGCGGCGCTGGTCGAGCTGGCGCAGGGGCGCGGGCACGGGTTCGCGTCGCCCCGCGGCCAGCGGCCCAAGAACGCCTACAACCTGATCCGGCTCCTCGATCTGGCCACGCGCTGGCTCGGCGGCGGCTCGCCCGAGCTGCGGGTCCGCGACGAGCTGCGGCCAGTGCTGCTGGCGATCAAGCGCGGCGAGGTGCCGCTGGCCGACGTGGTCGCGATGGCGCGGGCGATGACGCCGGCGCTCGAGGCGGCCCGCGCGACCAGCCCGCTGCCGCCGCGCGCCGACCTGCCGCGGGTCGAGGCGGCGCTGCGCGCGATCCGCCACGACGCCGCCCGGCGCGCGCTCGGCAACGAGCCGGGGCCGTGGGGGGCCGACACACCCGAACCACCGGAGGCCCGCTTCGATCCATGATCGGTGCATGACCGGGGACGCGCGGCGCGTGACCGGCCGCTGGTCGCCGGCCACGGGCCCTTCGACTCCGCGCTCGCTGCGCTCGCGCTCCGCTCAGGGCGAACGGTGAGAAGTCCGAGCCCGACTCCGGGGCCCTTCGACTCCGCGCTCGCTGCGCTCGCGCTCCGCTCAGGGCGAACGGTGAGAAGTCCGAGCCCGACTCGGAGCCCCGAGCCCCTTCGACTCCGCGCTCGCTGCGCTCGCGCTCCGCTCAGGGCGAACGGTGTGGGAGACCGAGACCGAACCCGAGCCCCGAGCCCCTTCGACTCCGCGCTCGCTGCGCTCGCGCTCCGCTCAGGGCGAACGGTGTGGGAGACCGAGACCGAACCCGAGCCCGAGACCGAGCCCGAACCCGAGCCCGAGACCGAACCCGAGACCGAACCCGAGACCGAGCCCGAGACCGAACCCGAGCCCGAGACCGAGACCGAACCCGAGCCCGAGACCGAACCCGAGCCCGAGCCCGAGCCCGAGCCCGAACCCGAACCCGAGCCCGAGACCGAGACCGAGACCGAACCCGAGCCCGAGACCGAACCCGAGCCCGAACCCGAGCCCGAACCCGAGCCCGAGCCCGAACCCGAACCCGAGCCCGAGACCGAACCCGAGCCCGAGACCGAACCCGAGCCCGAGACCGAACCCGAGCCCGAGCCCGAGCCCGAACCCGAGCCCGAACCCGACTCCGAGCCTTGCGACTCGCGCCATGACCAGCCCCGCCCTCCCGTTCCCATACCGCCACGACGTCCTCACCGAGCACCAGGCGAAGGTGGCCCGCGCCTACCTCGATCGCTACCTGCCCGAGCGCCACCACCTGGTGGTCTACCTGTCGGGCGCCCACGCCTACGGCTTCCCGTCGCCCGTCTCCGACCTCGACCTCAAGTGCGTCCACATCGCGCCCACCCAGGATCTGGTCGGGCTGGTGCCGCGGCCGGGTGGCGCCGAGGTCATGACCGTCGAGGAGGGGGTCGAGATCGACTACGGCTCCAACGAGCTCGGCGAGGTCCTGCGCGGCGTGCTCAAGGGCAATGGCAACTACCTCGAGCGCCTGCTCGGCGAGCTGGTGCTGGCCGCCGACGTGCTCCGCCTGCTCGAGCTGCGGCCGCTGGTCAAGGCCACGCTGTCGCGGCGCGTGATCCGCCACTACGGCGGCTTCGCCGGCGCGCAGCTCCGCGCCGCCGAGGTCGCGCCCGGCGTCAAGAAGGTGCTCTACGTGCTGCGCACCGCCCGCACCGGCCTCCACCTCCTGCGCGCCGGCGAGCTGGTGACCGACCTCACCGTGCTCGCCGCCGAGTACGGCCCCGACCTCGGCGAGCTGCTCGCGCGCAAGCAGGCGGGCGAGCGCACCGCGCTGACCACCGAGGAGCTCGGGCGCTGGCGCGGCGAGCTCGATCGCGCGATCGCCGAGCTCGACGCCGCGGTCGCGACCTCGGTGCTGCCGCCCGAGCCGCCGGGCGCGTCGATCGCCGCGCTCGAGGACTGGCTGCGCCTGACCCGCCGCGCCCTGTGGTGACGTGAAGACCGTCACGCCGCTCGCGCCCGCCGTGTAGGTGCCAGGGCCCTGTCCAAGCCCCGCACGCCTCGGCGCTCGCCGTCAGGTCCCTGACAGCCGCCCGCGGACCCAAGTGCCCGGAACCAGAAAGGTCCGACCACTGGCACGGCGGGTGCTCTCACCCCGGGCATGTCGGAACGTCAGCGTCGCGTCCTCGGTGCCTCGGTCGGTGGTCTCACCGCCACCGCCCTGGACATCGTCGTCCTCACCATCCTGGTCGAGTCCGGGATGGCGGTGGCCCTCGCCGCCTTCCTCGGCGCCGCCGCCGGCGCCGCCGGCTGCTTCCTCCTCAACAAGTACGTCGCGTTCCGCGATCACCGCCCGGTCGACCTCCGCCAGGTCGTGATGTTCGGCGGCGCCGCCCTCGGCACCGCGCTGTTCATGGCGGCGTCGATGCACGTCGCCTGCGTCCACGGCCACGTGCCGTACCTCGCGGCCAAGGTCCTGTGCGGCCTCGCCGTCTTCGCGTGCTGGAGCTACCCGGTCCAGCGCCGTTTCGTCTTCGCGTCCCCCGCGTGATCCGCCGTCCCGCCGTCACGCCGTCATTCCAGGAGCCTGCCATGTCGAACCACCTCACCGTCAAGCACACCCCGCTCTACGTCGACCGCGATCTCTCGATCATCATCCCCGCGTACAACGAGGAGCAGCGGATCACGCCCACCCTCGAGAGCCTGTCGACCTTCCTCGCCGCCCACCCCTACCGCTACGAGCTGATCGTCGTCGACGACGGCTCGAAGGACGGCACCGTCGCCCTGTGCCGCGCCCTCGCCGAGCGCCTCCCCCACCTGCGCGTCATCGCCACCTCGCCCAACCGCGGCAAGGGCCACGCCGTCCGCGCCGGCATGCTGGCGGCGCGCGGCGCGGTGCGCGTGATGTGCGACGCCGACGGCTCGATGCCGGCGTCCGAGCTGCCCAAGCTCCTGGCCCCCATCGCCAGCGGCCGGGCGACGATCGCGATCGGCTCGCGCTACGTCGCCGGCGCCGCCCAGCACACCCAGCCGCTGTGGCGCCGGGCGTGGAGCCGCCTGTGCAACCAGATCATCCAGGCCGCGCTGGTGCCCGGCGTGCGCGACACCCAGTGCGGCTTCAAGGCCTTCACCGCCGGCGCCGCCCACGACCTGTTCACCCGCGCCACGATCGACGGCTGGGCCTTCGACCTCGAGGTGCTGGCGGTGGCCAAGCGCATGGGCCACGAGGTCGCCGAGGTCGGCGTGCAGTGGACCGACGACCGCCGCTCCAAGGTCAACCCGCTCAAGGACCTGTGGAAGGTCGTGCGCGAGGCCATCACCATCAAGCGCAACCTGCGCCGCAACGCCTACGGGCTGCTCGGCGCCGCGGCGTGACCCCGCGCTCGAACTCGGCCGCGCCGCGGCCGCGCGCGTGAAGGGATCCCCCGCGCTCGTCGATCAGGCCGGCGGCGGCTCGGGCGCCGCGTCGGCCGGGGGCTCGATCATCTCCTTGCGGTAGATGATGCGGCCGCAGCGCGGGCACATCTCGAGCGACTCCATCCGCGCGAGGATGTTGTTGAGCTGGGGCGGGATGCGCATCTGGCAGCCCTGGCAGGTGCCGCCCACCACCGGCGACACCGCGTAGCCGCGCTTGCCGGCCAGGGTGTCGTAGGTCTTGAGCCAGCCCTTGTCGATCCGCGCCCGCAGCTCGTCGCGGCCCGCCGAGGCCTCGGCGATCTGCCGGGCCAGGTCCTCGACCTTGGTCGCGATCTCGGCCTCCTCGGCGGCGAGCTGCGCGCGCAGCCCGGCGATGGCACCGTCGCGCTCCTCGATCACGGCCGCGCTCCCGCTGAGCGCCTCGCTCACCTTCTTGAGCTCGGCCTCGCGGTCGTGGATCGACTTGCGCTTGTTGTCGACCTCGCGGCTGGCGGCGTTGTACTCCTTGCCGGTCTTCGACCCCTGCAGCTTGCCCTTGGCGGCGCGCAGCGCCTCCTGCTCGCGGGCGAGCAGCTCGGCCTGCTGCTTCTTCCAGGCCTCGGTCTCGGCCAGCTTCTGGCGCTCGCCGCCCAGCATGGTCTCGAGCTTGCCGAGGTCGCGGCGCAGCGGCTCGGTGCGAGTGGGCAGACCCTGGCGCGCGGCCTCGAGCTCCTTGACCTTCGTGTCGATGGTCTGGAGCTCGAGCAGGTAGATGAGCTGGTCTTTCAAGGCTAGGTCCCTCGCTGGTTGTCATCCCGCCGGGTCGGGCGCCGGGTGGCGTCGGGCCGGGCATCGAGCCGTACCTCCGCCGGGCGTCGGCCGTTCGGTTCGTGGGCCCACCTGGGTTCGAACCAGGGACCAACCGGTTATGAGCCGGCCGCTCTGACCGATTGAGCTATGGGCCCGTGTGGCGGAGGTTACAGCGGCGGGCACGTTATCCCTCCCGGACGGCGACGGCAAGCGGCGCGATGGTAACCTGGGGCCGATGACCCGCCTGCGCCCCGCCCTCCGCGCCCTCCTCGTCGCCGCCGCCGCCCTGGCGCTGGCCGCGTCCGCCAGCTCGCGATCCAGCGCGCCGCCGCCGCCGCCGCCCGGCGCCTGGAACGCGCAGCCGCCGCAGGCCCAGGGCATGGACCCGCGCGCCTCCCACGGCCTGTGGGACAGCTCGTTCGGCCCGGTCAAGATCGAGGAGGAGTCGCCCGGCCGCGTCCACGGGGCGTGGCGCTACGACCGGGGCGGGCAGGAGGTCATCGGCTACTTCGCCGGCACCCTCGACGGCAACGTCCTGCGCCTGACCTGGCGCGAGCCGGCGATCGCGGCGGCGGGCGCGCCGGTGCTCGCCGGCGAGGGCTGGCTGGTGTTCGATCCCGCCGGCGCCCGCTTCGCCGGCCGCTGGTGGACCAGCAACCGCGACCGCCAGGGCGACTGGAACGGCTGGCGCCCGGGCCAGGCCACCGGCGCCGCGCCCCCGCCCCCGGCCGGCTACGGCGGGGACGTCTACGGCGGCGGCACCTACGGCGGCGCGCCCACCTACCCGCCGCCGCCGCCACCCTACTGATCCCCGCGCGGCGCACGCCGGCGCCGCGCGCGCGTCGGTCGCTCAGCTCTCGACGAAGGCCTTGAGCCGCTTGCTGCGGCTGGGGTGGCGCAGCTTGCGCAGCGCCTTGGCCTCGATCTGACGGATGCGCTCGCGCGTCACCTCGAAGTCCTGGCCGACCTCCTCGAGGGTGTGATCGCTCTTCTCGCCGATGCCGAAGCGCATGCGCAGGACCTTCTCCTCGCGCGGCGTCAGGGTGGCCAGCACCTTGCGGGTCTGGTCGGCGAGGTTGACCGAGATCACGCTCTCGCTGGGCGAGGTGATGCTCTTGTCCTCGATGAAGTCGCCGAGGTGCGAGTCCTCCTCCTCGCCGATCGGGGTCTCGAGCGAGATCGGCTCCTTGGCGATCTTGAGGACCTTGCGCACCTTGTCGAGCGGCAGCTCCATGCGCTCGGCGATCTCCTCGGGCGTGGGCGCGCGGCCGAGCTCCTGCACGAGGTAGCGGCTGGTGCGGACCAGCTTGTTGATCGTCTCGATCATGTGCACCGGGATGCGGATGGTGCGGGCCTGATCGGCGATGGCGCGGGTGATGGCCTGGCGGATCCACCACGTGGCGTAGGTCGAGAACTTGTAGCCGCGCTTGTACTCGAACTTGTCGACCGCCTTCATCAGGCCGATGTTCCCCTCCTGGATGAGGTCGAGGAACTGCAGGCCGCGGTTGGTGTACTTCTTGGCGATCGACACGACCAGGCGGAGGTTGGCCTCGACCAGCTCGCTCTTGGCGCGCTCGGCCATGCGCTCGCCCTCCGACATGTCGCGGTAGGTCGAGCGCAGCTCGGGGGCGTTGGTCTTGGCCTCGTCCTCGAGCACGGCGATCTTGCGGCCGCCGTTCTTGATCTGCTCCTCCATCTCCTCGAAGTCGGCGATGGTGAGCTGGGTCTTCTTGCCGACGGCGCGGGCCTTGGCCGGCGACGCCTTCATCTCGCGCAGGAGCTTGCGCAGCTCGGTCGCCGACAGCCCGACCCGGCGCTCGCACTCGCGGATCTCGGCCTCGGCCTTGTCGAGCTTGAGGATGAGGTTCTTGAGCTGGGCGACGATGCGGTCGACGGTGGGCTTGGACAGCCGCAGGTCCGAGAGATCCTCGAACATCTGGTCGCGGTTCTCCTTGAGCCCCTCGCGGATCTTCTTCTTCTTGGCCTCGGTCGCGCCGCGCTCGTTCAGCTTCTCGATCAGCTTCTCGTTGTCGCGCTGCAGCTTGCGGATCTTGTCGATGACCTTGCACACCCGCTCGGTGTGCCACTTCTCGTCGAACTCGGCCTCGTCCTCGTCGATGTCCTTGACGACGTCCTTGACGCGGGCCTTGCCCTTGCGCAGGCGCTCGCCGGTCTCGAGCAGCTCCTCGACGGCGACCGACGAGTTGAGCACGGCCTGCAGCATCTTGCGCTCGCCGTCCTCGATGCGCTTGGCGATCTCGACCTCGCCCTCGCGGGTGAGCAGCGAGACCGAGCCCATCTTGCGCAGGTACATGCGCACCGGGTCCGAGGTGCGGCTGTACGCGTACTCCTCGTCCTCGGTGGCCTGCGCCTCCTCGCCGTCGGCGTCCTCCTTCTCCTTGCTGAGGTCGACCGCCTTGGCGCCGTCGAGATCGCCGGCCGACTGGCGCTGGCCGCCGCCCTCGACGATCGCGATGCCGTGCTCGCCGAGCGACGACAGCCAGCCGTCGATCTGCTCGGTCGAGACCACGTCGTCGGGCATGTGGTCGTTGATCTCGTCGTAGGTGAGGAAGCCCTTGGCCTTGCCGAGCTCGATCAGCTTGGAGCGCTGCCGATCGTTCTCGGGCGCGGCGCCGTTCTTCTTGGCGGCGCCGCCGCGGCGGGTCTCGGCCTCCATGGCGGCGGCGTCGGCCTCCTTGGCCGCCGAGCGCCGCGGCATGTCCTCGAGATCGTCGTCGTCATCGTCGACGAAGTTGCTGGGCGGCGGCTCGTCGTCGTCGAAGTTGGAGGGCTGCCGCTTGGGCTGCGCCGACTTCTTGCCGGGGCGGCCCGGCGCCCGGCCCCGGGCGGCGTCCTTGTCCCCGCCCTTGTCTCCGCCCGCCTTGTCGGCCTTGTCGGCCTTGTCGGCCTTGTCGGTCGCCTCCGCCTTCGCCCCCCGCCCGGCCTTGTCCTTCTCGGGCTTCTCGGGCTTCTCGCGATCCGGCTTGTCCGCCTTGGGAGCGCGGGAGGACTTCTGCTTCGACGGTGCGGACTTGGCCATGGTTCCTATCGACCTGTCTTGTGATGTTCGAGGAGCTGGTCTACCAGCAGTCGAGCCTGGTGCTGATCGCCACGGCGACGAGCCTCGCCGAGCTGGCGCTCGAGCTCGGCCCCGCGGCGCTTGTGCTGCAAGGTGCCGAGGTTGGCGATCTGCTCGAGCAGCTGGCGCTGCGGATCGGTGGTGGCGGCGTAGCGTCCTTCGAGGAAGGTCTTGGTGGACGATGCGGGCAGGTACGTCGGGGCCAGGTCCAGGAGGGATCCCCCACGCAGTGCGGCGGAATACATGTCGCGAAGACGCGCGTCCGTCAAGAGCGAAAAAGCCCCGTTTGCGTCGGCAGTTGGGAGCAGGGACGGGTGGTCGGCGAGCAGCGCCAGGAGGTCGACCTCGTCGCCGGGGGGCGGCGCGCTGGCCGCCGGCGCCCCGGCCACGGGCGCGCCCGGCTGGCCACCCGGACCGGACGGCCCGGACCGGGCATGCTCGCGCCGGCCGGCGGCGCCGATCGCGTTCCGGACCACCCCCTGGTCCAGATCCAGTGCCATCGCCAAAGTGCCGGCGATTACATCACGTTTCAGCGGTTCGGCAACCTTGCTGACCAACTTTGCGACGTGCTCCAGGATCTGGGCGCGGGCGTTGACCGCGCCCCGGGCGGCGTCGACGAGGGCGTAGGTGTAGGCCTCGAGGCCGTCGCGCGCCCCCTTGATCATGGCCTCGACGTCCACCCGGCCGCTCCTGAGCAGGCTGTCCGGATCCTGACCCTCCAGGGCGGCGTCGTCGCCCCGGGATCGCCACGCCACCCGCACCGGCACGTCGGCGGCCAGGCACAGCTCGAGGGCGGCCCGGGTGGCGACCCGGCCGGCCCGGTCGCCGTCGTAGAACAGCACCACCTCGGGGGCCATGCGGCGCAGGAGGTCGATCTGCTCGGCGGTGAGCGCGGTGCCCAGCGGCGCCACGGTCTCGTCGAACCCGGCCTGGTGCATCGAGATGACGTCGAAGTTGCCCTCGACCAGCACCGCCCGCTTCTTGGCGCCCATGGCCTCGCGGGCCTGGGCCATGCCGAACAGCAGCCGCGACTTCTTGTAGACCGGGCTCTCGGGGCTGTTGATGTACTTGGCGCCGGCCTGGCCGTCGGGGCTGGCCTCGCCGACCAGGCGCGCCGAGAACCCGGCGATCTCGCCGCCGGGCATGACCACCGGGCACACCAGGCGGTCGCGGAACCGATCGTAGAAGCCGCCGGCCCGGGGCTGGCGGGCGATGAGCCCGAGCTTGACCGCCAGCTCCAGATCGACCCGGCGCGCCTTCAGGAAGTCGGCCAGCGCGTGCCAGTCGCCGGGCGCGTAGCCGAGCTGGAAGCGGTCGCGCATGGCGTCGGTGGTGCCGCGGCGCGCGAGGTAGTCGCGCCCGGGCTGGCCGGCGGCGCCGGCCAGGGCCTCGCGGAAGAACTGGGTGGCGAGCTTGTTCACCTCGAGGAGCTGCTGGCGCTCGCCGCGCGCGCGCTGCTGCTCGGGCGAGGCCTGGGTCTCGGGGATGGTCACCCCGAACTGGGCGGCCAGGGTCTCGGCGGTCTCGTGGAAGCTCTTGCCCTGGTACTCCATGACGAACGTGAAGACGTCGCCCTTCTTCTGGCAGCCGAAGCAGTAGAAGAAGCCCTTGTCGGGCGAGACGTTGAACGACGGCGTCTTCTCGCCGTGGAACGGGCACAGCCCCTTCCAGTTGCGGCCGGCCTTGCGGAGCTGGACGTGCTGGCCGATCACCGCGACGATGTCGGCGCGGGTCCGGATCTCGGCGATGACGTCGTCGGGGATGAGGCCCATGCGCGATGTCACGCCACCGGCGGCGGCGTGCCCAGCCCGGGACTATGGACCGGGCGCGCCGCGGTTGCCAGCGCGGCGCCGGCCCGCGGCTCCTCCTCGCTCGCGTCAGCCGGCGTCGATCATCGCCCACAGGAGCGAGATCGCGGTCAGCGCGATCCACAGGCCCAGGATCATCTGGATCCCGCGGGTGGTGCGCTCGGCCATCACCGGGCCGTGGTCCTCGTGGCCGAGGTCGTGGCGGTGCTTCTGCAGGGGGGCGTCGGCGCTCACGGCGGCACCATATCAGGCCCAGTGCTCGATGCGCCAGCCGCTGCGGCGGGCGTGCCGCCACAGCCGGACATCCGGGTTCACCGCGACCGCGGCGCCGACGCGCTCGAGCATGGGCAGGTCGTTGTAGCTGTCGGAGTAGAAGGTCGAGCGCGCGAGGTCGATGCCGTGGGCGGCGGCCCAGCCCTCGGCCAGGGTCACCTTGTGCGGGCCGAAGCACATCGCCGCCAGCCGGCCGGTGAAGCGGCCGGCGTCGACCTCGAGCCGCGAGCACAGGGTGTGCTCGATGCCGAGGCCCTCGGCCACCGCCAGCGCGGCGTACTGGGTGGCGCCGGTGGCCAGCACGATGACGTCGCCGCGGGCCTGGTGGGCGGCCAGGGCGTGGCGCGCCGCCGGCGTGACCATGGGCGCGACGTCGGCCTCGTACCAGACCCGGCACTTGGCGATCATCTCGGCCTCCTCCTCGCCGGCGAGCCCGGCGCTCAGCCGGGTCGCCAGCGCCTCGAGGTCGAGCACCGCCGCCTTGTAGAGCAGGCTCCACCACACCGCGCGGGCCAGGGCCGGCGACGACAGCTCGCCGCGCCGGCGCAGGAACCGCATCCAGCTCATGCCGGTGTCCTTGCGCAGGACGGTGTGATCCATGTCGAAGAACGCGGCGGTGCGCACGGGACCCGCCAGTGATAGCAGGTCGCGCCCGGATCGGGCACGGGCGCGGCCGGGCCCGTCCACCGCCGCCGCCGAGGCCGGTTCGGTCCCGCGATCGAGCGGGCCCACGGGCGAGGCGTCCCTCGCGCGGCGGGTCAGCGCAGGAAGGTCAGGTCGAGCAGGCGGACCCAGATGTTGGACGCGGCGTGTACGACCACCGGCGCCGCGATCGAGCCGGTGGCCGAGCGCATCCAGCCGAACAGGAGGCCGGGGAAGAACGTGGCCAGCGCCCGCGGGTCGCCGTGCTTGGGCAGGTGGACGACGGCGAAGGCCACCGACGATAGGACGAGCGCCCAGCCCACGCCGCCGCCCAGCCAGCGCCGCGCCGGCGGGAAGCGCTCCTCGAGCAGGCGGTGCAGGCAGCCGCGGAAGAACAGCTCCTCGGGCAGCGCCACCACCACGAGCTGGACGGCGGCGAACTCGAGGAAGGCCCAGCCCAGGCGCGGGGTCTCGTAGTTGACGCCGTCCCAGCCGGCGCAGGTGCCGGGCGGGGCCAGGGCGCGCAGCTCGCGGCTGCCGCACACCACGTCGTAGAAGAGCAGGTAGACGCCGAGGAACGCGGGCAGGATGACGACGAGCGTGATCGCGCAGAGCCGCAGGTTCGGCCCCACCGGGTCGGTGCGGAAGCCGTAGTCGACCAGATCCTCGTGGCGCCGCCAGGCGATGAGCACCGGGGCGTAGAGGAAGACCACCGCCACCAGCGCCGAGCCGAGGTGGCCGATCGCCGGCACCGTGACGTCGATGCGGACCAGCACCGCCACCAGCGCCGCCACCGCCAGGTACGACCACAGGGCGACCCGGCCGGCGTGCCAGCCCGCCGTCCGTCCGCCCGGGAGCGAGCCGCTCGTCACGACATCCCGCGTCCCGGCCGGCGCCGGCTACCAGACGAAGGCGAGCGACGTCTGCAGCGTGAACGAGCCGCTGGCCTCGGTGAGCTGGTGCTTGAGCGCGCCGCCGAAGCGGAGGTAGCCGGTCTCGAGCGCGAAGCGAATGTTGCCGGCGAAGCTGGCGCGGACCGCGAGGTCGATCTCGGTGCCGAGGTACGTCGAGTCCTTGCCGTCGCTGGTGCAGGCGCCGCCGATCGAGCAGGCCGGGAACAGCGAAGTGCCGTCGGTCTGGGTGGTGTCGACCCAGGCGGCCAGGATGCCGCCGATGACCTCGAGGCCGGCCACCGGCGTCGGCCGGAAGCGGAACTTGGGGAAGACGTAGTTGGCGTTGATGACGCCGCCGTTCGACATCAGGCCGAGCGCGCCCTGCGGGTTCTCGTTGGAGAAGAAGGGGATGCCGTAGGTGCGGGCGGTGAGCTCGCGCAGCGTCTCCTCGAACAGGATGAGGCCGACGTTGAAGTCGGGGTGCATCGCGCGCTGCTTGAAGTGCTCGTCCTCGAGGACGTCGTCGCCCGAGGCGTGGCCGATCTCGAGCATGGCGTCCCACTTCTGGGTCAGCCAGGCGAAGCGGGCGGCGCCGGCGCGGATGCTGGCCTCCTTCTTCTGGTTGCGCGACGGGAACGGCACGCCGCCGAAGGTCTGGCCGCCGATCTGGTAGACCTCGCCCTCGGTGAACATGTTGCCGTAGCGGACGCGCCACCACAGGTCGGCGATCCAGACCTTGCTGCCGGTGTCCTCGCAGGTGTAGGGCACGCCGTCGAAGGTGCCGCAGATCGCCGTGGGGTCGGTGATCGCCGACGGCTGGGTCGAGCCCTCCCGGGCGGTGCGGAGCACGCCGTAGAGGCCGACCCGGAGCTCGTCGAGGAACGACTTCTTGTCCCAGTCGGGGTCGTTCCACACCACCAGCGCGACGTGCTCGTTGACGTCGTCGTTGCGGCCGCGCGAGATGAAGCCCTGCTGGCCGAACGGGCGGAACTTGCGCTCGAAGTTCTCGAACGGCAGGAGCGGCGACTCCGACAGCTTGTCGAAGGCGTAGCCGACCACCAGCGGGTGATCGACCTTGCCCAGCTTCTTGACCGTCCGGTAGATCGTGATGGGCTTGGTGATGAACAGGATGCGGTCGGCGGTCGAGCCGAAGTGGTTGTCGCCGAAGTCGTCGTCGAAGAAGTTGTCCAGCATCTTGCGCTGGGGCTCGCCCTTGGGGGTCTCGGGGTCGAGCCAGCCGGTGCCGCCGCCGTTGGCGAGCAGGCCCATGCCCCAGTGCGAGGGCATGCGGCCGACGCGCATGACGCCGACCGGCACCGAGAACTGGACCCAGGCGCGGCGGATCGTGACCGAGTCGCCGACCGGGCCGCCCAGGAAGCCCTGGTTGGAGCCGTCGGTCGCGAACAGCGGCGCGGTCGACAGGCCGTTGTTGTCGCCCCACAGGACGTCGTCGAGGGCGTCGATCTGGAGGTTGAGGCGCGCCACCTTGCCGTAGCTCAGCGACGGCATCATGCGGAACCGGCTCACGATGTAGCTGGTGCGCCGGATGTCGGGGATGACGATGGTCTCGCCGTTGGGCGGGTAGACGCTGGTGCGGCGGGGCTGCGGCGCCAGGTTGGTGAGCGTCACCGTGCGGGTGCGGAAGTAGCCCTCGGTCGCCCACTTGAGCTCGACGAGCTGCGCGTGGGCGGTGCCGGCGGTGGTGAGCGCCAGGGCCGCGGTCGCCGCGGCCGCGGCCGCGACGGAGACCAGGTGTCGTCCTCGGATCATGGTTCCCCCAGGAAAGGCGCGGCCACGATAGCAAAAAAGCAAAAGGGCCGCGCGCTGGCGGCCCTTCGATCGTGCGGCGCGGCGCGGCCCGCGGGTTCGCCCCGGGGATCGCGCCGGCGGGTGTCCTAGTTGGAGCGCTTGGGCTCGAACGACCCGGTGATGACCGCGTTGGCCTCGACCGGCGACGCCAGCTCCGACAGCAGCGTCATCTGGCCGTCGGCGAGGTCGGCGTCGTCGACGAAGCCCCAGATCTGGACGTAGGCGGCGCCGGTCTGCGGGGGCAGATCGAGGACCACGAACAGGCCGTCCTTGTTCATGACCGGCGACACGGTGTGGCGCACCGGCAGGCTGCTCGAGCCGGCCGAGAAGTAGAAGGTCTTGGCGCCGTCGAGGTGGGTGACCGTGCCCGAGGTCGAGCTGACGGTGGCCACCGCGTTGGAGACCTCGTTGCCGTCGCAGTCGCGGAACGCCCCGGCGAGGACGCCCTTGGTCACGTCGCGGGTGACGCCGATGAAGGCGGGCAGGGCGAGGGCGGTCGCCTCGGACACCGCGGCCATGTCCCGGGTCTGGGTGGCGGTGGCGGGGTCGACGTACTGGTTGGGGAGGTAGGTCTTGACGTAGCTGGCGGCCTCGAACTTGAAGCCGTAGCGGGTCGTGCCGCCCGGGAGCTGGGCGAGGCTGATCGTGTACTCGCCGCGGGTCTGGGCGTTGTTGTCGCTGGTCGCGGTGCCCGAGTTGCCGTTGAGGTCGATCCCGGGGAAGGCGGTGATGGCCGCCGCGCCCACGCCGGCGCCGGTCTGGAAGTCCTCGATGAGGCCGGACATCGAGATGGTCTGGGTGCTGGGCTGGTCGGTGCTCGCCGTGTTCAGGCAGCTCCAGTTGGCCGGCCCGAGCTCGGTCCACACGCCGCCCTGCCGGTCGTTGGCCTTGGTCGGGGCCGTCGGCACCGGGAAGCCGGGGTTGGGCAGCATGTTGGCAGCGTCCACGCTGGGGTTGTCCCCGTCGTCGCCGCCGCAGGCGACGAGGGCGAAGGTGGTGGCCGCGGCCGCGAGGTAGTGAGCAAGACGCATGGTTCCTCCCTGACAGTCGAGTCGAGTCGGCGTTGTAGCGGAAAGTCCCCCGAGGATGCAACAAGCGTCATCCGGACGCTGTGATCCGCATCGTCCGGCGTCGCGTTCCGCATCGTCCGCCGTCGACGGCGTGGCGTTTTTCGACGCGCTGCGCCATGGGCTTGCGCGCCGGCCACCGACGCGAGTATGACCGCGTCATGCCCCGCGACATCCGCCAGATCCGCGAGCTGCTCGGCGACCAGGCCGGGCTGCTCGATCACAGCTCGAAGACCATCGCCCGCGACGCGCTGACCCTGCCGGGGCCGCGCTACATCGACGACGTCTTCGCGCAGACCGATCGCTCGCCGCGCGTGCTGGGCGCGATGCAGCGGATGCTCGACACCGGGCGCCTGGCCGGCACCGGCTACGTCTCGATCCTGCCCGTCGACCAGGGCATCGAGCACTCGGCGGGGGCGTCGTTCGCGCCCAACCCGGCGATGTTCGATCCCGAGCACATCGTGCGCCTCGCCGTCGAGGGCGGGTGCAGCGCGGTGGCGTCGACCTACGGCGTGCTGGGCGCGGTGGCCCGCCGCTGGGCCCACCGCATCCCGTTCATCGTCAAGATCAACCACAACGAGTTCCTGTCGTACCCCAACACCTACGACCAGACCCTGTTCGGCACCGTGCGCCAGTGCTTCGACATGGGGGCGCAGGGCGTGGGCGCGACGATCTACTGGGGGTCGGCCGAGTCGCGGCGGCAGCTCCACGAGATCGCCGAGGCCTTCGCCGAGGCCCACGCCCTGGGCATGTTCACGGTGCTGTGGTGCTACGTCCGCAACAGCGCCTTCAAGACCGAGCGCGGCGATCACAACCTCGCCGCCGACCTGTCGAGCCAGGCCAACCACCTGGGCGTGACGATCCAGGCCGACATCATCAAGCAGAAGCTCCCCGAGGGCAACGGCGGCTACAACGACCCGGCGCTCAAGCGCTGGGGCAAGACCCACAAGAAGGTCTACTCCGAGCTGACGAGCGATCACCCCATCGACCTCGCCCGCTACCAGGTCGCCAACTGCTACATGGGCCGCATCGGCCTCATCAACTCGGGCGGCGCCTCGGGCGACAACGACCTGCGCGACGCGGTCGCGACCGCGGTCATCAACAAGCGCGCCGGCGGCATGGGCCTCATCAGCGGGCGCAAGGCGTTCCAGCGGCCGATGAAGGAGGGCGTCGAGCTCCTCCACGCCATCCAGGACGTGTACCTCTGCCCCGAGGTCACGATCGCCTGAGGTCACGATCGCCCGTCCGTCGGCGCGCGCCCGTCGCGACCGCGCTCGAGCCGGGACGACGCGCGCCGACAGGCCTGACCACCCATGGGTATCCGGTGGGGTAGCGGCCGCCGGCGCAGGCGGCGGAAGGGGGGCGCCGTGGCCGCCGCGCTTTGATACGATGGCGGCTCCGTGGCGAGACTGGGCGAGCTCCTCGTTCAACTCGAGCTGATCTCCGACGCGCAACTGCACGAGGGCCTGGCCACCCAGGTCCTCTACGGCGGGCGCCTGGGGACCAACCTCGTCGAGCTCGGCCACGTCACGCTCGATCAGCTCGCGAAGGCCCTGGCCCGCCGCCACCGCCTGCCCGCCGCGCTCGGCCAGCACTTCGACCGCTGCGACCCGGCGATGCAGGCCCGGCTGCCGCCGGCCATCGCCGGCAAGTGGCGGGTCGTGCCCATCGGCCGCCTGGCCCAGGATCAGCGGCGGGTGGCGGTGGCGGTCCGCGATCCGCTGCCCGAGCATGCCCGCGGCGAGCTGGCGTTCCAGCTCGACCTCGAGCCCGAGGAGCTGGTCTGCGCCGTCGCGCCCGAGCTGCGGATCCACTACCACCTCGAGCTCGCCTACCAGATCCCGCGCGCAAACCGGTTCCTGCGGGTCAAGGCGCGGGTGCCGACCGAGCTGCCGGTGGTGCCCGAGAGCGTCGACAACACCGACCTCGAGGGCTGGGCCTTCCGGCCCGGGCAGGGCGGCGCGCCCGGGACCCTCGCGAGGCCGGGCGCGCCCGCCGCCGAGGCCCGGCCGGGGCCGCTGGGCGTGTCCACCGAACGCGTACCGCCGCCGCCGGCGAGCGATCCCGCCCTCAAGCTCGACAGCCAGGTCGGCCTGCCGCGGCCGACGCTCACCCCGGCTGCGAGGGGCGAGCCCGCGGCCGCGGCCGCGGACGAGATCGCGGTCGAGATCGAGGGCGACCAGGGGGCCGAGCGCCGCCACTTCGTGCCCTCGCTCGCCGACACCCCGACCCAGGTCGCGCTGGCCCGCATCGCCGTTCGCCAGGTGGCGAGCGAGTCGGCGATCCGGCCGGTGCAGGAGGTTGCGCCCTTGCGGCCGCAGGCGCCCGAGGAGCTGGCGCGCGCGGTGCGCCGGGCCGAGACCCGCGACCGGGTCGGCGAGCTCGTCGTCGAGTCCCTGGCCGAGCTGCCGGGCGCGCCGCTGGACGCGGCGATCATCTTCGTGGCACGGCCGCCGCTGGCGGTGGGCTGGAAGGGCTTCTGCGAGGACGGCAACGCGGTGATCGAGTCGCTGGCGGTCCCGCTCGATCAGGACGGGCTCGTGGCCCGGGCCTACGCCGGGCGGTCGACGATCCTGGTCGAGCCCACCACCCGGTCGGTCACCATGATCGACCAGCGGATGTGGGAGCTCCTGGGCGGCCTGCCGCCGGCGCAGGTGATGATCGCGCCGATCTCGATCGGCGACCAGGTGGTGTGCTTGCTCTACGTCCACACCCGCGCCGGCCTCGGGCCGGCCGAGGCCCTGGTCACGAGCCTGGCCGAGGCCGCCGGCATCGCCTTCGGCCGGCTCCTGCGCGCCGCCCAGCGCTGACGTCTTCGCCCGCGCCTGGTGCATAGTCGGGCGCGATGGGACAGGTCCCGCTCCTCGGCGAGCTCGCGATCATCGCGATCCTGTCGGTCGCGGTGACCGTGGTGCTGGCGCGGCTGCGGGTGCCGACGGTGGCCGGGCTGCTCGCCGCCGGCGCGGTGGTCGGCCCGTTCGGCCTCGCCCTGGTGCGCTCGGTCCCCGCCATCGAGATCCTGGCCGAGGTCGGCGTCGTGCTCCTCCTGTTCACGATCGGCCTCGAGTTCTCGCTGGCGCGCCTGCGCCACATCTTCGCCCAGGTCGCCCTCGGCGGCGTGCTCCAGGTCGCGCTGACCGCGTCGGCGGCCACCGGCATCGCGGTCGCGGTCGGCGAGCCGCTCGGCCGCGGCGTGCTCTACGGCTTCGTCTTCGCCCTGTCGAGCACCGCCATCGTCCTGCGCGCGCTCGCCGAGCGGCGCGAGCTCGACGCCCCCCACGGCCGCTTCATCGTCGGCGCCCTCATCTTCCAGGACCTGCTGGTGGTGCCGATGGTGCTGGTGGTGCCGCTCCTGGGCGGCGGTGGCGACGGCGTGGCCGCCGGGCTGGGGGTGGCGCTCGGCAAGGCGGCGGTGGTGGTGATCGCCACCCTCACCGTGGCCCGCTTCGTCGTGCCGCGCGTCCTCGCCCTGGTCGACGCCAGCCACAGCCGCGAGGTCTTCCTGCTCGCGATCCTCGCCCTGTGCATCGGCACCGCGTGGCTGACGTCCCTGGCCGGGCTGTCGCTGGCGCTGGGCGCCTTCCTCGGCGGCATGGTGGTGGCCGACACCGAGTACGGGCACCGCGCCATGGGCGACATCCTGCCGCTGCGCGACGCCTTCGTCAGCGTCTTCTTCGTCTCGCTCGGCATGCTGTTCGACGCCCGGGTGGTGTTCGAGGAGCCGGGCCTGGCGGTCGCGCTCCTCGCCGGCTTCGTGGTCGGCAAGGGCGTCCTGGCCACGGTGGCGGCGATGGCGATGCGCTTCCCCGCCCGGGCGGCGTGGCTGGCCGGGGTCGGCCTGGCCCAGTTCGGCGAGTTCGGCTTCGTGCTGGCGCGGCTGGCCGAGGAGCGCGGCGTCATCACCCGCGCCGAGCTCGCGCCGCTCATGGCCGCCGGCATCGCCAGCATGTTCCTGACCCCGCTCATGGTCCACGTCGCGCCCCGCATCACCGCCGGCGAGCGGCTGCTGGCGCCGCTCGAGCGCCTGATCGGCGTGCGCGGCGTGGACGAGGTCGACGCCGGCGCCGCCGCCCCCCGCGACCACGTCGTGATCGTCGGCTACGGCGTCGCCGGCCGGCTCGCCGCCGAGGCCCTGGCCGCGATCGGCGCCCGCGCCGTGGTCCTCGATCTCGACGCCGAGCACGTGCGCGGCGGCCGCGCCGCCGGCGTGCCGATCTACTACGCCGACGCCACCAGCGCCGAGGCGCTCGGCCACGCCGGCCTGCCGGCGGCGCGCCTGCTGGTCCTGCTCATGAACGATCCGGCCGCCGCCCAGCGCGTGGTCGACACCGCGCGCCGCCTGGCGCCGTCGGTGCCGGTGCTGATGCGCAGCCGGTTCCTGGGCGAGCGGGGGACGCTCATGGCCCTCGGCGCCAACGACGTGGTCGCCGAGGAGGTCGAGGGCGCGGTCGAGGTCACCGCCCGCATGCTGCGGTGGATGGAGGTCCCCCGCGACGTCATCGACGAGCGGGTGGCGGCGATGCGGGCCGCCACCCAGACCAGCGAGCGGACGCCGGTGGTCCCGCGCAACCTCCTGCGCGACGTCCGCGCCCTCGACGACCTCAAGCTCGAGTGCGTGCGGGTGCGGCCGACCAGCCCGGCGGTGGGGGCGTCGAGCGCGGGCCTGCGCCTGCGCTCGGTCACCGGCGCGCTGGTGGTGGCGGTGCGGCGCGGCGAGCGCGTCCTCGAGCCGCCCGACCCGGCGCTGCCGTTCGCGGCCGGCGACGTCGTCTACCTGGCCGGCGACCGACCGGCGATCGCGAAGGCGCTGGCGCTGTTCGCGCCCGCCGCCGGGGACGAGCCGGCCGCGGCCGCCGCCAACAGCGCCGACGGCGCCGCGGCCGCCGCCGAGGGCGACGGGTCAGCGCCCGCCGGCGAGCCGCCGGCGGGGACGTAGGCCGAGGACGAGGGCGACCAGCGCGCCCAGCCCGGCGCCGGCGGCGCCGCCGCCGCCGCTGCAGCAGCCGGCCACCGGGGGCTCGCCGCCGCCGTCGGTCCCGCCGTCGCCGTCGCCGCCGACGCCGGCGTCACCGCCGCCGCCGGGGCCGCCCACGCAGTCGCCGTTGTCGAGGTTGCAGGTGAAGCCGGTGGGGCACACCGCGCCGTTGCACGTGTTGCAGCCGGGGACGCACGCGCCCGACAGGCAGGTGAGGCCGGTCGCGCACTGCACGTTCACGCACGGGTCGATGCACTGGCCCATCTTGCAGATGAGGCCGCCGGGGCAGGTGACGTCCTGGCACTCGCCGACCAGGTTCTCGCAGCCCAGGCCCTCGTCGGTCTCGCCGTCGCAGTCGTTGTCGGCGCCGTCGCACGACTCGCCGGTGGCGCCGTAGACCCCCACGCACTCGATCGCCGAGCCGCGGCACTGGGTGCCGCCGTACTGGCACATGCCGGGCAGGCCGGTGTCGCAGGCGGTGCCCCCGCCGGCGCACTCGACGCCGGTGACGCTGGTGACCAGGTCGGTGAAGTCGTTGTTGGCGGCGCCCAGCGTGTCCTCCCACGCGAAGTAGAACTTCCGATCGGTGATCACGCTGTCGTAGACGATGAGGTGGATGATGGAGTCGGCGCCGACGTGGTCGGGGTTGAGGTCGCGCTGCGAGTAGAAGACGTGGCCAGCCGTGCCCAGGCGCTCGACGCGGGCGCAGCAGTCGCCGTCGGCGCAGTTGCCGCTCGAGCCGTGGGCCTCGGGGGTGGCGAGGAAGAAGGCGATCTCGCCGCCGGCCCAGCGCGGGTCGGCGCGGACGTCGAGCACGACCGAGGCGCCCTCCGGCGTGTCGCAGGTGATCATCGGCACCAGCTCGGCGGTGGTCGGGCGCTGGCCGGTCACGTTGTACCAGCCGAAGATGTTCTTGAAGCGGGCGGTGCCCCGGCTCACCACCTCGAACGTGACCGGGCAGGTCGGGGTGAAGGTCTCGGGGGTGAGCGCGCCGTCCTGCCACGGGTCGAGGCCCTCGAGCACCGACGGGATGCAGGTGTTGTCGTTGACCTGGTGGTAGAGCGTGGTCTCGCAGGTGCCGGTCGGGATGACGCACGGCCCCGGCGGCGGACAGGCCGGGCCGATGTTGCAGGTGCCGGGCGTCGTGCACTCGCACGCCAGCTCGGCGGCCAGTCCGGTCGGTTGCCCGGCGTGGCAGCCCATCTGGCTGGGGATGGCGGCGCCGTTGGGCTGCTGCAGCGGGACCGCGGCGGCCGTCGCCGGCGCGAGCCCGAGCACGAGGACGAGGGTGACGCCGACGGCGGCGGCGTGGGCGAGGGCAGCGGCCAGGGCCGCGCGAGCATCGATCATCGGGGCCTCCGGGACCTGGGACCGACCAGACGCGGCCTCAGGTCGTGAGGCCGCTACAAGCCCCGTGCCATGTCGTCGCGAGGTCCGGCTGGTTTCTGGTCGCGGACCTGCGCCGACGCCGGGGCGGCGGCGTTGCGATCGGCAACCTCGGTGCGCCAGCGGGGCACGGCCTCGCCGCGGCCGGCGCGCTCCCCGCGCAGGATCGGCGTCAGGAGGTTCCGGCGGGTGATGGCGGTGGCGGTGAGCACGCCGGCCATCAGCGCGCCGCCGACGCCGGCGGTGCAGACGTCGGCGCCGGTCAGGTAGAGCCCGCGCACCGGCGTGTGGGGGCGGAGGTGGCGGGCGGCGAAGCGGTCCGGGGTGTGGGCGAGGCCGTAGATCTCGCCGTGCGGGTGGGCGGCGAACTGCGTGGTCGACAGCGGCGTCGACAGCTCGGCGTGATCGACCTTGCCCTCGATCGACGGTACCTGGCGGACCAGCGCGGCGAGCAGGCGGTCGGACAGGCGCTGCTTGAACGCCTCGTACGCGGCGCCGCGCTTCTTCCACGGCGTGCCGGCCCAGCGCTCGAACCAGGCGTGGGGCGCGACCCCGACCACCTCGATCGTGGCGCGGCCGGGATAGCGGCGGGCGAAGTCCGGATCCTTGGCCGACGGGAACGACAGGTACGCGACCGGCAGCGGCGCGTCGGGGTCGTGGGTGTAGCGGGCGACGCTGCGGTCGTGGTCGTCGCCGGGGTAGACCCAGTAGTTGGAGCGCGGCAGGCCGAGGGCGGCGGCGTCGTGGCGGAGGCCGAGGTAGAGCGAGACGTGGCTGAACGAGGGCGGCGCCCCCGGCACCGTCGGCGACAGGCCGGCCTTGGCCGCGACCTCGGGCGGCACCAGGCGGCCGTAGGTGACGGCGAGGCCGGCGTCGCTCACCACCAGCGGCGCGCGCACCTCCTCGCCGCTGGTCAGGCGCACGCCCACCGCGCGGCCGCGCTCGATCAGGACGCGCTCGACCTCGGCCGAGGTCACGACCGCGCCGCCGTGGCGCTCGATGCCGGGCAGCATCGTGGCGGCGATGCGCGCCGAGCCGCCGACCGGGTAGGCGCCGCCGCCCAGGTAGTGCCCGACCAGGAGGGCGTGCATGAACCAGCTCGCCTGCGCCGGCGGCAGCCCGTAGTCGCCGTACTGGCCGGTGAGGACGGTGACCAGGCGAGCATCGTCGGTGAGCTCGGCCAGGACCTCGCGCACGGTGCGGCGGGTGTGGCGCAGGGCAGGGCCGCGCAGGAGCGGGCTGGCCAGCGCGCCCAGGGTCGGCGGCAGCGCCTTCTCGAGGAAGAAGCGGCGGCTGGTGTGGACGGTGTCGCGGACGAGGTCGAGGTAGCGATCGATGGCGGCGGTCTGACGCGGGAAGTAGCCGTGCATGCGGGCGCGGAAGGCCTCGCGCCCGGCGGCCAGCTCGTAGCGGTCGTCGCCGACGACGATCGTGTCGTAGACCTCGCCCATGTCGGCCCAGGCCAGCTCGCCGTCGGTCAGGTGGTCGAAGGCCCGCCGCAGGAGCGTGCCCGGGCGGTGGACGTCGCCGACGTAGTGGACGCCGACGTCCCACTCGTAGCCGGGGCGGTGGAAGGTGTGGGTGAAGCCGCCGGCGGTGTCGTGGCGCTCGAGCACGAGCACGCGCTTGCCGGCGTGGCGCGCCAGCATGCTGGCGGTGGTCAGGCCGCCGAGGCCCGAGCCGATCACGATGGCGTCCCAGCCGGCGCTGCCGGTCGACGAGGGGATGCCGTGCTGCTTGTACGAACGTCCGATGCGGGTCATCGCGAGCTCCGGGGGCGAGGGCGGGTGGCGGTGGGCCGGGGGCGCCGGCGGGAACCGGACCGGGGCGACCCGGTGGCACGGGGTGCGAGCTGGCCGAGCTCGTGATCGACGGCGGCCAGCTCCGCGAGCGAGCGCAGGGTGAGGCGGCCGGCGAGGTGGAGGGAGACCAGGCCGTGGGTGCTGGCCCACAGGAGGTGGGCGACGGTGAGCGGATCGCCGGCGAGGAGGCCGGCGGCGATGGCGGCGCGCACCGCGTCGTGGAGCACGGCGAAGGCCCGCCGCGACGCCTCCTCGACCTCGGGCCAGGCGGCGGCGGCCGGGCCGGCGTCGCCCGCGGCGGCGGCGGGTGGCGACCGCAGCTCGAACATGATGCGGTAGGCGTCGGCCTCGTCGACGGCGAACGCGATGTAGGCCTGCTTGAGCCGGCGCAGGCGGGCCCCGGGGTCGACGACCCGGGCGACCGCGCGCTCGAGGCGCGCGCCGAAGCGGCGGAAGGCCTCGGCCCGGACCAGGGCGAACAGCTCGTCCTTGCCGGCGAGGTAGCGGTACGACGTCATCGCGCTCACCCCCAGCTCGTCGGCGAGGGCGCGCATGGTCACGCCGTCGTAGCCGCGGGCGGCGAACAGCCGCGTCGCCGCGGCCGCGGCGCGGGCGCGGAAGGCGGCGATGTCGTCGGGCTGGAGCGCCAGGCGGGGCACGCCCAAACATGTACACCGTAAAGTTTACGATGTAAACGCATATCCGCGCGAGCCGGAGCCGGAGCCGGGCCCGGGCCCGGAGCGCTCCGCGCACCCCGAGCGACGCCGGCGCCGGATCAGGCGAGGGCGCGCTGGTCGGAGGCGGGGCCGGCGAGCGACTTGCCCTCGCGCCACAGCGCGCGCTCGATGGCCAGGAGCAGCGGGCCGAAGGTCGCGCGATCGAGCGCCGACACCGCGAAGCCGCCGTCCTGGCGGAGCTGGGCGTCGAGCCCGTCGAGGTCGGCGCCGCGCACCCGGTCGATCTTGTTCCACACCAGGAGCCGCGGCTTCTCGGCCAGGTCGAGATCGCGGAGGATCGCGCCCACCGCCTCGATCTGCTGCGCGTGATCGGGGTCGCTGGCGTCGACCACGTGGACGAGGAGATCGGCGTCGGCCATCTCCTCGAGGGTGGCGCGGAACGCGGCGACCAGGTCGCGGGGCAGGTCGCGGATGAAGCCGACGGTGTCCGTGAACACGACCTCGCGCTCGGCCGGGAAGCGGAGGCGGCGGCTCACCGGATCGAGGGTCGCGAACAGGCGGTCGGCGGCCAGGGTGTCGCCGCCGGTGAGGGCGTTGAGCAGGGTCGACTTGCCGGCGTTGGTGTAGCCGCAGATGGCGACGATCGGCACCCCGCGGCCGGTGCGGCGCGACCGGCGCAGGCGGCGGTCGGCGGCGAGCTCGCCCAGCTTCTTCTCGAGCAGGTGGATGCGCTCGCGGGCGCGGCGGCGCGAGATCTCGAGCTTGGTCTCG
This sequence comes from uncultured Planctomycetota bacterium, assembly GCA_900696535.1. GTDB lineage: Bacteria > Planctomycetota > Phycisphaerae > UBA1845 > Fen-1342 > CAADGM01. Next base: position 42,005 of record CAADGM010000080.1, read on the forward strand.
CCCGGGCCGCGGCCGCCGACCCCGCCCATGAGCCGCGACATCATCGTGTTCTTCTCGACCAGGCGGGGCAGGGCGTAGCGGAGCTGGGCCAGCTCGACCTGGAGCTTGCCGTCGCGGCTGGTGGCGTGCTGGGCGAAGATGTCGAGGATGAGCATCGTGCGATCGACGACCTTGAGCTCGGTGGCCTCGCTGATGGCGCGGGCCTGGCCGGGTGACAGGTCGTGATCGAAGATCACCATCTCGGCGCCGAGCTGCATCGCGCGCAGCAGGATCTCGTCGAGCTTGCCGCGGCCGACCAGGAACCGGGGATCGAGCTCGGGCCGGCGCTGCTCCATGACGTCGAGGACCTTGACCCCGGCGGTGCGGCACAGCTCGCGGATCTCCTCGACGCGGGCCTCGCGCTCGCCCAGCCGCGGGCCGCGGCCCTTGCCGCCGACGGCGACGTGGACGACCAGCGCCCGGTCCTTGCCCTGATCGGTGGCGGCCGCCTTCTTGCCGCGCGCCTGCTCGGCCTCGAGCGCGGCGATGAGCTGGGCGAAGTCGGTGACGGGCGCGTGGGCGGGCTCGGGCGGCAGCTCGCGCCACGGGTGATCGGCGGGGCCGTCGACCCGGAGGTGCCCGATGTAGAGCCGGCCTGCGTGGCCGCCGGTGTCGACGCCGATCGCGCACACCACGTCGAGGCGCAGGAGCGCGAGGTCGGTGAGGTCGTCGCGGGTCAGGGCCTCGCCGCGGAGGTGGGTGTGGACCAGGCGCAGGCCGCGGAAGCGACCGGCGCCACCGCGGAGGCGGCCGACGTCGGGCAGGAAGAGGCGGGACGCGTCGCCCACGAAGACGTGGGTGATCTCGCCGCGCCGGTCGATGAGGACCCCGACCTGGCGGTGGATCGACGCCGAGACCTCGGCCAGGAAGCTGGCCAGCTCGGGGGAGACCACCTGGTCGGGGGCGACCCGGCGCCGGTAGACGCGCTCGAGCGCCTTGATCTCGCTGGCCTTCAGCCCGACGACGTTGCCCGTCACCTCTTGCTGCATCGGCCCCCACTATACGGCAAGCCGCCCGAGTGTCTCGTGGCACACGCTCGACGTCGCGGGCGTCCAGCGCCGCCCGTCGCCGCCGGCGGCGCTATACTCGGAGCGTGGCGAGGTTTCGCGCGCTGGTGCTCCATCAGCAGCCCGAGGCGATGGGCGAGCTGGCCGAGCTCCTCGCCGGGCTGGCGCTGGTCGTCGACACCGCCGGCTCGGCGACCGAGGCGATGCGGCGCATCCGCCAGTCGAGCCCGCACGTCGTCATCGCCGCCCACCGCCCGCCGGCCCTCGACGCGGTGGCGTTCCTCGAGGCGACGATCGCCCACGCCCCCGACGCCCTGCGCATCGCCATCGTCGCCACCCCCGACGAGGCGGTCGAGCTCGACTACCGCCCGGCCCACGCCGGCACGATCATGCGCTTCGTCGCCCGCCCCAGCGAGCGCAGCCGCCTGGTCGCGCTGGTGGCCGAGGGCGTGAAGCTCCTGGCCCTGGTCGAGGAGCAGCGCGAGCTGGTGCGCCGGCTCGGCGCCGAGCGCGAGCGGCTGCAGCGGCGGCAGACCCTGCTCGACGTCGTGGTCAAGGAGCGGACCAAGGAGCTGGAGGAGAGCTACCTCAAGCTCAAGGCCGCCAACCGGCAGGCGCTGTTCGGCCTGGCCGAGGCCATCGAGGCCAAGGATCCGTACACCAAGGGCCACTGCGGCCGGGTCGCCGCCTACTGCCTGGTGCTGGCGCGCGAGGCCGGCTACCCCGAGGACGGCCTGGAGACCCTCGAGTTCGGCGCCTTCCTCCACGACATCGGCAAGATCGGCATCCGCGACGCCGTGCTGCTCAAGCCCGGTCCGCTCGACGACAACGAGTGGCTGCACATGCGCGAGCACCCGGTGAAGGGCTTCGAGATCGCGAAGAGCATCGAGATGCTCAAGCCGATCATGAGCGCGGTGCGCAACCACCACGAGCGGTGGGACGGCAGCGGCTACCCCGACAAGCTGGCCGGCCACGACATCCCGCTGGCGGCGCGCCTGGTGGCGATCGCCGACGCCTACGACGCGATGGCGACCGAGCGGCCGTACAAGGCGGCGTTGCCGCTCGAGGAGTGCGAGAAGATCCTGCGCAAGTGCGGCGGGACGATGTACGACCCGGATCTCATCGAGATCTTCATCGAGCGCAAGGTCGGCGCGCTGTACCGCGACGAGTACGAGGGCCTGGAGACCGGGTACGAGGACGACTACGAGGCCGACGCCGGCTGAGCCGCGAGGGCGTGTCGAAGGCCGACACGCCGCGGCCGTCGCGCGAGTGAGGTCGGGCGCTTGCCGGCGCCGTTCGTTAGGAGCCCTTCACCGACCGCGGTCGGAGATGGCGGGAAACGAACGGCGAGCTGCATCTCTCCGGTCGGCCTGAGCCCTTCACCGACCGCGGTCGGAGATCGCGGGAAACGAACGGCGAGCTGCATCTCTCCGGTCGGCCTGAGCCCTTCACCGACCGC
>CAADGM010000081.1 GCA_900696535.1 uncultured Planctomycetota bacterium
CGCGACCGCGTTCTTCGGCTCGCTGCCGACGGAGGCGCAGCTCACGCTGGTCGTGGCTGCGGTGCCGTTCTACCGGATGGTCTACATGATGCTGGACGCGAACGTCTGGGGCCGCTGCCGCCGGCTGACTCGGGACGTCGCGAAGCTCGCCGGCGTGCCGAACGTCGGGGCGATCAACATCGGCTTCGAGAATCGCGATCCTGGCGCGACGCGCTTCGAGGAGCTTCAGCGGCTCGTGGCATTCGCGTCGGCGTCGTGGGCGCCGGAGATTCACTGGATGTGGGAGCGGAGAAGAGTCCTGAGGCTGGAGGCTTGAGGCTGTAGCGGAAGGCCAAACGCACGTGTGCGGTTCTGGCTCCAGCCTCCGGTCTCCGGCCTACAGCCTGGAGATTGCCATGCCGGTCGTGTCGATCAACGTCGGCCCGAAGCGCGTCCACCTGACGGCCTACTGCCCAGACGACGAGCTCGGGCTGCTGGCCTGCGACTACGTCCTCGCCCGCGCCGCCGAGCTGCTGAACGGCACGAGCGAGGTCGAGCTGCGGCGTTGGCTGATCGAGCGCGACCCGGCCATCGCCGACCTGTTCGCCAAGCTCGATGCCGGCTGGAAGCTCCCGAAGAACGCCGACTTGACCGTGGACCCGAGTAACGCGCCGGCCGAAGCGCGGATCGTTCGTCACCTACTGCGCGAACGGCTGGAGCAATGCACCGTCCGGAACGGATAAGGCGAGCGAACGGTGCGGAAGCGATGACACTGCAACGCCAGTGAATCTGTCGGCGGGCACGACGCTCGCCGCTGAAACGAAATCTGGAGGCACGGAGGCTTGAACATGACGAGCATCTTCGACATCACCGATTGGGCACACGTGGCGTCCTTCTTCGTCTGGACTCTGGCGGTCTGCGCGCTGGCCAAGGCGATCTTCGGGTCGTTCCCCGCGGCCGAACTCCAGTACCGCCTCGCGCTCCGCGACAACCCGCGTCGCCAGCGGATCAACCGGCTCAACTGGGAGGTCGCGAACCGCGCGAAGTGGAACGAGGATGTCGCCCGTGGTTCGCAGCACGCCTCCGCCGTCCCACTCACCGAACCCGAGCTCGACGCCCGCCGCGCCGAACTCCGGCGCCTGTCGAGTACGTCCCTGCCCTGGCGTGCGCTTCAGTACGTGCTGAACTGCTGGACCTGCCAGACCTTCTGGACGGCCGTCCTGATCTACGCCGCCACGGCCGGCGTCACTGCCCCGGCTGCGTGGTTTTTCTCCGCGGCCGCCTACTCCGGGGCCGCGGTGCTGCTGGCCGCGATCCACGGCTCCCCGCCGCCGGGCCGACCCGCCGATCTGCCCGTCAGCCGGACGGGCTGCACGGGTTGCGGCAAGTAGCGTGGCGACCACGTCTTGCGGTCCATGCAAGGCAGCGAGTCAGACGATAAGCCGTTGTTTCAGAGCATCTTAAGAGAGGCTCGACATGTATATCGCGTGAACAGTTGGCGTCGCACATAACACGTGTTATACTTGTTCCGCGTAACCGAATAGCGTCAGAATGAGGTCTGCCGATGGCTGACCGAATAGTAGAAAAGGACGTTCCCGCGGACTTCGCCAGCCGTATCAAGCGGCTCCGAGCGGACCTCGGGCTGACACAGGCGCGGCTTGCGGCCGAGCTCGGCGTGTCGTTCGCGACGGTGAACCGCTGGGAGAACGGACAAGTCAAGCCATCGCAACTATCTTGGGGGCAGCTCGTGAGACTCGCCACAGGCCGTGCCACGTCTGGCACATCGACGCAGGACAGCGACGCTCATCATCGTTCCGCTGAGGCGGTGGACCTGCTCGACTTCACTACTCCGGCCGAGGTCGTCCGGGTGCTCGCGGAGGGCGAGCGTCTTTCGTTCGGTCACCTTGCGAATCCCGCGTTTGCCACTGAGACATCAAAGATCGATCCGCTGCCCCATCAGCGGATCGCCGTGTACGAGCACATGCTCGCACAGGACCGGCTACGCTTTTTGCTTGCGGACGATGCCGGTGCCGGCAAGACCATCATGGCCGGCCTTTACATCCGTGAGAAGAAATCCCGCCGGCTATTGCGTCGCGTCCTCATCGTCGCACCGGCCGGCCTGATCGGCAACTGGCGTCGCGAGCTTTCGAAGCTGTTTGGTTTGTCCTTCCGGATCATCACCGGTGCTGACGCGCGCACCGAGAACCCCTTCATCGGCGAGCATAGCGACCAACTGATCGTCAGCGTTGACACACTGGCCGGGCTTCGGATGTTCTCGCGGCTTCAGGAGCCGGGCGTTGAACCGTATGACCTGGTGGTGTTCGACGAGGCGCACAAGTTGTCGGCGAGCCGTGGAACTGATCTGCGGGTTCGCAAGACCGACCGTTACCGGCTCGCCGAAGCCCTCGCGGGCGTACCTGGACTCGATGACCGTTGGCGGCTTCGCTGGAGCGCACACCACTTGCTGCTCCTCACGGCGACGCCGCACATGGGCAAGGAGTATCCGTACTACGCTTTGTGGCGGCTGCTCGAACCCGAGGTGCTTTCCACGCCCGAGGCTTTCGCCGAGTACCCCACCGAGCTGCGCGCGACGCACTTCATCCGGCGAACCAAGGAAGAGATGGTTCGGCTGGACGGGACGCCGCTCTATCCGAAGCGGATTTCCGACACACTCGCCTACGAGCTCACCCAGGGCGAGATAAGCGAGCAGGAGCTTTACGACGAGACCACTGAATACCTGCGATTCGTCTACAACAAGGCCAAGCTGCTGAACCGTACCGCCGCGCGGCTCGCCATGAGCGTCTTCCAGCGCCGCTTGGCCAGTTCCACCTACGCGCTGCTGCGGTCCTTCGAACGCCGCCTGGAGAAGCTCGACAAGCTGATCGCCGACGTTCAGGAGGGCCGGATCACCGTCGAACAACTCCTCACGCTCCAGCAGCGACTCGCCGAAGAAGAGGACGCTTTCGATTCCCAGACGGCCGATGAAGAGTCGCCCGCGCACGGCGTCGAGGAGAACGAGCTGCGCGAAGACCGGCTATTGCAGGGCGTTGTCGCGGCGTCGCTCGCCGACCTGCTGGCCGAGAAGGAACAGGTCCGTCAACTTCTCGACCTGGCCAAGGCCGTCTATGAAAAGCCCGGCACCGAGTCGAAGTTCGACCGGCTCCGCGGCGTCCTCACCGACCCCCGTTGGTCGAATGAGAAGTTCATCATCTTCACCGAACACCGCGACACGCTCTACTACCTCGTCCGTCGGCTGGAGGGCATGGGCTACACCGGCCATGTCGCCCAGATTCACGGCGGCATGGACTACCAGGAACGCGAAGCGCAGGTTGAGCGATTCCGCAAGTCCCACCACGAAGGCGGCTGCCGCATCCTCGTCGCGACGGACGCCGCCGGCGAGGGTATCAACCTGCAATTCTGCTGGCTGATGGTGAACTGGGACATTCCCTGGAACCCGGCCCGCCTCGAACAGCGGATGGGACGCATCCACCGCTACGGACAGAAGCACGACCCGGTCGTCATTCTGAACCTCGTCGCCCCGGCCACGCGCGAAGGGCGCGTGCTGAAGACGCTCCTCGACAAGCTGGAAGCCATCCGCAAGGAACTGCGGTCCGACAAGGTCTACGACGTGATCGGCCGCGTCTTCGAGGGCGTCTCGATCACCCAGTACATGGAGCAGGCGCTTGACGAAGGCGCCGAAGCCGCCGCCCGTCGCATCGGGGGCTACCTCACGAAGGAGCAGATCGAGGCGATCGCCGCCCGCGAGAAGGTGCTGTACGGGACCGGCGGCGACGTGGCCCGGCAGCTTCCCCGGCTGCGCGAAGACCTCGACCGCGAGGCGTACTGCCGGCTGCTGCCCGGCTACGTCCGGCAGTTCATCGACAAGGCCGCACCGCTGCTCGACATCGACATCGAGGGCGACACCAGCGGCGAGTTCGGCCTCCGCGCGGCCGGGCCCGGCGCGCTCGACCCCATTTTGCCAGCACTCGAAACATACCCGCCGGCCCAGCGGGAGCGGCTCACCGTCGCCCGACCGATGGATGGAGACGGCGCGGTCTGGCTGCACCCCGGCGAAGCCGTGTTCGAGGCACTGCGCGCCGCCACCGAAGCCCGTCTCGGCGACAAAGCCCTGCGCGGTGCCGTCTTCATCGACCCGACGGCGAAACGACCCTACCTGTTCCACCTGGCCCGCGTCTCGGTCATCCGCGAGGCCGACCCCGAACTGCCGGAGTTGGCGCATCAGGATACCGTCGAATGTCGCCTCGTCGGCATTCGCCAGTACGAAGGCGCGGAAATCGAACCGTGCCCAGTCGAGCAACTGTTGCTGCTCAAGGGCGGACAGGGTCTGCCCGCTCCCGCGCAGCGGCTCGCCGCCGCGGCCCGCGACCTGCGCGAGCAGGCCCGTGCTTACCTCACCGAGCGCGTCGCCCGGACCATGGCCGTCCAGCGCCGCGATGCGCTGCTGGCTGACCTGCCCGAGCGCGAAGCACTCATCCGCCGCGGCTTTGACTTCCAGGAAGCCGAACTGGCCAACGCCCGCGCCCGCCTGAGCGAGAAGGCCCGCGCCGGCAACAAAGGTGCGCAACTGGAGCTGGAGCGCGTCAAGAAGCAGCAGCGGGACGTTTCCTCCCGTCGCGCGCACGCCCTGACGGTGCTCCAGCGCGAACCGTCGCTGCTCCGGCCCGGCACGGTCGAGTTCGTCGCCCATGCCCTGGTCGTGCCCTCGACCGACCCGGCCGACCGGGAGCAGCACGACGCGAACGTCGAAGCTGTCGCGATGCGGCTCGCGCAGGCGTACGAGGAAGCCGAAGGGGCCACGGTCCACGACGTGCACACGCCGCCGCTGGCCCGCGCGGCCGGCCTGCCGGACTATCCGGGCTTCGACCTGCTGTCGGTCCGGCCGCACGGCGAAACGCGCGGCATCGAGGTCAAGGGCCGCGCCGGCACCGCCCAGATCGAGGTGCTGGACAACGAGTGGGCCAAGGCGTGCAACCTGCGCGAGCGCTACTGGCTGTACGTCGTCTACGACTGCGCCACGCCCAACCCGCGCCTGGTCCGCGTGCGAGACCCGTTCGGCCGGCTGCTGGCCAAGGCCAAGGGCAGCGTGCTCATCAACCCGGCTGAGATCCTCGGAGTCGCGGAAACGTAGGAACGCAACCCATGACCGACTTCCCCCGTCTCATCGAACACGCCTTCCCGCTGAAGCAAGCGTCGCTGGACAGCGTGCATGAGAAGAATGTCCGCCACGGGCACATCTCCACGCTGCACATCTGGCCGGCGCGCCGGCCGCTGGCCGCCTGTCGGGCGGCGCTGATCGCCACGCGCCTGCCCGACCCGTCGGCCGAGCCCAGGCCCGCGGGCCTGTCCGACGCCCAGTGGGAAGCCGAGATCAAGCGCCGCCGCAAGGAGCTCTGCGAGAAGATCGGCGGGCGCGTCGTCCGCCGCGTCGAGAAGAAGAAGATGCCCAACGGCCAGATCGTCGAGCGCATCAAGGAAGAGACCGAAGGCGGCATCCTCCACTGGGGCCGCGAGACCGAGAACGCCGACACGCTCGACTGGTTCCGGCAGGAAATCCGCAAAGCCTACGGCGGTCGGGCGCCGAAGGTGCTCGACCCGTTCGCCGGCGGCGGCGCGATCCCCCTGGAGGCCATGCGCCTGGGCTGCGAAGCCACGGCCATCGACATCAACCCCGTCGCCTGGTTCATCCTCAAGTGCACGCTGGAGTACCCCCAGAAGCTCGCCGGCCAGACCCGCCCGCTGCCGGACTTCATCCTGCACGACGAGGAGTTCATGCGGGAGTTTCGCAAAGCCCACAACCTCCCGGAGCCGGGTACGCTTTTTGACGCGGGGACGCGGAGACGCGGAGACGCGGGGTCGGGACGACGCGGAGACGCGGAGACGTGGGGATACGGGGAGAGACCAGTCGCCGCGTCGCCGGGTCACCGTGTCACCGGGTCCGCTTCTCCCGCGCCGGAGGCCGACCTGGCCTGGCACGTCCGGGCCTGGGGCCGGTGGGTGCTCGCCCGGGCGCGGAAGGAACTGGCCCGGTTCTACCCGACCTACGCGGACTTCGAGCCGCTCAAGCCGGGGCACAAGTCGTACGAGCGCCAGCCCATGCGGCTCGTGCCGCTCAAGGACGATGGCACGCCGGACATCGAGTCGCTGAACGCCGAGTTCACGAAGGAGTACCTCGAAGACAAGCGCAACCCGCGCTGGGTCGCCAAACCGACGGTCGCCTACCTCTGGGCGCGGACGGTGAAGTGCAAGAACTGCCG
>CAADGM010000082.1 GCA_900696535.1 uncultured Planctomycetota bacterium
CAAGCCCGCGCGGCCCCGCCGGACAGGACACCGACACCATGGCCAAGGCAGTCATCGCGAAGATCAAGGTCCAGGCTCCCGGCGGCAAGGCGACACCTGCGCCGCCGATCGGTCCCGCCCTGGGTCAGCACGGCGTGAACATCGGCCAGTTCGTCACGCAGTTCAACGCGGCGACGAAGCACATGGACGGCATGACCTGTCCGTGCGAGATCACCGTCTACAAGGACAAGAGTTTCGAGTTCGTCATCAAGAGCCCGCCGGCCTCGGCCCTGCTGATCAAGGCCGCCAAGCCGCTCGACGCCGCGCAGGCGATCGTCGAGAAGGGCTCCGGGGAGCCGAACAAGAAGAAGGTCGGCCGTGTGACCAAGGCCGACGTGCGGAAGATCGCCGAAACGAAGATCAAGGATCTCAACGCCTTCGACGTCGACGCGGCCTGCCGGATCGTTGCCGGGACAGCCCGCAGCATGGGCATCGAGGTCGTGGACTAGGCGTCGACGCCAAGCGAGGCGCGGCGCGAGAAACGAAGTGACGAAGTGATGACGTGACAAGGTGATGAGGGGCCGCACGCCGCTGATTGGCGCGGTTGAGTGAAGCCCCTGGCGCCGGTTCAGGTCTCAGACTCATACGCTGATTGCGGCGCTCGACGGTCGAGCGCCGTTGAAAGTCCGGTGGCCATACCACGGGCCGAAACAGTGGGAGCTGGGCATGCGACTACGCAGCAAGCGCTATCGCAAGGACCATGATAAACGTGCCTCCAAGCCGCTCGCGGTGGACGAGGCGATCAAGGTCCTCAAGGGCTTCTCCAAGACCAAGTTCGACCAGTCCGTCGACCTCGTCTGCCACCTGGGCATCGATGCCAAGCAGGCGGATCAGGCCGTGCGCGGCTCGCTTGCGATGCCCAAGGGCATCGGCAAGTCGAAGAAGGTGATCGCCTTCTGCGGAGAGGGCGACGTCGCCGCCTGCAAGGCGGCGGGCGCCATCGAGGCCGGCGGCGACGAGCTCGTCGAGAAGGTCTCGAAGGGCTGGATGGACTTCGACGTGGCCGTCGCGCATCCATCCATGATGGGCAAGATCGCCAAGCTCGGCCGAGTCCTCGGCCCGCAGGGCAAGATGCCCTCGCCCAAGAGCGGCACCGTGGCCCCGGACATCGTCACCGCCGTTAAGGAGTACTCGGCCGGCAAGGTCGAGTTCCGCAACGACGCCGGCGGCAACGTTCACACCGTGGTCGGCAAGCTGAGCTTCGCGGACGCCGACCTCAAGGAGAACATCAACGCCTTCCTCGAGCACATTCGCCGGGTGAAGCCGGCGGCGGCCAAGGGCCAGTACGTCAAGAAGGTCTGCATCAGCGGGACGATGACCCCGTCGGTCGAGCTGCTCATCGAAGCGGCTGCGGAGTGAGCCCATGAGCAAGATGGTCAAGGAAACGATCACCAAGGAACTCGCGCAGCGCTACGCGGCCGCCAACGACGCCGTCTGGGTCGAGCTGATCGGCGTGGACGGCATCACCACGAACAACTTCCGCCGCACGCTCCGCGACCGCCACATGCGCCTCGAAGTGGTCAAGACCTCGCTGCTGCGGCGGGCGGTCTCGGGCGGGCCGCTGTCCCGGCTGGCCGAGAAGCTGGAGGGGCCCGCGGCGCTGGTGACGGGCGGCGGCTCGGCGGTCGAGGTCGCCAAGGTCCTCGAGGAGTGGAGCCCGAAGTTCCCCAAGGACAGCTTCCGCGTTCGCGGAGCGCTGCTCGAGGGCGAGCTCATCGGCGAGGAGCAGGTCAAGGACCTCTCGAAGATGCCGACGCGCCGCGACCTCCAGGGTCGCGTGGCGGGCATGTTGCTTTCGCCCGGCGGCAAGCTGGTCGGTGCGCTGCTTTCGCCCGGCGGGAACATCGCCGGCTGCCTCAAGACGATCATCGAGAAGCTGGAGAAGGGCGAGCCGATCGCCAAGGCGGGCTGAGCCCCGTCTGCGCGGTGCCGCCCACGATTCGATTGTGACTTTCCGACGCGCTCCTGACTGCTCCGCGACGCGGATTAAATGGAGCCAGCGGGGCCCCAGCTATCAGGACGGTCGAAACGCTGCTGACGGAACGGAGTGACCCCATGTCGGATACAGCTACTGTTGACGCCGCCATCAAGGACATCGGCGACAAGATCGCCGGACTGACGCTTATCCAGGCCAAGTCCCTGGCGGATTACCTCAAGGATGCCTACGGCATCGAGCCCGCCGCCGGCGGCGCGGTCATGATGGCGCCGGCCGCGGGTGCTGGCGGCGCGGCCGCGGCCCCGGCAGCCGAAGAGAAGACCGAGTTTAATGTCGTCCTGAAGGCCGCTGGCGCGAACAAGCTCAGCGTCATCAAGGTCGTCCGGGCGGCCCGCTCCGACCTGGGGCTCAAGGAGGCCAAGGACCTCGTCGACGGCGCGCCCAAGACCCTGCTCGAGGCGGTCAGCAAGGAAGATGCCGCCAAGTGGAAGAAGGAGCTGGAGGCGGCCGGCGCCACGGTCGACGTGGAATAGTCCAGGCCCGCACGCTTGCCGACCCGGATACGATCGGGGTGCCTGCCGCAGCCGGCGGGCGCCCCGTTTGCGTGCGCGGCCGGCCACCGATTGGCCAAGTGCTACAGGTTTTCTGCCCGCGCCGGGCTGAATAACGTCTCCGCACACGCGAATCCCCGGATGAACGACGGCCGGGCTCCCGATCCAGGGTGCCGGCGTGGTGGCCCCGTTTCACAACGGAAGGACGATTCATGATGCTGGCGATGCGACTTGTGGGCGTGCTGGTAACAACGGCGATCGCGGTCGGCTGCAACGATCTTCAGGTCCGAGCGGAGCGGGACCTGACCCTGCACGTCCCGTGGGACAGGTTCGACGCGCTGGCCGTGCGCTCGTCGAACGGCGGAATCGACGTGAGCACCGGTGACGGCGACGTCGCCAGCATTAGCGGTACGCTCGCCGTTGGCGGCGCGACGCGCGAGGAAGCCGAGGCGCGGCTGGCGCGGCTTGACGTGTCGGCGACGGCGGACCCGGCGGCCCCCACGCGACTGCTCGTGGAGTTCCGCGTGCCGGATGACCTGCGCAGCGCCAACCCGTCGGCCAAACTGGTGATCAAAGTCCCCCAGGCCGTGCCAACCGATGTCCAGACCACCAACGGCGCCATCGTCGTGCAGGGCATGAGCGGACTCGTTCGGCTCCGCACGAGCAACGGCTCCCTCACGGCCCGCGGCATCGACGGTCCCGTCAACGCGCAGACGAGCAACGGCGCAGTCATCGTCGCGGACACGCGCGGCGACGTCGAAGCCGTGACTTCCAACGGGCGGATTGAGGCCGTCGGCGTGAGCGGTGCCTGCAAGGCCCAGACGTCCAACGGCGCGATCACGATCCGCGCTACTGGTGGCGGCGTGCGGGCGGTCAGCTCGAATGGGGCGATCAACGTCGACGCCGAGCCCGCGCCAGACGCGCCCGTCACACTCAAGACCAGCAACGCGCCGATCTCGCTGACGTTGCCGAAGGCGCTGGCCGGCGAGCTCTCGCTCCTGACCAACAACGGCACCGCCCGCGCAGCGCTCGAGGGACTCCGGGCCACCGTCACGACCCAGAGCAGGAAGGAACTCCGCGCCACGCTCAACGGCGGCGGTCCGTCGAGGGTGTCCGTCGAGAGCTCCAACGGCTCGATCAACGTCGAGTTCCGCTGAACTTCGACGCCAGCGCCTGTCCGGGCCGACGGCGCGAGCCGCCATCCGAGCCGACGGCGCGAGCCGCCATCCGAGCCGACGGCGCGAGCCGCTATCCGAGCCGACGGCGCGAGCCGTCGGGAAATTCACCGCGTAGCCCCTTGTCCGATCGCTTGCGCGATCGGCTCGGAACGGCGTCAGGCCGCCGACCTCTGCGGCCCGGCGGGCAGGTCACGTCCCTGGAGGACGAACC
>CAADGM010000083.1 GCA_900696535.1 uncultured Planctomycetota bacterium
CCGCCGCCGTCGGTATCCACAGCTCTTCCTGCCGCGCGCCGCCACGCCGTCCCAACGCCATGCCGCGTCCTCCTTGACGCCTGCATTATCCCGCACCAGTCAAGGGGTTTTTCAACGGGCTGTTAGGCGCGAACCGCCCTGCGTTCGCCGGTCATTGCTCCGCCTCCAACCCTAAATGCCTAACAGCCCAAACACCTAAACACCTCTTCACGCGAAGCTCAGCCGTCCGACCGCGGCGGCGTCAGCCATCCGAGCTGGATTCGCCCAGCGCCCGCAGAAACTGCCGCCCATGGGGGCAGCCTGGACGGCTTCCGTCGATCGGGGGCGCGAATCTCCGCATTCCATTGAGGGACTTGACAGGAACGTGCGGGGGGGCACAATTCATTCTGCGGGTGAGCGGCTCGCTCGCGGACCAATTCATGCGACACTTTACGGGAGAAACACATGTCACCGTGTCTTCACTACCGCAGCAGCGGCCGGGCGAATACGGCTGCCGTCGGCGCCCAAGAGCGGAGGCGCCCCGTATATTCCCTCCTCAATCTTCTGTCCGTTTCGTTTGTCGTCTGCTTTCTGACACTCGGCGCATCGACTGCGACGGCTCAGGACTCATCGCGCATCCTGACGGTCAACCTCGGCGAATGGATGTTCCTGCCCGTCTATGACGCAGGGGACGTCCGTGGCGTGTTCGCGTACCGCCAGCGGGAACTCAAGAAGTTCGACATTCTATGGTTCGACCGTCGACAGACGGGCTGGGCGCCGTACGTGTACATGGGGCACGACCTCCCTTGCGCCGCAGCGCGGGCGCAGGATGAGTTCCTGACGCAGATTCCGTTGCAGGGGGATGAACGCTTTGTGCCGCTGCTCGCGGGGTATGACCCTACCGTGGAGGCCGCCGAGTTCACGCCGGCGACCAACGCGCGCGTCTCGTTGCACTTCAAGGCGGTTCCCGGCGATGACGGATCGTTCCCCGGCGTCTTCATCGGATCGAACCCGGATGGCACCTTCGGCGCGGCTGGAGTCAATTTGAAAGTCACTGCCGAGGACTGCTGCGACACGGCTCGAGCGGCTATGATTGCGGCGGCCAACCAGCAGGCGACTGATGGGGTTGCCCCAGCGCTCTCATGGTGGCTCGATATGCTGCTGGCCAGAGGCGCTGGAGCGTCGTTGGCAACGACCTGCGTCCTGCCGTGGTGGTCTTGGACCGTGTGCACGCCTTGGGCGCCCGTCGGGCCACCCGCATGGGTCTTCATCAGCAGCACGCCCGCGGCGGGAAACATCCACTGCAACTACGAGCGCCAGCAGCCGGAAGCGCGGACCTGTACACGGACGACGAACTTCTGCTGGTGGACTTGGACAACCACGTGGACCGAAACACGTACCACGGTTCTCGAAAGGCGCACCTGCACGGTGCCGTCGCCGGGCCCATGCCCGTTGACCCCCGGTTGCTGAGGCGCCAGCGCCGCCCGCGGATCTGGTCGCTTTCCTTCCTCGGTGAAAACTCCGGTTCCGGCAGGCAGCCGCGCCATGGCTGAGGCAGGCGCTCAGAGAATTTTAGCCCCCGCGAAAGCGTTGCTGCTGGGCACCGGGGCCTGTATTGCATATGCCTGGGTGCACCTGCTTGCAACGTCCCTCTTCCCGCTGGTGGCCGACGATTGGCTTTTCGATCTCGCGGCGCGAATGCGATTGCCCTGGAGCTGCGCGGCAGCCGGCCTCTGGAGAACCGACACGAGCATGCTGCTGCTGTCGGAACACTGGATTCCGAGCGGCGGCCTGTTGCCGTTTGTGCTCGCGGGCTTGGCGCTTGTGCTCCACTCGCTGGTGTACGCCGGGACGCTTGGGTCCTACATGGCCTGGGGCCGGCCCCCCTATGTTCGTGATCTGGCGCGCGAACTCGGGCTCGTCCGGCTGGGGCTGCATCTCTGGGCGAAATCCGCGTGGCAGGTCGGCTGGGTCCTGCCCGTGATGGGCCTCGTGTGGTGTACTTGGTTGCGTTGGTTTCAGATGGATCTCCCGGCGCGGGCTTTCGCCGGCAGCTCATTGGACTTGCGGGCGCACAGTTGGCTCGCCGCGCTGGGCGCGCTCACCCTTGCCTACTCGTTCGCCTGCGGCGCCGTACTGCGCGCGTTCGTGGGCCGGGCGATTCATCCGGAACAACGACGTTGCTGGAAATGCGGCTACTACCTCAGGGGGCTGGACTCGCAGCGCTGTCCGGAATGCGGCCGGCAGCGGCAGGGCAGGCGCGATCTGCGCCTGCGACTCGGCGCATCGGACCGTCCCCTCTGGATCGGAGCGCGCTGGACGCTCGCCGCCATGTGTTTCCTCGTGATGCTGATGCTCCCGCTCCTCGGACCGCTGGCAGGTCTCGTTGTCAGAGACTGTCCTTTATTGCATCCGTTCGCGGCGCTCGTGCCAGCCGTCGCACGCGCGCCCGCCATCGCCGAGGCGATTCACGCCGGTGTCCCCTATTCGGTGAATTCCCCCGTGGGATCGGGTGAGATCGTGTTTACGGTCACTACGGATGGATCCTGGGTGTACGAGAGCACCTGGCGTTCCGTGGGCGTGGCGACCGCGGCGGTGCCATCGGAGGTCCGTCACGCCGGCAGTCTGTTCCTGGCGCGTCTGGGCCAGACGGTAACGATTGGCCCCTGGACGCTGCCGTGCACGCCGGTTACGAGATCGCGTGCCTGGCTTCACGCAGATCGGCCCGGTCTGACGATTGCGCGCGAACTCGACCAGGCGCGCCGATGACCAACGCGCCCGCGCCACGGTCTGGCGGCTGATTCCGGTCGGCTACATTCGCGCTTTCGACCGCGCGAGCCCTGCCGCCACGCCGCCGATGGTGCGTTGCATCTTCCGCAGGCCGGCTTCGAGCGTTTCGAGGTCGCCTCCGGCGAGCTCGGCGGCGAAGCCAAGCTCCGACAGCGTCTCGACACTCACGCCGGTGCGGGCGGACATCTCGTCCAGGCTGTCCCCCATGTCGGCAAAGGTTTTCGCCGTGCCAAACAGCGCCGTCAGCGCCGAAGCGCCGATCGCGCCCAGGCGCGTGCCGATCGATCGCAACCCCTCGCCGAAGGCCTGGAGGCGCTTCTGCGCCGCGCGCAGTCCCTTGGTGAGCTTGTCGCTCACGCCCAGCTCGATGAACGCCCGTCCGGCCCGGATGCCCTGTGCGGCGGCCATGCGTCAGCCTCCCCGCACGATGCCGGTTCAGCGCTTCGGGATATGCGGGCGCTCCTTCTCGAGGGCCGGCCCCATGTATGGCTTGGCCGACACGTGAACCACAATCTTGCGGTCCGCCCGAATCTTCCGCCGACGTCTAGCCTTCTTGCCCAGTTCGTACCGGCCGCCGAACTCTAACACGCGCATCAGCATCCGTTCGCTCGCCGCCCCGGCCCCAGCCATACGCACCGGCCCGACCAAGGCGCTTTTCGTCGCACGATCCCAGCCCCACAGCACGCTGCGCTTGAGCCAGGCAGAGCGCATGTAAGGCGGTTGCCCAGGCGGCGCCAAACCCTCTCTCCGCGGCATGCTGTTACGAGCCTCATCGCGGATCGCCCTCGCGCTTTGCGACAACACGGCGCGCTTAGCTTTGTCAACGGCGCGCACGACCGTCTGGCGATCGAAGAACAGGTGCTTGATCCGCATGTCGATCACGGGGTGGGGTTCCTCTGAATGCCGCTGTGCGCCAGATTGACCTTCAGCTTGTCGGCCGCGGTTGACCAGCCGATGACGGTCACGTACTGCGTGTTGACCAAGTCGCCCACGTCCATGCACTTGCCGGCGGTCGGCGAGAGCACGAGCGGCAGCCCCACGCTGAGGAACGCCGCCGCATCGACCGTCACCTCGCCGCTCGCGACGTAGCTGACCGGCTGGCCAGCGACGGCGGAATTCACCGCGATACCCGCGACCTTGGCCTTGTCCACCGTCGCGTCACACTCGGCCTTGCGGACCCTGCCATCGGACGGGTCGAGGTAGACGAACTCGCCGGCGTTGATCGCTTCGCCGGCCAGCGCGCCCTGCGTCGCGCCGCTCTGGAGCACGCTGCCGCTGGTGAACGTGTACGTCGCCATCGCTGTGTCCTCATCTGCAAAACGGGCGAGCGCCCGCGACGCGCCGGTCAGCGCGCCGCGGGCCGCTCGAACTCAGTCATCATCCGCCGGTGGGCGGCGGCGTGGTCTGGGCCGTCTTGGCCCCGATCTGGCCGAAGCCCAGCGCCCCGATCAGGCTGGCGATCTTCTGGGCCACGTCGTCGCCGCTCATGACCTTGTTGAGCGAGACCGCCTCTTCGGCGTCCGCCTCGGTGAGGGCCTTGACGATCTTGCCGACCGCGGCGGTCAGCACCGTGCCGAGGGCCTGCTGCTGGGCGATGGAGTTCTGCGCGGCCAGGTTCTGCTGGTTAACCGCGTTGCTCATCGCGAGGTTGTGGTAGAACGACGGACCGTCGCCCAGCGACTTGAAGTTGGTGGACGACACGCTCTGCACGACTTCTTCCGGAAGAGGCATGCGCTTTCTCCTTGTGGCTTAGCCTCACTCGAACCCGCCCGGGCCTCCGTACCCGGGCATCTTTCGATCGATGAACACGTCCTTCAGGACGGTGATGTCTGCCTTGGCGGTTGCGCCGCTCCTGGCGTGCGGGTCGAAATCCCTCGGCTTCAGCGCCCGCGTCTTCTTCGGGTCGCGATGGCAGTTGGCGGTCAGCGCCATCAGCGCGCTCATGCGGCCCCACTCGTCGCGCGAGCGGCCGTCGACCATCGCCAGCAGCTCGCGCAGCGTCAGCTTGCCGGGGTCGAGCCCGACGATTCCGGCGCAGCGCCAGATGAGCTGCCAGCAGTCGCGAGCGCCCGCTCCACGACCTTTTCCAGCTCGCCGCTTTCCAGACGCTTCTCGACCAGGTCGCGGGCGCGATCCATCACGTTCCACGTCGTCGCAAGCACACGCTGAAGGTTCGCCCGATCCCTCGGGCTCGGGGAAAAACCCACGAGGTCCTCCAGCAGGGCCTTGGTCGCGTGCTCGATCGCGTCACCGGCCATCGCCCGCCCAAACTCCTCGTCGCTGACGCTCTTGGCGTCGGCCTCGGGCTTGCAGACGGCGTAGACCACGTCGCACAGCAGAACCGGGTCGCGGATGAGCTTCTCGATCAGCTTGCCGTCGAGAATCTCCAACAGGTCCACGCTCAGCAGGTCGCGAACGCGCTTGATCGCGTCCACGTTGATCGCGACCGTCCACGTCCGGCCGGCGTTGTCTGTGAAAGTTCTCACGAGCCACCTCCCCCGACCCAGTTGCGGAACACGGCCAGCTTGGCGGTCACGCTGACGGTGATCGCCTCCTCCAGTTCCTCGCTGCGGGTGAACGACATGATCGAGAAGTCGCCGTCCGGCCCCTGGCCGCCTTCCTTGTCGAGCACCTTCAGCGCGATCAGGCCGTTGGTCAGGTAGGCGTTCTTGACTGCCGCAAAGCCGGCGTCGCTCGGGTCCCAGATCATCTCGAACTCGACCGAACATTCCCGCAGCGTGGGCGCAGTGGCCCGCCAGCCCTGGTTGGCCCGCGTCGTGACATCCGCCTCGCCCGCCTCCAGGTTCAGCGTGACGTTGCGGACGTTGGTCATCTCAGTTGACGGGGTACTGCCGGCCGCACCGTAGTACAGCTTGGCGTTCATCCCGAGTACGAAGTTCGCCATGTCAGTCCTCCTTGACTGCGAGGCTTGAGGTTTGCGGCTTCAGGACTGAACCCTCGGGCCTCCGGCCTCACGCCTCTATGTCAGCCCGAGCTCGATCACCGTGCCGGCCGTCGCCCGTAGATAGACCGTCTGCCCGTACGACGGGCCGAGCATGACCATCGAGTCGGCCGGAATCGTCAGCTTGGCCGTTCCGCCGGCCACGTCGCGGACCTCCACATTCGCCGCCAGCGGATGCACGACGAGCGTCGCGCCGCGCGGCACCTCGACCACCTGGTCCGACCCAGTCGCCGTCAGCGGTTCCAGTGCCTTGAAGTTCATGGGCCACTCCTTGGGTTGGACGGGCGCAACCGGCGGCGTGTGCAGCAGCACGTGCAGCCCCGCCTGGGTCGCCCGCAGGCCGGAGCCGGTGTAGACGGCGGCGCCAACCAGCGCCGTGTTGACCTCGGCCCGGGTCCACGGCTTGCCAGTCGCCGGCGAGTTGCGGGCGAAGACAAAGATCGTGTCGTAGGCACCGCTGGGCATGAAGTTGGCCGTGGCCTGTTCGCTGTCGCCGACCCGCAGCGTGACCCGCCCGTTGCCGCCGCCGCTGTTGCGCCAGCACACCGCCCCGGCCACCGCGACGATCCGTTCGCCCGGTGCCAGCACCACATCGGCGACGCCGACGTTGAACGCCGCGCTCGGATACGTCCCTTCGAGGTAGGTCGAGTCGCTGTCATGCGGCACCTGTGTGACGTAAACCCAGTACTCCACGGCTCACCTCACGGCTCCGGCACCGGCGGCGGCTCCTCCGGCGGGTAGGCGTACCAGCCGGACTGCGTGCCGCTGGCGTTGGGATTCAGCCGGGCAACCCGCGTCGTCGGGCCGTAGAACACCGCGTCGTCGCCGGTGTACAGGTCGTCCACGTCGAGCGTGTAGCCCTGCGAAGCGAGGTTGTAGCGCTTGCCGAGCGCGGCGGTATTCATCGACCCGCCCGGCGAGGCCAGCCCCTGGGCGACGATCTGCCCGTCCATCCGCCAGATGTAGCGGTCGAAGAGCACCGCCAGCTCGCAGAAGTACCAGCGGCCCAGCTCCAGCGGCCCGAAGCTGGCGATGTATGGCGAGCCGGACGCGCCGACGTGCAGCCGGAGCGTACCGTCCTTGCCGATCCGTACCGATGCCCGATGCGTGGTGCTGTACGCGACGTAGAGTAGGTATTCCCAAGTGCCCGTCGTCTGCGGCAGCGACATCAGCCGCATCCCGAAGCCCAGCGTGTACGCCGTCCGGCTGATGCTGGTCGGGTTGCCGTTGGCGTCGAAGCCGTTGGCCAGAGTGATGTACGCGGTGCTGGAGCTCTGCGGCACGATGATGCGGCAGCCGTAGTTGCCGCTGCGCTTGTAGAGCGCGCCGACGCTGACCGAGCCGCCCAGCGCGACCAGCTCATTCGTATCGGCCGCCTCGAAGCCCGCGAACCACTGCACCGGCATGGCCGCTACCTCCGCACCCGGTACGTCACGGTCAGCACACTCGTGAACACGTGTTCCTTCTCCAGGTGCTCCGGCGCGAAGATCGGGTCGTTTTCGATCGCCAGCCACGCCGCATTGGGGAACTCGTCGAGCTTGTGGAACCGCAGGTGGTCGCCGATCTCCTCGACCAGCCGCATCAAGGCGTCGAGCTCGGTCGGGTCGTCGGCGTTCACCTTGCGCTGCACGCCGATGTCCACGGCGCAGTCGTAGAAGCCGTCGGCGCGCGTCGCGGCGCTGATCGCCAGGCTCTTCGGGATGACCGTCACCTTGGCGACCGCCAGCGCCGGCAGCTCAACGACCGGCCGGTAGCCACGGGCAATCTCGCAGGGCAGGCTGAACGTGCCTTCCTGGAGCTTGGCGACGATGGCGTCGGCGAGCGCGATGATGGTGCTGTCGGCCATGGGTCACGATCCCTTCATCAGGCCTTCGATCCAGGCCCCGACGAACTTCAGCAGCAGCGTGCCGACGCCGCAGAGCGTGGCCAGCGACAGCTTCTGGATCACCGCCAGCCGCGACTCGACGCGCTCCATACGCACGAGCAGCGACTTCTCGGGATGGCCGTTGCCAAAGACGACCGAGCGGATCTCGCGCACGTCCTGCAGACACGCCGGCTCGTGCGGACAGGCCGCCGGGTGCGTTGTCACCGGGACTCCGTCGCTGCTCATGTGCCACGCTCCATCCCGATGAACTTCGTGTGAATCCGCAGCGTCCGGCGGTACGGGTCGCTGTAGCGCCAGGGCGGCTCGCCGCCGGGGGCCATGACCTCGTACAGGAAGATCTGCTCACCCGCGGTCTCGCGGATGCGATCGCCGGCACTGGGCTGCTCGGGCACGCCCGCGAGCACCAGGTCCGCCGCCGAGATCAGGTAATCCCGCGACTGCATGCGGTGGATGACGCCGTACTCATCGACCTGCTCGAACTCCGTCCGGCCGATCGTGGCCGCGACAGCAACGCTGTCACCGCCGCGGAGGTACGTGACCGTCCGCGACAGGTGTCGCGCGCGCTGGTCTTCCAGCCATGCAGCGCCGCGTGTGAGCAGGTCCATGGGGCACTCCTGGGCTACGGAGGCGTCAGCGGCGTGTAGTCCGTGATGCCGGTGTTCAGTCGCACGCGCACCGTCGTTGCGGCGCTGCCCGCACCCGCCACCGCGTTGCCCACGCGGGGGAGCAGGCCGCTGCCGCTGGTGAGCGAGACGCGCTGGTTGCCGGCATCCCAGTACAGGGCATTGCCGACGTTGATCGTCACGCCCGTCGCCTTGGGCAGGTCGAACACGCCGGTGAGTACCAGCGACCCGAGGGTGTTCGCAGGGATCGCGCGCTGCGCGATGCCGACCAGATCGCCGAGCACGACCACGGCGCCCACCGCGACGTCGCTGCCGGGCGTGTAGTCGATCGTGTTGCCGTCATGAATGAACGTTGCTGTCGCCATGGGGTTCTCCGTCAGGTTGGGGTCACCCGAGCCGCTCTCCGGACCCGGGCAACCCACCGATCACGCCATCATCGAGCCGGCTCACGCCTCGCCCTTGCTCTTGATCCCGCCGCGCGGCTCCTGCAGCGCGACCCCGAAATCGTGGTAGCCGCGCATCTGCACGCCGAGCACGTTGAAGTCGGCGTCGGCGGTCTCGATCGTGGGGGCCTCCTGGCCGTTGAGGAACGCGACCTCGATCACCGGCAGGTCCATCGGGTCGGCCAGCAGATACCACGCCTTCTCCGAGTTGCCGGCGTACTGGCTGTTGCTCAGGTACCGGCTGACCTCGGTGCGGAACTTGCCCGTGTGCGGGTTGGCCACCGGATACTGCTTACTGGCGGTCGTGTCGCGGATCTCCAGCGACTTGTAGAGCACCGTGGCCATAGCACTGAGCGCCGTGGGCACGAGCACCACCGCCGGCATCGCCCCCAGCGGCTTGCCATCCGGATCGGTCTGATCCAGGAACGCCTTCTCCGCCTTGGACAGGCCCTCGATCGACAGCGCCGTGTCGGCGCCGGTGAGGTAGTTGTTGTTCCCGGACGCGAAGAACGCGGCGTTGTTCATGAAGATCGACCAGAAGATGTCGTTGATCTTCAGGCCGCTGCCGCGCCCCAACTTGCGCGGGACGGTGGTGATCGCGCCGAGGTCATCGTTGATGATGTCCCGGCGGTCGATCGACAGCAGCAGACCGTAGGTGTCGGCCTTGTTGGTGTACGCCTGCTCGCCCAGCGTGCCGTGCTTGAGCTCGCCGCCCGGAGCCACCTGCTCGTACTGATCCTTGCCGATCAGCCGGTAGCTGGTGACGGTCTTGAAGTCGCTGACGTTCCGGACGGCGCAGAGGTTCCGCCAGGTGCGCTCGACACCGAAGAAGCCCTCCAGCAGGAACTTGTTCGCCACGTTGGAGAGGATGCCGCCGATGTCGATGGTCGAGAAGGCGGCCTGGAGGTTCTGGCCGAAGGCGTAGCGCAGCATCTCCGGCGTGACGCGCCGCTCGCGGCCGACGTAGCCGTTCGCGCGGGCGGCCTCGATGATCAACTCGGCCAGGCCGAGCCGGCCGTCGAACTGCCGCTGGGCCTCCTCGAGCGTCGGCGCGTCGTAATAGCGCTCGGGCTTGTCGACCTTGGCGGCCTGCAGGCACGCGGCCTCGAGCACCCGGTCGGTGACGACCAGCTCGGTGACGTGCACCGCCGGCGCCTTGGGACGCGACTCCCGCAGCACCGCGAGCTCGGTCTTGTCGCGCGTCCAGCCTTCGGCGATCGCGCGGGCCTCGATCTCGGGGTAGCGGCCGTTGCACACCATCCGGATCGCGGCGATGCGCTTCGTCTCGGTCAGCGCCTGCGCGCGGATGTTGGCCACCGGGTCCACCGCCGGCGCAGAGCGCGGCGGGGTAGGATTGGCGGCGGGGCCGGCCTCCGTGCCGGCGCCCTCCGCCTCGTCGTGCGCGACGCCCGTCTGCGGCGCGTCCTGCGCCTCGGTCCCGCGGACCTCCGTGTCCTTGGTCTCATCCATGAGTTCGTTCTCCTGCTGCGCCGCGATCGTCGCGGCGGTGTTGCCGTCGGCCCCCAGATCCACAAAGCTGATCTCGCCCAGCACCGTGCGACGGGCGACGTACAGCGGTCCCTCGAACGTGCGGCCGTTGACGGTGGCGCTCTTGCCGGCGCGGATGAACTCCGCCTGCGCGACCTGCGCCCCGATTGCCGCCTGCCACGGGAAGCCGCGCTTGCCACTGGCGACGACCTCGCGGGCGGCGGCCGTGTCACGCGACACGATGCCCTCGGCAATGAGCCGGCCGGCCTCCACGGCGATACGCTCGGTGTGTCCGACCCCGGCATACATGCTGTGGCCGAAGCGCACCGGCCGACGCTGCGACGGGATGGACAACCCCTCGAGGTCGACCACGACCGGGAACCGCCAGCCTTCCACTCGCAACGGCTCACCCGTGTACGCCACCATCGTGAAGCGCGGGATGACCTCGGCCTCACCCTCGACGGCCAGGGCCTCCAGCGTGATCCGCCCGGGCAGACAGTGCAGCTCGAGCCGATCCGGAACCTGTTCATAGGCCTCACGCGCACGCGCGGGCGTCGACGTCTTCCGTGACATCGTCATCCTCCTCATCCTGAGGTTCGTCTTCGGTGGGTGGCGCAGCCGGCGCGGCGGCGGCCATCGTCAGCCCCAGCTCCCGCATCAGCGCCACTTCGCGGGCGCGCTGCCGCAGCTCGGACTCCCAATCGAGCCCGGCCTTCGCGAACTCCGCGGCCAGCGTGGTGGTGTTGCTCTGCAGCCGCGTGGCCTGCGCGCCGGCTTCCTTCTGCGGGTCGACGTGCTCGAAGCCGTCCCAGAACCACTGGTGCGGCAGGTCGACCCCCAGCTGCCGCAGCCACTGCGGCAGATAGCCCTCGATGAGCACGGCCTCGTCCAGCCACGCTTTCAGCAGCCGGTCGAGCACCATGTCGCCGAGGAAGTTCTGGTCGACGCGGATCGCTTTGAAGAACGCCTGATGGTCGAGCCGCCCCGAGGCGTAGTTGTAGCCCGAGGAATTGCCGGCGGCGATGTTGAACGGCATGTTCAAGCACCGGGCGATCTCGTTGATCACCTCGTGTTTGAAGTCGCCGTAGACAGTGGTGGGCTGCTCGGCTTTGACCTGGCCGATCTTCCAGCCGTACGGCATCGTCATCCACGTGCCGCGGTCCATCTCGACTGTGTCCATCGGTTCGACCGCGGCCGATTCGGCGTCGGCCGGTGCGTCCGTGTAGATCACTCCCGACGGCAGCGCGGCCTGCTCCGCCGCGCCCAGCACGGCCAGCGTGTAGCGCCGCAGCGTCGCGAACAGCGAGAGCGCACTGGTGACCTCCGGGATGCCGCGGCTTTGCGCCGGGCGCTCCGCCCGGAACAGGTGCACGACCGATTCCACGGGCATGAGGTTGTAGTCGTCAGGGCCGGCGCGCCAGGCGCGCTGGTCGCCGGGGTGGCGCCGCAGCACGTAGTAGGCGATCGGATTGCCGAAGCCGTCGAAGACGATGCCGTCGACCGCCCGCTCCTCCGGCGGCAGCACACCGAATGGCGTCGAGACCTGGTCCGCTTCGATCAGTCGCAGGTCGAGCTGCACCGGCGCGGCGATGCGCGGGTTGCTGGTCAGCAGGCCGAAGCACTCGCCGCTCTCGCACTGCGCGATGCGCATCGTGCGGAGTTTGTGAGAAAGGCCGACGGCCCTGGCCCAGCGGGTGAATTCCTGCTCGATCAGGCGGTTGGCTTCCGAATCGTCGGTGAGCATTTGCAGCCGCGGACCGGTGCCGACGACGTAGTTCGCGAGCGTCAGCACGATGCCCTTGGCGTAGCTGTTGTTGGCGACCTCGTAGCGGGCTCGGCTGCGCAGCACGCGCCGCACATCGGCGCCCATGGCGGCGTCAGCAGAGAGGTGATCGGCATTCGCCCAGTGGCGGCGGTTCTCGGGCGTGGTCTGGGCGGCGTCATACTTGCCGCGCACGACCAGCAGCCGGCCGCGGGGCGCCGTGGCGACCTTGGCCTTCCGCACGCCGAGTTGTCGCAGCCACTGGAACAACGTCACACCGCTCCCGGGGGCACGACCTTCGTCATCCGCACGCCGAGGCCCTTCTTCGCCGCGTCCTTGCTGGCCAGGTAGCGGTCGGCCTCGATCTGGTCCGGCAGCGGCTGCTGCTTGACCGTCTGGCCGTCGACCGACACCTCGGCCGGCTGCTGGGCCGCTTCGCGGATCGCGTCTTCGATCTCTTCCGGCATGGTCTTACCGCTCCGCTTCTACCACGAGCGCGCTGCTCATCCCGTGCAGCCAGCGCGCCCAGCGGATCAGCCACCACGCCCACCACGGCCGGCGGCGCGTGGTGAGCGTGATGACGCTGGAGGGGCTACTGCCCACGGGGGTGGTCCGCGACGCGGGCCAGGATCGAGTACGG
>CAADGM010000084.1 GCA_900696535.1 uncultured Planctomycetota bacterium
AGCATCTTCTTGAGCAGCGGGGTCAGCAGGAGGATCGCGACGCCGGCCGCGATCGAGGACACCACGAACAGCATGAAGAAGTCGGCCTGCCCGCCGATGTTCCACGGCATCTTGATCTCGCCGCGCTCAATCGACTCCACCGTGGCCGCAATGTATCCGCCGATGATGTGAGCGATGAAGCTCGATACGAACCACATGCCCATCAGCAGGGAGACGAAGCGGACCGGGGCGGTGCGCGTCACGAAGGCCAGGCCAGTGGGCGATAGGCACAGCTCGCCGACCGTGTGCCAGAAGTACGTCGCGATCAGGAAGAACATGCTGACCTTGGCGCCCTCGGCCGCGAGCTTGCCACCCCAGACCATGAACAGGAAGCCGAGCCCGACGAGGATCAGGCCCAGCGCGATCTTGACCGACTGTGGGGGGTCCATGCTTCGCCGGCCGAGGAACCCCCAGATCCACGCGAAAACCGGCGAGAGAAGCAGGATGCACAGGGGGTTGACCCACTGGAACCAGCCCGCCGGCACTTCCCAGCCGAGTACTCCACGCTCGGTGCGCTGCAAGGCGAAGAGATTGAGCGAAGTCCCGGACTGCTCGAATGCGAGCCAGAACAGCGCGTTGAACAGCATGAAGATGAAGATGCAGGCGGTGGGGCCCTTCTCCCCCGGCCTCTGGATGGCCACGAACCACGCGACCGCGCCCACCACGCCCAGAAGCACCGCCAGCGTCAGGACCGTGCCGATCCTTGGGCTCGAGGTGATGAACCCGATCACGGCCTCGTTGGCGTTACTCAGCACGCGGAAATGGAACGCCGCCGCGAACAGGGCCGACAGCGCGATGCCGACGAAGATGAACACGGGCGCAATGGCCCCACCACGCCGTGACGGCGCTTCGCCGATGCCTTGGAGGTAGTACGGCCGGCCGAGCTGGTAGATTCCGAGGCCGGCGAGCATGCCTACGGCCGCTGCGCCGAAGCCCCAGTGCCAACCAATCTTCTCGCCGAGCAGCGGGCAGATGACCTGGCCGAGGAACGCGCCGAGGTTGATGCCCATGTAGAAGATCGCGAAGCCCGCGCCTCGCCGCGGGTCGTTTTCGCCGTAGAGCTGCCCCACCATGACCGACACGGTCGGTTTGAAGTGCCCGGTCCCGATGACGATGAGCGCCAGGCCGAAGATGAACACCGACATGCCGAAGGGTGTGTGGTTAAGCTCCCCCAGCCCGGTCAGTCCCAGCACGACGTGCCCCAGCGCGATGAGCAGGCCGCCGACGAACATCGACCGGTGCGTGCCGATCAGCTTGTCCGCGATGATTCCCCCGATGACCGGCAGCAGGTACGCCATTCCGCCGTACCACCCCATCAGGATGCTGCCGTCGGCATTGCTCCAGCCGCGGCCGGGATTTTCGCCGGTCGCTTCAGCGACCAGGTACAGAATGAGAATCGCCTTCATTCCGTAGAACGAGAAGCGCTCCCACATCTCGACGATGAACAGCAGCTTCAGCCCGCGGGGGTGGTGGACGGTGTCCCCCGGTATTGCGGCCACCGACGACACGTCTCGGTTCATTCAAACCTCGTCCAGTGCACGACCTGATCGTCCAGCCCGAGCGGCAGCAGCCGAATCCGCGGAGGTGACAGCGGGGCTCCAGCCGGGCGGGCGAAGAATAGCGGAAGCCCGCCGGTGTGACGAGCGGGAGGCGGCGCGGAGGTGAGTGGGTGAGGAGGTGGGGGGTGGGAAAGTGAGCAGGTGAGGAGGTGAGAAGGTGAGGAGGTGAAGCGCGCGTCCCGAGCGGATTGGCGGCCGCGTCCGAGTATTTTCGGTGCGGCGCGGGCGGCAGCGGCATGCGCGGCCTTTTTGACTTGATTTCTGGCTACCGGACCGCGAAGCTGATCTTGGGAAGTGAGGTTGACTGGCCGCCCGGGGCCTGACGGTTCACTCCTGCGCCGTGCCCGGAGGGCGCGGCCCGCCGCCATCGTCAAGAGAAGGAGATCCGCCGTGCACGCCGCCAACCGTTCTACCGTGCGCCTGTTGCTCGCCGGTTGCCTTTCGTTACTCGCGCTCGCCGCGGTGCGCGTGCATGCCGGCGCGGCGGCGAGCGATCTTCCGCTCTCCATCTGGTACTTCAAGACGCCGCAGCCGCTGACGCTCGACCCGGCGCGGCTCGCGCTGCTTCCGGACACGGAACTTGCGCTGGGCGACCCGTCCGCGGCGCTCGCGGCGGCGGTCCCGGGCGGGGCCGAGGTGGAGGCGTTCACGGCCCCCGGCTGGCACATGGCTTCGCTCAATCAGCCCATCCGCGATCGCGCGGCGCTCCTGGACGCCGCCGACGCCATCGGGAGCTTGGGCGCCTTCGCGACGCCCGTCTTTCTCGACGAGTACGGCCAGCCGATGTTCCCGACGCCGCACATCCTCGTGCAGTTCGCCGACGGACGAGACGCGGCGGCCGCCCGCGCTGAGTTGAGCGCCGAGGGCGTGGACGCGGTTGCGGTCGAGCCGCTTGGCGGCATGGTCGGCGCGTTCCGCGTGGAGACGGTCTACCGGAACGGCGTGGACGTTCTGCTCGCGGCCGAGCGACTGGCGCAGCGGGAAGACGTGCTGTTCGCCGAGCCGGACATGATCGCCACGGGGCGCTACGGCCTGATTCCGAATGATCCGCAGTTCGGGAACCTGTGGGGGCTGCACAACACGGCCCAGTTTGGCGGCACGGCGGACATGGACATGGACGCGCCGGAAGCGTGGGACATCACGCTGGGCAGCTCGACGGTCCGTGTGCTGATCCTCGACGGCGGCGTTCAGCAGGATCACCCGGACATCAACCAGGTCGCCGGCTTCGATGCCACGGGCCAGGGTGGCGGCGGCGGCCCGGTGAATGCCTGTGATAACCACGGCACAGCGGTCGCCGGATGCGTTTCGGCGATCATCAATAACGCCATTGGCGTGGTCGGGGTGGCGCCGGGCGTCAAGTCGGCGTCTGGGCGCATGGCGATCTCGAACTTGGCGTGCGACGGGACCTTCACCTACCAGTCGAGCTGGCACGTCAATGCGATCACCTGGGGCGAGAGCATCGGCGCGCGGGTCTCCAACTCCAGCTTCCAGACGACCAGCTCCAGCGCCGTGACGACCAAGTACCAGACCTCGCGCGCCGCCGGCATGGTGCACTTCGTCTCCGCCGGAAACTCGGGCTCTTCCACGCTCCCCTACCCGGCCAACCTCTCGACCGTGCAGGCCGTCGCCGCCCTGACCCAGAGCGGCACCCGCGCGTCGTTCAGCAACTACGGCAGCGGGCTCGACCTGTCCGCTCCCGGCGTCGACATCCGCACGACCGACCGGACCGGCTCGGCGGGGTACGACGGAGGCGATTACACGTGGGTGCAGGGGACGTCCTTCGCCTCGCCCTACGCCGCCGGCGTCGCGGCCCTGGTGATCTCGCAGTATCCCAGTTTCACGGCGCTGCAAGTCGAGGAAGCCGTCCAGCGCACGTGCGTGGACCTCGGCGCGGCAGGCTACGACACCGACTTCGGTTACGGCTTCGTCAACGCCCGAAACGCGGCCGACTACCGAACGTCGGCGCCCGATGCCTTCAATCTCGTCTCGCCGCCGGATGGGGCCGCGCCGCTTAGCCGCAACCCGTCGTTCTCCTGGACGCCCGCGGCCGGCGTGGTGACGTACACGGTGACGCTCGACACGACGCCCGCGTTCAACTCGCCCGCCAAGCGCGTGGCCGCGAACATCTCGGATACTTCGTACACGCTGGCCGGTAACCCCCTCACCGACGCGACGCTCTACTACTGGAAGGTCGACGCGGTGAACTTCTACGGCACGAGGACGGCGACGCCCGCCTTCCGCACGTTCACGACGATCACCGACTGCAACAACGACTTCATCCACGACCCCGACCAGATTGCCGCCAATCCGGCCCTCGACTGCAACGGTAATGGGCGCCTCGATTCGTGCGACATCAGCCTCGGCTTCAGCCCCGACTGCAACGGCAACGGCCGGCCGGACGAGTGCGACCTGGCCGACTGCACGCAGCCGGCGTGTCGCGACTGCAACAACAACGGCGTGCTCGACGGCTGCGACCTGGCCGCCGGAACCAGCGCGGACTGCAACTTCAACGGCGTGCCCGACGAGTGTGACCGCAACGAGTGCACCGGCCAGCCCTGGTGCGCTGACTGCAACAACAACGGCATCATCGACGCGTGCGACCTGGCCACCGCGCACACGTTCAACTCGCCCACGTTCGCCCCAATGGGCACCGGCTTCGACGCCACGTACACGCTGGTCGCTCCGCCGGACGCCTTCCAGCCCGTCACCTTCAGGTTCACGGCGGTCGGCGACCTCAACAGCGCCAACGAAACGGTCGCGGTGTTCGTCAACGGCGTGCAGCTCGGCGTGCTGTGGGTCGAGGGCGGGGTCGACTGCATCGAGATCACGGCCACGCTGACGATGCCCGCAAGCGCCTTCAACGCCTCGAAGGCTGGCGCCGGAGGCGACATCGTCGTGCTCATGGTGCCCTCCCCGCAGGTCGCGCCCTTCCCGCCGGCCTGCCCGAACAGCTCGCGGATCAGTGTGCGGCTTGACTACATCGGCCAGGGCGGGAGCAGTGACCTCAACGGCAACGGGGTCCCGGACGAGTGCGAGGGGCCGCAGGGTTGCCCCGCCGATGTCAACTGCGATGGCGCTGTCACGTTCGACGACATCGACTTCTTCGTGGCCGCGCTCTCGGGCGAGCAGGCGTGGATTGACCTGCATGTGGCGGTTTACGGCGCCGCGCCGAGTTGCGTGTACGGTAATGCTGATTGCAACGGCGACAACAACGTGAATTTCGATGACATCGACGCGTTCGTGGCGCTGATCGGGACGAACTGCCCGTAGGCAGGCATCCGACAGCTTGCGCTGTCGGCTCGGATGGGGGCCGTTTGACCGACAGCTTGCGCTGTCGGCTCGGATGGGGGCCGTTTGACCGACAGCTTGCGCTGTCGGCTCGGATGGGGGCCGTTTGACCGACAGCTTGCGCTGTCGGCTCGGATTGCGGGCGGCGCCAGTGCGCCCTTCCGAGCCGATCGCGCAAGCGATCGGACAGCCATCCCGATCGCGCAGCGTTTCATGCTGCGCGCCGGCCGCCGCACGACGCGTCCGGATCCTGCTCGCAACAGCCGCTGTCCGCCTTCGCTCCGCCGAGCGCCCCCGTTCTCCATTGGGGCAGGCGGCGGGTCGGCACGCCGCTCTAGTACGCCACTTCGTCGCTTCAACGGCGTCCAAGGTCAGATAAGCGTCGAGCCGCGAACAAGCCGGGGAGGCACTGCAGAGGCATCGTAAAGCACTAACTCGTAAATAGTTACCGTCTTTACCGGATTCGGACATGATGATCCCGTCTACCTCTTGACAGAATCCACAAACTGATTTAATAAATTCCCATGCCGACCGATCCAGCCGCTCTACTCCGTGAGCACGGAATCCAGGTCACGGCCCAGCGTCTGGCCGTACTCAGGGCGGTCGCGGCGCGCCCCCACAGCACGGCGGATGAGATCGCCGAGGAGGTTCGGGCCGCGATCGGAGCCATCTCGCGACAAGCGGTGTACGACACGCTCGGGATCCTGGTCGAGAAGGGACTGATTCGGCGGATTGAGCCCGCGGGCTCGCCCGCGCGTTTCGAGGATCGGGTTGGCGACAATCACCACCACATCATCTGTCGCGCGTGCGGCAAGACGGTCGATGTCGACTGCGGGGCGAGCATGCCACCCCGCCTGACGGACGCTGCGCGGGCGGGTTTCCGCATCGACGAGGCCGAGGTGATCTACTGGGGCGCGTGCCCCGACTGCCTGCGGGCACCACCTGGGAAGAAGCCGTGAGCGGCAACAGCGCGGCGCATGACACGCAGCCCGATCGAAGTTCACTTGCATACGAGGAGAAGACCCATGCCAGATGAAGCAGTCGCATCCAACCCCCCGGGGTCGATGGACGCGGGGTGCCGCAGCGCGGCAGAACGAGCACGAGGCGCATCGCGGTGCTGGCGGTTTGCCATCGCCGTGGGCCTCTGCGCAACTCTCAGCGGAGGCATCGCAATGGCCCAATCCACGCCCGAGAAGCCGGCCGAGGCCGGCGCCAAGTGCCCGGTCACGGGCGAGCACGCCAAGTCGGATCGGCACATGGCTCCCCGGCCGATGTCGCTGCGGGACTGGTGGCCAAACCAGTTGGACCTCCAGATGCTGCATCAGAACTCGCCGCTGAGCAACCCGATGGGCGAGACGTTCAACTACGCCGAGGAGTTCAAGAAGCTCGACCTCGCCGCCGTGAAAAAGGACCTCGCGGAATTGATGACCGACTCGCAGGAGTGGTGGCCGGCGGACTATGGGCACTATGGGCCGCTGTTCATCCGAATGGCCTGGCACAGCGCCGGCACGTACCGGGTCTCCGACGGCCGGGGGGGTGCCTCCGACGGCACGCAGCGCTTCGCGCCGCTCAACAGTTGGCCGGACAACGCGAATCTCGACAAGGCGCGCCGGCTGCTCTGGCCGATCAAGCAGAAGTACGGCCGGCAGATCTCCTGGGCCGACCTGATGATCCTGGCGGGGAACGTGTCCCTCGAGTCGATGGGATTCAAGACGCTCGGCTTTGCGGGCGGGCGCGAGGACGTCTGGGAGCCGCAGATCGATGTCTACTGGGGCCCCGAGACGGAGTGGCTCGGCGACAAGCGCTATAGCGGTGATCGTGAGCTCGAGAACCCGCTGGCCGCCGTCCAGATGGGCCTGATCTACGTGAACCCCGAGGGACCGAACGGCAACCCCGACCCCATCGCCTCGGCCCGCGATGTGCGCGAGACATTCGCGCGCATGGCGATGAACGACGAGGAGACGGTGGCACTGGTTGCCGGCGGCCACACGTTCGGAAAGTGCCACGGTGCTGGCGATGCGTCGCTGGTCGGCCCGGAGCCGGAGGCCGCACCCATCGAGGAGCAGAATCTCGGCTGGAAGAGCCGCTTCGGCAGCGGAAAGGGCGCCGACACGATCACCAGCGGCATCGAGGGCGCCTGGAAGCCGAACCCGACCAAGTGGGACATGGGCTATCTCAAGGTGCTGTTCAAGTACGACTGGGAGCTGGTCAAGAGCCCGTCCGGCGCGCATCAGTGGCTCGCCAAGGACGTGTCCGAAGACAACATGGTGGTCGACGCGCATGACCCGTCGAAGAAGCACCGGCCGATGATGACCACGGCGGACCTGGCGTTGAAGTTCGACCCGATCTACGAGCCGATCGCGCGGCGCTACCTCGCGAATCCGGACGAGTTCGCGGACGCGTTCGCGCGGGCCTGGTTCAAGCTGACCCATCGCGACATGGGCCCGCGCTCGCGCTACCTCGGGCCAGAGGTGCCGAAAGAGGTCATGATCTGGCAGGACCCCGTTCCCGATGTCGACCATGAACTGATCGGCGAGCAGGATATCGCAGCGCTCAAGAGCCGGATTCTCGAGTCCGGCCTGTCCGTGTCCGAACTCGTCTCGACCGCCTGGGCGTCCGCCGCCACGTTCCGCGGCTCCGACAAGCGCGGCGGCGCCAACGGCGCCCGCATTCGCCTCGCGCCACAGAAGGATTGGGAAGTCAATCAGCCGGAGAAGCTCGCGAAGGTTCTCCGAACGCTGGAGAAGATCCAGCAGGACTTCAACGCCGCCCAGTCGGGCGGCAAGAAGGTCTCGCTTGCCGACCTGATCGTCCTGGGCGGCTGTGCCGCGGTCGAACAGGCGGCCAGGAAGGCCGGGCACGACATCCGCGTCCCGTTCTCGCCAGGACGCACCGACGCTTCGCAGGACATGACTGACGTCGCGTCCATGGCCGTGCTCGAGCCCACCGCCGACGGATTCCGCAACTACGTCAAGTCTGGCCACCGCCGGCCGGCCGAGGAGTTGCTCGTCGATCGTGCCCAGTTGCTCACGCTCACCGCGCCCGAGATGACCGTGCTCGTCGGGGGCATGCGCGTGCTGGCCGCGAACGCGGGCGACTCCCGCCACGGGGTGTTCACCACGCGGCCGGAAACTCTGACCAACGACTTCTTCGTGAACCTCCTGGACATGGGCACCGAGTGGCGGAAGTCCGACCAGGGCGAGAACCTCTTCGAAGGGCGTGACCGGAAGACCGGTCAGCTCAAGTGGACCGGAACGCGGGTCGACCTGATCTTCGGCTCGCACTCGCAGCTCCGCGCGATCGCCGAGGTCTACGCCAGTGCCGACGGGCAGAAGAAGTTCGTCAAGGACTTCGCCGAAGCCTGGGCCAAGGTGATGAACCTCGACCGCTTCGACCTGAGGAACTGACCGCGAGCCGTCCACGAGGCTGGGCACGCGGCAAGCGAAGAGCTATCCCTCCCCTCCCCTCCCTTCAGGGAGGGACCGGGGGAGGGTTGCCGCTTTCGGCATTGCCATGTACCCAACTCCCCGCTTGCTTCAGGTGGCGGCTTCGGGCGCGCTTCAGCTCAAGCGGAGGGAGGCTACAGAACCGGCCCCCGCATGCAGAGCGTCACGATGGGGAGCACCTGCGATGGGCACCCGCTGATTGCGGGTGCTCCACGCGTTCTGGGGTTGCTTCGAGCGTGTACCTGCGTGACTACCGCGGCGACGACCCAGCCTCATCCTCGCTGCGCCAGGCGCACCAGCGCACCGCATTCGCGATGATCCGCGCCACGTCCGCGTTGAGGAACGTGGGAAGCGTCTCGTGGCCGGGGCGGAAGTAGAAGACACGCCCCACGCCACGCCCCTGGCTCACGCCGCCCCCCGGACCCGATTCGAAGCTCGGATCGATCCCGGTGCCGACTGACCAGGCCAGGCCCGAGGGGAAGTACTCCCCGCCGGCCGGGAAGTACGACTGGAACACGACGCACTGCGGCGGCGGCACATCGAACGGCGCGCCGTACATCTCCTCGTGCGCCAGCGTGAAGTCCTTGATTCCCCTTGCGACTGGGTGCCAGGGAGCGCAGACGCGGATCATCTCCGGCTGGCCGTCCTCGCGCCAGCCGCCCTTGAGATGCCCGGTACAGCCGAGCGTCTTCTTGAACGGTTTGGCGTAGTGGGCCGAGTGCAGCGCGACCAGGCCGAGACCCTTCTTGTGGACGCGCTCGGCGATCGCCGCCGCGAGTGCATCCTTTACTTCCGCGTGCCGATCGTGTCCCCACCAGACCAGCACGTCGATCTTCTCCATCATGGCCAGCGGCACGCCCTGGTCCGGATCATCCAGGCACGCGGTCTGCACGTTGAACAGATCGCCCCCGAACGCGCGCAGGCCGGCCGCGACCGCGCCGCGGATGTTCTCCGGGTAGACGCTCTTGGGTACCTGCGACGAGTTCTCGTCCCAGACGAGGACGCGGATCGGGTCGGTGGCCATGATCGCTCCTGGATGCCATGCGGGCTCGCAGGCCGGCGCCTCAGCGCAAATGGGCGAGCCCTCGGCGGCTGGTGCGCATGTTACGGCGATGCGCGCGAGCGGTCGAGAATGCTCGGGTATAGTGCGCCGGGTCGCCGGCGTCGCCAGCCGCCTTCTCCAGGGAGTTACTGCGATGGGAACTTTGCGCACCGCATGCGTCGCGATGGTCGGGCTCGCCCTCTTCGGAGCGTTCGCTGCGCCGGGCGACGAGCTGCGCCGCCGGGGGATCATCGGTGCACACCTTGGGCCGCTGACGGCGGAGCTGCGCGAGCGGCACGGCCTTCCCGCCGATGCCGAGGGCGCGTTCGTCATGGGCGTCACGCCGAACGGAGCCGCGGCCGCGGCAGGGGTCAAGGCGGGCGACCTGATTCAGGCGATCGGTGATGTGGCGACGCCGAACCAGTCAACCTTCAGCGCGGCCATGCGGGCGTACTATGCCGGCGACGCGGTCCCGCTGAAGATCCGCCGCGGCGACCAGGCGCTTACGATCGACGTCAAGCTCGTCCCGATGCCGCGCGAGACCTCGGAGTCCTTCGACATCGTCTATGGGCACGTCGTCAGTGGCGGCAACAAGCTGCGGACGATCATCACGCGGCCGCGCGCTGCGCCGACCACGTCGCCGGCGGACGCCCCCACGCCGGAGCCGAAGCGGCCTGGGCTGCTCTTCATCCAGGGGCTGTCGTGCGGGCCGGTTGACGGCGTGCCGCTGTACCAGAACTTCCTCTACGAGCTGACGCGCCGGGGCGTCATCACGATGCGCGTCGAGAAGCCGGGCGCCGGCGACAGCGAAGGCGGGCCGTGCAGCGAGATTAACTTCCAGCAGGAGCTCGACGGCTATCGCCAGGCGCTGCGTGCCCTCAAGCAGCTCGGCGACGTGGATCCCGCGCGAGTGTTCATCTTCGGACACAGCATGGGCGGCATCATGGGGCCGCTGCTGGCCGCGGAGGAGCCGGTCCGCGGCGTGGCGGTCTACGGCACCGGGTTCAAGACGTGGCTCGAGTACTGCCTCGAGAACACGCGCCGGCAGGCCGTGCTGGGCGGCATGGACTATGCGCAGGTCGAAGCGCTTCTCCGCAACGAGACGCTCTTCGATGCCGAGTTCCTGGTGGCCCGCAAGTCGCCCCGCGAGATACGCGAGCAGCACCCGGACCTGCGGGCCTACCTGGACGAGCTCGTGCAGGCCGACACCTACATCTTCGGCCGCCACTACACCTTCTTTCAGCAGCTTCAGGACGTGAAGTTGGCCGAGGCGTGGGGCCGGGTTGGCTGCGACGTGCTGGCGATCTGGGGCACGTCTGACTTCGTCACGTGCGAGGAAGACCACGAGGCGATCGCCGACGCGGCCAATCGCCGCGCGCCGGGCGCGGGACGCTATGTCCGCCTGCCGGGGACGGATCACGGCTTCGCCCGGAACGCCTCGCCAGAGGAGAGCCTGCGGGCGGGCATGCAGGGTGAGTACAGCATCGCCGTCACCGACACGCTCGTCGCGTGGGTGCTTGAGGTCGCCGGGCGGCCGGCGCGGGCGGCGGTGCAGGAGAAGTAGGGGGGACGCCGCGGCCGAGGCGGCGACGCCTCGCGTGCCACAACTCCAGGCGGCGCACCCGGATAACGCTGTGGGCCGCTGAGAGAGAGCCGGTTTGAGCGGCGGCGATCGCGGGGCCAGTCGTGGCGCTCGTCGAGCGGGGCGTGTTCCATGGTCCCTGCGTACGCGGCGCCGCGCAGCGTGCGCTCAGGCGCGTCGCGGACTTCACCGCGCTCGAACGGCGGGCTGTGTACAGAGCAGATGGTCGTCGACGAGGAGGGACACTTCGACCTCTTCGACAAGCAGCTCGACAACATCGAGCGCTTCGGCCCGAGCTACCTTGCGCTCCAGTCCTTCGGCAGCGCGCCCGAGCAGCCGGGGCCGGCGGCGGAGTGAGTCGGGCGGTTGGATCAGCGGCGCCGGCAAGTCCGCCGCAACGCTGGAGTTAGGGCGCAGCGGGCCTTCGCCGTGCGCCGCACGCCGTTCGGTCGGACCGGGGCCGGTGGGAGGTGTCGATCCGTGCGCTGGGGGCGACACAGCGGATAATCCGGCCTTGAATATCGGTTCGAGGCCGGTCACAATAGGCTCCCTGCTGTGGACGCGTGCGTGCCAGCGCCCGCGTGCGGCACCCGCGGTCCGGGCGAAGGGCCGCGGCGATCCCTGCGGATCGAACCGGTGGTCCCGGTGGGCCGGGACTCATTGGCTCGCGGATTGGGCCGCGGGCGCCGGACCGCCCAACCCCATGGTGTGCAGCGCTCCAGCAGCGTTGCTCGGGACTTTCCCGCACGATTTCACGCCGGCCGCTGGCCGGAGGGCAGACGGTGCGAACGCCGCCTGCACAGTCGCGTTGCCGTTCGTCGGCGCGCCGCGAAGCGGCCACGCCGGCGGCCTGGGCCTACCCACAGGAGATGCGCATGTCCAGTGTTGATGCCTTCATGCAGGGCGTAATCGCGAAGAACCCCGAGCAGAAGGAGTTCCACCAGGCGGTCCACGAGGTGGTCGAGTCGATCATCCCCGCGCTCGACCGGCACCCGGAGTTCAAGAAGGCCAAGATCCTGGAACGCATCGTCGAGCCCGAGCGCGTCATCATGTTCCGCGTCCCCTGGCAGGACGACCGCGGCGAGGTCCACGTCAACCGCGGCATGCGCGTCGAGTTCAACTCGGCCATCGGGCCCTACAAGGGCGGCCTGCGCTTCCACCCCTCCGTCAACCTCGGCATCATCAAGTTCCTCGGCTTTGAGCAGATCTTCAAGAACGCCCTGACCACGCTCCCCATGGGCGGCGGCAAGGGCGGGTCCGACTTCGACCCCAAGGGCAAGAGCGACAGCGAGGTCATGCGCTTCTGCCAGAGCTTCATGAACGAGCTCTACCGCCACATCGGCGAGTACATCGACGTCCCCGCCGGTGACATCGGCGTCGGCGGCCGCGAGGTCGGCTTCATGTTCGGCCAGTACAAGAAGCTCACCCGCAAGTTCGAGGGCGTCCTCACCGGCAAGGGCCTCAACTGGGGCGGCGCGCTCATCCGGCCCGAGGCCACCGGCTACGGCCAGGTCTACTTCGCCGAGGAGATGCTCAAGACCCGCGGCAAGTCCATGAAGGGCATGCGCTGCGTCGTGTCCGGCTCGGGCAACGTCGCCCAGTACGCGGCCGAGAAGGCCATCATGCTCGGCGGCAAGGTGCTCACCTTCAGCGACTCCAACGGCTTCATCGTCGACGAGGAAGGCATCACGCCCGAGAAGCTCGCCTTCGTCATGGAGCTCAAGAACGTCCGCCGCGGCCGCATCAAGGACTACGTCAGCAAGTACCCCAAGGCGGTCTACACCGAGATCGACCCCAAGGCCAACCACAACCCGCTCTGGAAGGTCCCCTGCGACGTGGCCCTGCCGTCCGCGACCCAGAACGAGATCAACGAGCTCGACGCGAGCAACCTGGTCAAGAACGGCTGCTTCTGCGTGAGCGAAGGCGCCAACATGCCCACCACGCCCGCGGGCGTGAAGGTCTTCCTCGAGAGCAAGATCCTCTACGGGCCAGGCAAGGCCGCCAACGCCGGCGGCGTCGCCACCAGCGGCCTGGAGATGAGCCAGAACGCCATGCGCCTGTCCTGGTCGCGCGAGGAGGTGGACAAGCGCCTGCACGAGATCATGATCAACATCCACGAGAACTGCCGGAAGACCGCGGCTGAGTACGGCACGCCCGGCAACTACGTGAACGGAGCCAACATCGCCGGCTTCATGAAGGTCGCCAACGCGATGCTGGACCAGGGACTCGTGTAAGAGCGAATGGCGAAGCGCGAATAGCGAAAGCCCGAGCGGGAACGCCAGTGCCGACCGCGCAAGCGGTCGGAAACGAACGAGCGAACCGAGCCGACCGCGCCAGCGGTCGGAAGCTGCGAGAACAGAGCCGACCGCGCGATCGATCCTGATCCGCGGTCGGCTCGTTGCGCGCACTCGCCTGTCAGCGCCTCAGGTCGTACGCCGCGGACCGGCGCGACCGCTTGCGCGGTCGGCTCGGACACCGGTTGGAACGCTGACCGACCGCTTGCGCGGTCGGCTCGGACACCGATTGGAACGCTGACCGACCGCTTGCGCGGTCGGCTCGGAACCTGGGCGGGACCGTGTCGGGCCGGCAGCGTGGTCGACACCTGTTCAGGTGGGGGCCGACATCACGCGGTTTATGATGGTGCGGCCTCGCGAAGGAGGACCGCCATGTCCAGACCTGCGCTGTCCCTCTCCATCTTGACGCTCATGCTGGGGCTGGGCTGCGGCCTCGGCCTGGTGTGTGACCAGACGATCGTCGTCCCGAACGCCATTCCCACGGCCGATGACGCGCGGTCCGTGCTCGAACGATGGCGCAGCCAGCTTCTGCCCACGCTCCCGGCCGCCGAGCGTCAGCGGATCGAGCAGGAGGTGGCGGCCTACCCGGCGACGGCGCCGGCCGGAACAGCGCCGCTCCAGATGGTCGGCACGGACGTTGCGGGTGGGAAGGCGGTTCAGGCCGCCGTGGGGCAGCGCGACTGGGCCTACGCCGGACTGGGGATCGAGTACGCGCTGCGCGGCGGGTTCGAGGCGTCGTCGGCCGGCCTGGTCGACGTGTCCCTGTGGTGCTTCATCGAGGCTGCGCTGCTCAATCTCACCGAGTCGGAGCATCTCTCGAACGTCGCGTTCCACCTGAACGACCGCGGGCAGTACGCCGACGCGCGCACGCTGCTGGAGTACGCGCGCACGCTGGCGCCGACGAACATCGCGGTGCGTAACAACCTGGCCTTCGCCCGCGCGGCCCAGGGCGACCCCGCCGCCGCCGTCGAGCATCAGGTCGCGGCCGTCGCACGGGCGCCGGGGGCGCGCTTCCTGTGGGAGCGGCTCGCCCGCTACCAGGAGTTGGCCGGCTGGGCGGGCCAGGCGGCGCTCTCGCGGGCGATTGCCCAGCGGCTCGCCACGCTCCCGGCCCTGCCCGAGCCGACCGTGCCGACGTCGCTGGCCGGGCTGAACGTGCTTATCGAACTGAACAATCTCATGCCCGGCTACATGGCCGATTTCGCCGCGCTCGGAGGCGCTCCGGCGGTCCCGATGACGCTGGAGTACGACCCGGCGCACTGGGTGCCCATCGGCGAGATTCGGCTGGAACGTGACGAGTGCATCCAGCGCGTGCGGCGCGATCACGCGTTCGAGCACGCCGCGGTTCAGGACGTACGCGCGTGCGAACAGTGCCTGCGGCCGGCAGCACTGAAGGAGCTGAACCTCGCGCGGCAATTCGCCAATCGGACGATCGCGCAGACCCGCACCTGGGAAAACCAGTCCCTCGTAATCGTCAACGACTACCTCGACCGCGGGCTGGACATCGTTGGAGGGCACACCGAGCTCTCTGCCGCCGACCGCGCCGCCCTGACGAGCTACTGGCACGAGATGATGAGCCAGCAGGTGGCCGCGATCGAGGCCGCCGCGATCGACGTGCCCCGCCAGGCCCACGACCTGGTCCGGCACTACGATATGCAGCTCTCCAACCTCGACTGCGGCCGCGGCAGCGTCCCATCGTGGATCTGGAACCCGTCGGAGCTGCTGCCCTTCGGCGGCAAGATCACGCTGTGGTTCGGCGTCGGGCAACTCTCACTGGACATCCCCAAGGGGCAG
The DNA here is from genome assembly GCA_900696535.1 of uncultured Planctomycetota bacterium. Lineage (GTDB taxonomy): Bacteria > Planctomycetota > Phycisphaerae > UBA1845 > Fen-1342 > CAADGM01. The sequence goes on from CAADGM010000084.1 coordinate 15,045, forward strand.
GTCGAACTCCAGTTCGGGCAGGGCGTGCAGGGCAAAGTCGGGTGGAACTGGAAGACAAGCACGCCTTCGCTGGGCATCGGCTACGGCGTCAACCTCGACAAGGTCGTCGAGACCGGCGCCTTCCTCACGTTCAACCCCGATAGCGGCCTGACCGGCACGCTCGAGTTTTCGCCCGCCGGCTATCCGCTGCTGATGGGCGGGGCCGACCCGCCACAGATCGAGCTCTTCCGGCGCGGCGCGCTGATGAACTGATGCCAGGCCGCGGTTCCGTCCGAGCCGATCGCGCACGCGGCCGGAGGCTGTGTGAACAGAGCCGACCGCGCAAGCGGTCGGAAGTACTGTGAACAGAGCCGATCGCGGAAGCGGTCGGAAGTACTGTGAACAGAGCCGATCGCGGAAGCGATCGGAAGCCCCGACCGTTTGCGCGGTCGACTCGGACATTGACTGGGGCGCTGACCGACCGCTTGCGCGGTCGGCTTGGACAACGGGCGGATTCCACGCACTGAGTCGGGCTATGGCAGTTCGTCGCCCTGCAGCTCGACCACGTAGACTCCCGCCCGCCGGACGCTTTCATCATCCCAGAGATACCGCGTGCTCGCCTGGCGCGTCCAGATGCGATCGCCTTGTGGAAAGCGCCCCGCAGTGTGCAGTCGGCGGGTCGCCCAGGCCTTCAACTGCCCGACCACGATCTCGGGCCGTGTCTCGGGAGCGACCACGATCGCATGCACGTGTCGCGTTCGTACGTGTAGCGCGATGAGTTCCCATCGGCGTGCGGCGCAATGATCGGCGATGGCTTCGGTGACGAGTCGCCGGGCCTCCGCGTCGAGTGTCACGCTGGCCGAGCGCATCCGATGGGCTGCCGTCAACCAGCGCCGAGAATCGGCTGGCGCGAACGCTTCGCCTGGGACACAATGTCCGTCGTCGACAGACCCACGTTCGTCGCCGTGCAACCAGGAGCCGTACGTTGTCCAAGTTAGCAAGTAGGCACGTGGCAGCCCCATGCCACGCACGATAGCGGTCGGCTCCGACGACCGGCAAGCCCCCAGGACGTGGCCGTGTTTGCCTGGAGAATCCGAATTCGCTCGACGCCTGGGTCGCCGCGGGACCCGGGGAAACGGAGCCGACCGCGCAAGCGGTCGGAAGTACTGTGAACAGAGCCGACCGCGCAAGCGGTCGGAAGTACTGTGAACAGAGCCAATCGCGCAAGCGATCGGAAGCCCCGACCGCTTGCGCGGTCGGCTCGGACATTGGCTGGGGCGCTGACCGACCGCTTGCGCGGTCGGCTCGGACATTGGCTGGGGCGCTAACCGACCGCTTGCGCGGTCGGTTCGATCCGGTCGCCGCATCAGCTCGTCGGCAACCGTTGCCACGCGGTCACCGCCAGCGCCGCCCAGCCGCCGAGCATCAACACGCCGCCGATAGGCGTGATCGCGCCGAGCCAGCCGATTTGTGTCAGGGCCAGCGCGTACAGGCTGCCGGAGAAGATGATCGTTCCCGAGAGCAGGCACCAGCCGGCCACGGTCGCCGCACGCCGCGCAGCGAGCGCGCCCGCGCGGTCCGCCGCGCCGGCCAGCGCGGCCACGCCGAGCAGCGCCAGCGCATGGTACATCTGGTACTCCGCCCCGGTCTTGAAGGCATTGAGGTAGCGCTCGGGGAGCGACTGGAGCGCATGTGCCGCAAAGGCGCCGGCCGCGACGGCTACGAACCCGTTGACGGCGGCGAGCATGAGCCAGCTTCGGTTCATGCTCTCATCGTAGGGCACATCGCCGACGGCGTCGTGCGGGTACGCCTACGGACACGCCGTGCCCATCAGCTCCACGAACGCGTCGATGTCGTTGAAGTTCACGAGGTTGTCGGCGTTCGCGTCGGCCGCGAACCAGGGGCACTCCGCGTAGGGCCATCCCACGCCCTG
>CAADGM010000085.1 GCA_900696535.1 uncultured Planctomycetota bacterium
CTGCGTGAGCGGCTCGAGGCCGCGCTGCTGGAGCGCTTCCCCTTCGCGCAGGTGATCGGGGCAGCGTCCGATCGGCTTCCCAATACGAGTTGCGTCTGCTTCGAGGGGCTGCCTTCCGAGCCGATCATCGTTCTGCTCAGCGAGGCGGGCGTGTGCGTATCGGCCGGGGCGGCGTGCAGCAGCGGGGCGCTGGAGGTCTCGCACGTGCTGAAGGCGATGGGTGTGCCGCCGGCGCTGGGGCACGGGCAGGTGCGCTTTTCGCTGGGGCGGTTCAACACGGAGGCCGACGTCGATCGCGCGCTCGAGGTGCTGCCGCCGATCCTCGAGAAGGTGCGGGCGAGCTACGCTGTGTAGCGCCAGAATGCCGCGTGCCTGGATTCCCGCTTGCGCGGGAGGGACGTGCTCCGTGCCCGCGGGTCGCCAGCCCGCTACTCGTACCGCAGCGCCTCGACCGGATCGAGCCGGCTGGCCTTCCAGGCCGGGTAGATGCCGCTGGCCACGCCCACGATCGTCGCGGTCAGCAGCGACGTGATGATCACCGTCGAGTTGATCACGGTCTTGAAGTTCATCTGCCGCAGGATGTTGGCCATCAGGTCGGCGAACATCACGCCCAGCAGGAGTCCCATGCCGCCGCCGATCAGGCTGATGACCAGCGATTCGACCAGGAACTGAAGCAGGATGTCGCCGCGGCGGGCACCGACGGCCATGCGCACACCGATTTCGCGGGTGCGCTCGGTGACCGAGACGAGCATGATGTTCATAATGCCGATGCCGCCGACGACCAGGCTGATGCCGGCGATGCTGTAAAAGACGATCTTGAACACCATCATGGCGCCGGTCACGTTCTGAAGGGCCTCTTCCTGGTTAAACGTGACGAAGTCGTCGGGCTGGCCGGGCTGGATGTTGTGCTGCTTGCGCAGGACCTTCTGCACTTCCTTCTGAAGCTCGCTCAGGCGGTCGGGGTTCTTGGCGGCGATCGTGAGCCGGTCCAGCCACGTGCGATTGAAGTAGCGCTTCAGGCCCACCTTGATCGGGATGAAGACGGTGTCGTCGGCATTAACGAAGCCCAGGCTGCCCTTCTTTTCCAGCACACCGATGACGCGGTACTGGTTGCCACCGATCTTGACCGTCTGCCCGACCGGGTCGCTGCCGGAGAACAGCCGGTCGGCGACCTTGGCGCCGAGCAGGGCGACGGCGGTGTCCGGGCTCTCCGACTCGCCCCGCGAGAACGTGCGGCCCTGCTGGGTCTTGAAGGCGTTGATCGCAAAGTAGGTGTCGGTCGTCGCGACGATCGTGAACTCGCCCGAGCGCTGGAAGCGCTTGATGTTGGTGACGCCGAACGCCTCGGGGGCCACCTGCTCGATGTCGTCAGGCAGCTCGCGGTGCAGGGCGTCGATGTCGCTGAGGGTCAGCGTCTGGGCGCGGCCGACGGGCCGGCCCTCGATACGGGCGGACTCGGGGAAGACGTAGAGGACGTTGGAGCCGAGCGACTTGAAGCGCTCGAAGATGTCCTTCTGCGCGCCCTCCAGGATCGACATGCAGGCCACGACGCTCGACACGCCGATGAGCACGCCCAGCGTCGCCAGCAGCGAGCGGAGGAAGTGACTGTCCAGGCTGCGCAGGGACGTCCAGATCAGACGCAGGTAGAACATCAACGCTCCTGGCGTGTCGCCCCGCGGGCGACCGCCGCGCTACAGTCTCCGCCGGCCCAGGGCCAGTCCCACCACGGCCAGCGCGCCGACCACGCTCTCCAGGCCGAAGAGCCCGCACAGACCGAACCAGTTGAGTGGCGAGAGGTCGGGCGTGCTCGACACGAAGGCCGGCTCGCCGCTCGGGCTCTCGCGTTCACGGGCGATTGCCTTCGACATGTGGTCCGCCGTCGAGGCGCCGATGGTTTGCGTGACGACCTCCACCAGCGACGAGGCGGGCGTGCCGATGAGCGCCGCCACGCCCACGCCCTCCGACGCCGCCTTCGCGTCGACCAGCACGCTGGCACGCAGAACGAACGGCTGGCCAACGACGGCCTGGTAGGTGTAGTCGAACTGAAGGCTCGGGAAGACGACGACGCGGAACACCGAGAGCGTCGGATCAATGCCCGGCAGGTCGATCGTGAAAACGCCCGTCTCCGGAAAGTTCCCGCTTTTGCTCAGGACGACGGTTCGACCCGCCCCGCCGACGAGCCGGATCTCGCCCTCAAACACGGTGGTCGGTGTGCCAGTCAATCCCTGCCGCTCGACGCGCACGCGGAGCGCGACGAACGTGTCGTTCAGGGCGGCCGCCTCCTTGGTGGCGAAGATGGTCAGCGCGCCGTCGACGAAGAAGCGCCCTGTCGCGTTGAACGTCGCACCGGCGGGCCGCCCGCCCGCCTCGGCAGAGCTGATGAGAATGGTCCGCTCCTCGGACGACGACGCGGCCCCCTCGAAACTCGCATCCGAGCGATCCACGGCCAGCACCAGATTGACCGAGAACTCGTCCGGGTCGGACCCGCTCGCGGTGCGCGGATCGGCGAACTGCGCCGCGGCGACGCCCGCGGCCTGGCCGTCCTCGTCGCTGACGCGGGCCACGGCCTGGATGGGCAGCGTGTCGCTGCTTGGCGAGACGTACTCGTCCGACTGGTCGTCGAAGCCGATCGCCTCGTTGGTCGCGGTGAGCCGCTCGATCACACGAGCCGTGACGCGGCCGACGAACTGAGTGATCGCGGCGTGGGCGGTGGCGGCGGCCAGCAGAACGACGACGGCCGCGAGCAGCGGGCGGGAGTGAGCGCGCATCGGGAGCCTCCTGATGGAAGCGCAGTAGCGGGTCTGAGCCCGGCGTCTTCGGTGAAAAGGTAGCTCGCCCGCCAACCGGCGGCAACCGAGCCTGCCCGCACAACTTACACAATTCGACCAAGCGCCGGCCTGCCTGGGTCGCGCCCGCCGACACGACGCGCCCCCCCTTATATACTGGTGGGGATGCGCAAACGTGTGGTGGTGCTCGGTTCGACCGGCTCGATCGGGCGGTCAACTCTGGACGTTGCCGACGCCCTGCGCGACGAGATCACGCTCGTCGGCCTGGCCGGGCACCGGAACTGGCGGCTGCTGGCCGAGCAGGCCCGGCGATTCGGCGTGCGGCACGTCGCCATCGCCGACGACGCCCACGTCGCCGAGCTCCGGGCGGCCTGCCCCCCGGGGACGCGCGTGCTGGCCGGGCCGGCAGGGCTCGTGGAACTCGCCGTGTCGTGTGACGCGAATTTCGTGCTGGCAGCGATCGTCGGGGCCGCCGGGCTGCCCGCCACACTGGCGGCGGTTGAGCACGGCATCGACGTTGGCCTGGCCAACAAGGAGTCCCTGGTCGTGGCCGGCAGCCTGATCGTGCCGACTGCCCAGCGGACCGGTGCCCGCCTGCTCCCGGTGGACAGCGAGCACTCGGCCATTTTCCAGTGCCTCCAGGCCGGCCGTCGCGAGGACGTGAGGAAGATCTACCTGACCGCGTCCGGCGGCCCGTTCCGGCAGTGGGACGCCGAGCGGATGCACAACGCGACGCTCGGCGACGCGCTGAACCACCCGACGTGGAGCATGGGGCCGAAGATCACGATCGACAGCGCCACGATGATGAACAAGGCGCTGGAGATCATCGAGGCACACTGGTTGTTCGACGTGCCCGCCGAGCAGATCGGCGTGCTCGTCCATCCCGAGTCGGTGGTTCACTCGATGGTCGAATTCAATGACGGCTCGGTCATCGCCCAGCTCGGCACGCCCGACATGCGCACGCCGATCCAATATGCGCTGACCTACCCGCGCCGTCCGGCGGGCGTCGCGCCACTGCTGGACTGGTCGACCTGCCGCACGCTGCACTTCGAGCCGCCCGACCTGGAGCGATTCGACGCCCTGCGGCTGGGCTTCGCCTCGGCCAGCGCGGGTGGAACGTCCGGCGCAGTGCTCAACGCCGCCAACGAGGCCGCGGTCGAGCACTTCCGTGCCGAGCGGATTCCGTTCGGCCGGATCGTCGCGCTGGCCCGCGACGTGTTCGAGCGGCATCGGCCCGCCCCCCGCCCGACGTTGGAAGAACTGCTCACCCAGGATGCCTGGGCACGCCAGGAGGTAGACCGTTGCATTTCGAGCTGATCGCCGCCGACACGCTCGGCCCGCTGTGGGACGCCCTGCTCGGGTGGCTCAGCGGCGTGGTGTCGTTCATCAAGGTGCTCATCGGCTTCTCGGTGATCATTTTCGTTCACGAGCTGGGGCACTTCCTGGCCGCCAAGCACATGGGCGTGCGCGTCGACCGCTTCGCCGTCGGGTTCTTCACACGCCTCTTCGGATACCGCCGCGGCGAAGGCATCACCTTCGGCCCGCGCCCGGAGTACACCCCCGAGCAGCTTGCCGCCAAGGGGTACGGGGAGACCGACTACTGCCTGAACATCCTGCCGTTCGGCGGCTACGTGAAGATGCTCGGCGAGCACGATCTCCAGATGGACGAGAAGACCGGGCGCGTCCTGCCCAGTGCCGACCCGCGGGCTTTCACAAACAAGCCCGTCTGGAAGCGGATGGTCGTCGTGTCCGCCGGCGTCGTCTTCAACGTCATCTTCGCCCTGCTGCTCTACGTCGTCGTCTTTACCTGGCTCGGGAAGAGCGTCGTCCCGCCCGTCATCGGCATGACGGACCCGGAAGGCCCCTTCGCCAAGGCCGGGCTGCTCCCCGGTGACCGGCTCGTCAGCGCCGACGGCCGCACCCTGCGCAGCTTCGAGGACCTCGCCGCCGCCTGGATCATGGCGGATGACAAGCTCGCCCTCCGCGTCGAGCGCGACGGCACGCTCCTGCCCCAGGTGTTCACACTCGCCGTCGATCGCAGCGGCGGAGCGCTCGCAGGGCTCGGGGTGAGCCCGCCGCTGCAGCTCACACTTGGGGGCGACCGGCAGGCGTCGGCAGACCCCGACGGCCCACAGCCGGGTGACCGGATCATCTCGGCGAATGGCATCGAGGTGCAGTCTCTCAACGACCTCCTGGCCGCCTTTCTCACGTCGGACGGTCGCGACGTGACCCTGCACGTCCGCCGGGAACTGCCACGGCAGCCGCCACGCGACCTGACCTTCACGCAGCGCCCGATGCTCATGCTGAGCAGCACCGAGGTCGAGGGCTCGGACGTGGCCGTCATCCGCAGCCAGCACCTGCTCGGCCTGGTGCCACGGCCGATGCTGCGGACCGTCGTGCCGGGCGACCCAGCGGATCGCGGCGGCCTGCGCGTTGGCGACGTGGTCGTTCAGTGGGGCAACCTCGTCAACCCGACCGACGCCGAAATCCGCGAGTCGCTTCAGAGTCACGAGTCGGGCACCGTCCGCGTGGTCGTCGAGCGTGACGGGCAGCGCGTCGAGCTCTCGGTCGAGCCGCGGCGGCCCTTCAGCCTGACCGCGCCAGGCCGCCCGCGCGTCGGGGTCGATTTCACGCCCGAAACACGCCGGCTCATCGTGGCCGACATCGCCGCGCGCACCCCCGCCGCGCGCATCGGCCTGCCGCGCGGCGCCGAACTGCTCGCGCTCGACGACGAGCCGCTGACGGACTGGTGCGACCTGGTGGTGCGGCTGCGTCGCGCCGCGGGCCGAAGTGTATCGCTGCGCTACCGCAGCGGCGGCGAGGAAGCGGTCGCACGTCTCGACGTGCCCGCCAGCGTGGTCAGCGAGCTGGGGCTCGGCCCGACCGCGGCGATCCGCCGCATCGACGGTGAGGATGCGGTGCGGCTCGCCTCGGGCCGCTCGCTGGCGCTACCTTCGCCTTACGCCGTTCGCGAGCTGCTGCGCGAGCGCATTGGCCGCACGGTCACGGTCGAGTACGCCCCCGACGCCACGCGTGCGGGCACCGAAACCGCCGAGTTCCACGTCCGCGAGGACAACTTCGACCCCTGGCAGCTTCGCATCGCCTTCGGCCCGGGGCCGTTCGTCTTCAAGACGCTGAAGGAGCCGCTCCACACCGGCGGTAATCCGATCGCGGCCCTCGTCCTCGGCGTGCAGTACACCTGGCGTGAGCTGACGCACGTCTATCTGGCCATGCAGGCCATGGCCTCGCGTAAGGTCGGCGTCGACAGCGTCGCCGGCCCCATCGGCATCTTCAGTATCGCCCAGGAACAGGCCGCCGCCGGGTGGGGAGACTTGCTCTTCTTCCTGGCCTTCATCTCCGTCAACCTCGCGGTGCTGAACTTCCTGCCGCTGCCGGTGGTCGACGGCGGGCTGATGGTGTTCCTGATCCTGGAAGCGATCCGCGGCAAGCCGGTGAGCATCAAGGTCCAGGTGATCACCACGCTGACCGGCCTGGCGCTCATCGCGATCGTGTTCGTGTTCGTCACGGTGCAGGACATCGGCCGGCTCCTGGGCGGTTGAGCGCGCTGCGCCGGCGGCGTGGCGTCGTGCCGGCGCGATTGGGCGCGACTGCGGACTTCCGCAGGCCCGGGATAGATCGTCAAGGTCGCGGCGCGCGGAGCGGACCTGCGTTGCAGTCGACCGTCATGACCCGCCACCCGCTCACGCGTGCTCGCCCAGCCGCAGCAGCAGTTCGAGCGTGGCCAGCAGGTCGAGCCTGTTGTGCTCCAGGATCGGGCGCAGCGGGCGGGCGTTGCCCGTGCGGACGAAGTGGTGAAACAGGTCGGGGATGTCACAGCCGGGCACGTCGCCGAAGCGCTCCCGGCCCAGGATGCACCGCTCGAGCGTGGTCAGCTTGCAGTTCGGCAGGTCGCGTCCCCAGCGCCGCCGGGCCAGGTGCAGCACATCAAGGTGCTCGCGCGGCAGGGGCAGCGTAACGCGGTGCCGAACCGCACGATCCCGCAGGAACGGCTCGTCGAAGCTCCGGCCATTGAAAGACACCCAGACGTCCCGCTCGCGCACCACAGCCGCGAAGGCCCGCAGGACGGCCGCCTCTTCCGGATAGTCCCGCACGAGATACTGCTCGATCGCAGGCGAATCGGCCTCGAACCGCAGCACGCCGACGAGGAACACCGGCGTGCCGGAGAACCCACCCGTTTCGAGATCGAGGAGGATTACCCGACCCCACTCAAGGTCGCCATCGGGATGTTCTCCTCGGCGCGCGCTCGCCGCGCGCGAGCGGCGGACGATGACTGGCGCGTCTTCGAATCTCACTTGGCGCGGAAGCGGACGGGTGATGCACGCCGCACTCTCCACCAGCCAGCAGCATCCGCCGCTCACCTCGATCTGGCGGCCGCCGAGAACGTCGGCGAGCGACGCCGCGTGATCGTGACGCGGCGCTGCGGGCCTGTGTGAACCGGCCGGCGACGGCGCGGCGCCGCCTGTCGCGGCGAGCCGCGTCGGCCCGGCGCGCTTCAGCTCATCCAGCTTTCGGCGAAGTTCGTCCACGCTCTTCAACCAACCGGTCCACGCTTGCCTTGCCGGTCACCCTTCGCCCGCGCCGGCACAGCCCGGCGACCGTGACGGAGCCGCAGCGGATACCGCCTCGATGCTCGCGATGTATTGCCGCGCGGCGCCTTCCGGATCATCCGCGCCGATGACACCGCCGCACACTGCCAGCACGTCCGCCCCCGCGAGGACAACCGGCTCGAGATTCGCCGGCGTCAGCCCGCCGATGGCGACGAGCGGCAGGTCCGTCAGCGGCCGCACGGCCTGGAGCGTGGCCGCGCCGGCGACAAGCGGCTGCGGCTTGGTCGGGCTGTCGTACATGGGGCCGACGGCGAGGTAATCGGGGTCCTCGGCCAACGCCGCGCGGAACTGCGCGACGGTGTGTGTGCTCTTGCCCACCAGGATGTGACCGCCCGTGATTCGCCGCACGTCAGCCACTGCGAGATCGTCCTGCCCAACGTGCACGATGTCGGCGCCGACGAGCCGGGCGATGTCGGGACGATCGTTAATGGCCAGCAGTATGCCACGCGCGCGCGTCCAGTCGCGCAGCTCGCGGGCGCGTCGCAGCAGCTCGCCGTCGGGCAGCGACTTTTCGCGGAGTTGCACGCACTGCGCCCCGCCGCGGACACAGGCCGCCAGCGTGTCGCGCCAGGGACGCCGACACAGCGATTCGGTGAGCAGCACGTACAGCCGCACGGCGCCGAAGCGCTGCCGCAGCCGACCGCGAAGGACGATCCGCTGCTCGAGCTCATAAGCACGGTAGCGCAGCCGCTCGGCCGCCGCGGCGGCCTGTGCGGCGTGCAGCTTGCCGAACTCGCCGAGGCTGCGGGTGGCCTCGGTGAGGCGACCGAACGCGGCGCGGACGACTTCCTCCTCGTCGCGCCGCGCCAGCTCGCGCTCGCTCTTCGTGTCGCGGCCCACGTCGCCGACGATGTCGCGAGCGGCCAGCAGCGCGTCGCCCCCCAGCGCAGCTCGAATCCCGGACAGCTCGTGACGACACGACTTCGCCGCGGCGGCCGCGTCGCGATCGTCCAGCGCGAAGCGGGCGTAGTCCTCGATAACGCGGAGGGCTTCGCGGGCCCGGTTGAGGTTGACATCCAGGATGCGTGCGGCCGACTCGTTCACGACGCGATCGTCCTCGCCCCGGCAGTGCCGCGCGATTGTAGCACCAGGAGCGGCTCTACGAGGCAGGCGGCGCGGGGCTCAGCTCCGCGTGGTCGTCCGGGCGAAGACGCCGCAGCCCACGATGAACGAGACGACGCCGATCGCGGTGAGGATGCCGCAGGGCAGGAGCATCTGCTCGAGCGTGAAGCCGCGCCAGAGCGTGCCCTCGAAGGCGAGTACGGCCCATTTGACGGGGCTGATGGAGCTGACGGTCTGCATCCAGCCCGGCATGAAGAAGACGGGGATCATGCCGCCGCCGAGCATGGCCATGATGGTGAGGATGGCCCAGGACATGCCGCCAGCGGACTGCTCGGTCTTTCCGACCACCGCCAGGAGCATCATGATGCCGGAGAAGCCGATCGCGACGGACAGCAGCGCCAGGGGAATGAGGCCCGGGGAGCGCGGGATCACGCCAAAGCCGTAGCGGGCGAACAGCAGCATGATGACGCCGACCGCGACGATGGTCGTAAAGCAGGCCAGCGCCTTGCCGGCCAGCACATGCGCCAGCGTGATCGGCGCCAGCCGGAGTCGCATCAGCGTGCCCTGGCGTCGCTCGACCACCAGCGAGATGCTGAATCCGGCCGCGCAACCGAGCACGCCCCAGATGATGCCCTGGGGGAACGAGACCGCGAACGCGCTCGTGGGCCCGTCCCGGTGGCGAGAGAGCTCGGTCGTGTGGATCTCCACCGGGTCGAATCCGCGGAAAGCCGCCGAACTCGCCGCGCCCGGCTGGGTCGCGGTGGCCGCGGACTGGCGGGCCTCGAGCTGCCCGAGAAACAGGTCCAGCGCGCTGTAGAAGCCCAGCAGCATGGGCCCCATATCGCCCGCGCGATCCGGCTGGTCCGACAGCGACGCCCGCGCCGCACCGATTTGGGCCCGCATGCGCTTCGGGTCGGCAAACGCGCTCTGGAGCCGCTGGCCCATCATCTTGAAGAGCACGCCCCTCAGCATACCCGCCTCGGCCTTGCGGCTCGGGTCGGCCACCATCTCGAGCACGGGCACGTGCCCGCCGAAGCGGTTGGCCTCCGCGTCCGCGAAGCCCGCCGGGATGATGATGACCGCAACGACTTTGCCACCGCGCAGGGCGGTAGCCGCCTCGTCGCGCGTCGAGAGCAGTTCGCCGTGGTGCTCGTCAGTCGACTCGTCACCACGCGGCCCCCGCACGCGCACCTCGCGCGATTGAACCAGCTCCGCGACCAGCTCGCGCGAAGCCGTGCTGCCGTCTTCGTCGACGAGGGCGACTTCTATCCGGCCGCCGATCTCGCGCCCGACGTCCTTGAATACAAGACCGAAGAAGACCGCGTACACGACGGGAAACAGGAACGTGAAGAACAGGCTCATCACGTCCCGGCTGAGCAGCCGCAGGTCCTTGATCGCCAGCGCGAGTGTGGCCGACATGCGCTCTCCTGCTGCCCGGCGCCCGGTCACGGGCCGACGTCGGGCTGCGGGCTACTCCCGCAGCTTGCGTCCCGTGAGGTTGAGGAACACGGTCTCCAGGTCGGGCCGCTCGACCCGGAACCGCCGCAGGTCGCCCTGGGCTGCCAGCTTCTCCAGCTCGGCCAGTGGATTGTCGGACTGGCGGCGAATCTCGCCGTCGGCCGTCTCGATGATCAGCGTGCTCGCGGTCCCGCCGTGGGTGGCGATGAGCCGGTCGACCGTGTCCAGGGCGAGCAGCCTGCCCTGGTCGATGATGCCGACCCGCTCGGCGATCTTCTCGACCTCCTCGATGTAATGCGTCGTGTAGATGATCGTGCGGCCGAGGGCCTTGAGCGCCAGGATGTTCTCGAAGATCGCATTTCGGGACTGCGGATCGACGCCCACGGTCGGCTCATCGCAGATGAGCAGCACCGGGTCGTGAACGAGCGCCACGGCGAGGTTGAGCCGGCGCTTCATGCCGCCGGAGTACGTCTTGACGCGACCCCGGGCCCGGTCCAGCAATCCGACAAAGTCGAGCGACCAGCGCACGCGCTCCCGCAGCCGCGCGCCGCGCAGGCCGTACATCTGCCCCAGGAAGCGGACGTTTTCCTCGGCAGTCAGCTCGTCGTAGATCGCCAGGCTCTGCGGGGCGATGCCGATCTGCGCGCGGGTGGAGTTGTGGGCCGGATCGCCGTGGCCGACGATCTCGACGCTGCCGGCCGTCGGGCGCAGCAGCCCGACGCACATGTTCACCGTGGTGGTCTTGCCGGCCCCGTTCGGCCCGAGCAGGCCGAAAACTTCGCCCCGCCGGATCTCCAGAGACAGCGAGTCCACCGCGACGAGGCTACCGAAGGTCTTGCGCAGGCCGCTCAGCCGCACGAACACGCCGTTGTCGCTGCTCACGTGCCGCATCCTCCCGCGCGCCGGCCGCCTCTCACGCGGCGACCGGCAGGGGGGAATTCTGACGATCGACGGCGTTATTGTCCAAGCGCCGCCAGGTCGCCGGCTTTGGCGCCGGACACCACCGCGGCGCGCTCGGGCGCTGACGTCGGCGGGTCGTGCGGCGCGCCCGTGAAGTCGCCCGCGACGGTGGGATCGTGGTAGCGGCGGATAGCCTCGTCGTCGTCCTGCCAGGCGGAGGCGAACAGCGCCCAGTACGTTTCGGGGAACCGCTCCATCTGGTGAACGCCGATCGTCTCGGGCCACCGGCCGCGCGGCCAATAGAACGTGCCGAACATGCGGTCCCAGATGGAGAGGACCGAGCCGAAGTTGGCGAAGCGCCCGCCGGGCTCGGCGGAGTGATGCCACCAGTGCTGCTCGGCGGAATTGAAGTACAGGTTGAGCTTGCCGATGTAGGTGCGCAGGTTGGCGTGGTGCCAGTAGCCCTTCAGGATGTCGATGCTCGAGTAGATGATGAGCACCCACTTGTCGATGCCGACGACGTGGAATGGGAAGATCACCACGCCGTACTTGATCACCGCTTCGAACACGTGGATGCGGTAGTTGGTCATCGTGTCCATCTCGACCGCGGTGTGGTGGACGCGATGCAGCCGCCAGAGGATCGGGAAGGTGTGGTACCAGCGGTGCAGCCAGTACCGCATGAAGTCGTTGACCAGGAAGAAGACCGTGAACTGGAGCCACCACGGCCAGACGGTGATCAGCTCGTAGCTCTGCGGAACCCGAATGATGATCTCGCATGCCACCAGCTTGCTGATCGCCGAGAGCACCGGCCCGTCGACAATCGCGGCGGTGATGTCGGCCATGTAGGCCCGGCGGCGCGGCCCCCGCAGAAGGCGCGGGTAGATTGGGGCGACCCGCTCGAGCAGGTGGAAGATGACGGCGCCGACCAGGAAGACGCCGCCCAGGATGAGCGTGCTCCAGGGAAAGTGGTGCGAGGACATCAGCGCCCTCCGTACCCGTTGCCTGCGCCGCCCGGCACCGACGGGGCCTCGTCGAGCGGGCGAATCCAGACCTCGTCCCAGGGCTTGGCCTCCGGCCGCAGCTTCGACACGATGCAGCGCCGCTTGCCCGCCGGCGTGAGCGGCAAGTGGTCCACGGCCCGGGCCTCGAGCCGGCAATCGGCGCCGAAACGCTGCCGCACGCGGTCGAGTCCGCGGGCCAGCGCCGCGGGGTCGAAAAACTGTCGCTCCGGGACGTACTCGTAAACCAGGTGGGCCGGTCCCTCCTGGGTGATTCGCCAGTCCTTCACCGGATTATGCGCCGCGTCGTCGAACAGGTGGAAGAAGAAGTGCGGCGACACGAGCTCGCCCGAGGGCGTCGGCAGGAAGTCGTTGATCCGACCGCGGACCGCGCCCATCAGCGGAAACCGGCAACCGCACCCGCACACGTCGGGCAGGCACGCGGCCACGTCCAACAGTCGGTAGCGAATGAACGGCATCGTCCACGAGTGCAGGTTTGTGATTACGACCTGCCCGGGCTGGCCCGGCGGCCGCGGGCGCCCGTCCTCGTCGACGATCTCCACGATGATCCGGTCGGCGTCGACGTGGTAGCTGCCGCGGCTGCACTGCCACGCGATCGGCCCGACCTCCACCGCGCCGTACATGTCGCACGGGTCGCTGCCGAATGCCGAGCGCATCGCCTGCCGCATCTCGGGCATCAGCGTCGCGCCGGTCGGCACCACCCAGCGCATCCAGTACGGCGCCCGCCGCCGCAACAGCTCGCGCGCCAGGAGGTACAGCGCGCCCGTCTGCCCCACGATCGCCACGGGCCTGAAGGCGGCCAGGATCGCAACCTGCTCGTCGAGCGGCATGTCCGGCTCGATGTGCCGCGTGTGGGCGACGCGCCCGATGAAGGCCCCCTTCGCTTTGAGCCAACCACTGGCGACCGTCACGGTGTCGTTCCAGGGCATCATGCCGAGCTGGTGATAGTGCCGCAGGATCGCCCGCCGCATCACGCGGATTTCGCGAATCGTCCGGACGACGTGGATGGCTCGGCCCGACGTGCCGCTCGTCCGCATCTCGATCAGGCCGCGGGCGGGACGTTCCGAGCTCCACGCCTCCGCCCCGGCGTCGACGATCGCGTCCTTGTCCACCATGGGCAGCAGCGGCAGGTCGGCGCGGCTGCGGATGTCGCGCGGCGAGACCCCCGCCGCCCGCCACCGCTCCCGATACAGCGGCACATGCTCGTACGCATAAGCCACGAGCCGCCGCAGGCGATAGTCCGCCAGGCGGGCGAGCACGTCGGGCGATCGACGTGGATTGACCAGGAAGATCTCGGCGAGGCCGGGGTTCCGCATGACGTGCATCGAGACACTGCCTCGTCGGGGTCGTTAGTCGAACTGTGCCGGGGCCGCGAGGGTTCGACTTCGTCTGGACGCGCGTTCACTCGCGCGGGCGGCCGGTGCAGCGGCCCGGCCGCCTGGCCGCGCGGCCGCGGCGGTGATACTGGCCGCTGATGATAGCGGCGCACTGACCGCCGAGCACGCCCGCGCGACGACGCAATCCGCCCGACCCGCACGCCGCACTATCATGGGCTGACATGACCGCGCGCCTGCCAGCAACGTTCCCGGTACGCTCGCGCCAACGCACTTTCGCGCCTCTCCTTTGCGCGGTGGCCGCCACAACGGTGGGCTGCGGCTATCGGGTCACGCCGCCGGCGGCGGTTCGCGAGCCCGTCAGCGTGTTCGTGCTGAAGTATGACCCGCATGCCAGCCTGGTCCTGCCCGCTGAGGATGGCCAGGCGATCGAGTTCGCGTACGGCCAGTGGGACTGGTTCGTTCTGGACCAGGTGCACTGGTACCGCGCCCTGCCAGTGCTCCTGATCCCCGGTCAGGCGGGACTGGGGACCCGGCCGATCGGCTTGCCGGCAACGCGCCCGGCGCTCGAGCTGATTCAGGGTCGGGGCAACGTGCTGGAGATCCCGGTCGAGCGCAGCCGCGCGGAGGCTCTGCGCGCCGAGCTGTCGCGGCGATTCCTGCCGCCTGCTCGAACGACGCGCAACCCGCGCCTCGGGCTCGACTTCGTTCCCGATCCCCAGCCGTATTCGGTGCTTTACCACTGCAATTCGCGCGTGGCTGACTGGCTCAGAGAACTCGGCTGTGAGGTCACTGGCCTGGGGCCGACGGCTGACTTTCGCCTGAGCGACGGCGCATACTCGCGCTAGGTGCCGGCGCGCGCTTCGAGGCGACCGCGCCGCGACCCGCCTATGATCGCTGCGAAGGAGACAACGCATGCCACGCATTGCCATGATCGTCGGCGCGGCGCTGGTTGCCGTCGGCCTCGTCGGATATGTCGCCGCCCAGTTCGCCAGCCTGACCGCCCTGATCCCCGCGCTTTTTGGCGTTCTGCTCGTCGCGCTGGGGTGGCTGGCCGAGATTCGGCCCGGTGCACGGCAGCACTTCATGCACGCCGCAGCGGCCCTCGCGCTGGTCGGCCTGCTGGCGACGGCCCGGGGCCTGCTGAAGCTGCCGACACTGCTCGGCGGCGGTGAATTGGAGCGGCCTGCTGCGGTCGTCTCCCAGTCGGTCATGGCGTTAGTGTGCCTGGTGTTCGTGGTGCTGTGCGTGCAGTCGTTCGTGCAGGCGCGCCGGGCCAGTCGGGGCGGGCAGTCCGCCTGAGCAACTCGACTCGGTTCGGTGAGGCGGCTTGCCGACCAACTCGGCCGCGTATTCGCCGTCCAGAGACGCAAACTAGCTGAAGCAGGCGAGTCGAAGCAGCGGCTCTACAAGAGGACTCCCCCCCCGACCCCGCCGCTGGACGGGAGGGGGTGGTCGGGCGATCCGGTGTGCGGGATGGAAGTTCAGGGAGATTTCGCAGGGCTTTGCGCAAGCCCCGTGGGACGGGTAGCATACCGTGCAGGGTGTGCCTTGGGGTCTCCGGTGGGGGCCCGGCTCATTCCTGGCAAGGAGCATGTGCAATGAGAGCTCGGATAGTCGTGTGCGGCCTGGTGGCGATCATGTTGTGCGCCGTTCCGTCTGCCCTGGCCTTGAAGCTGGGTGACGCCGCCCCGCCGATCAAGGTGGAGAAGTGGGTGAAGGGCGGGCCGGTGGACCTGGAGTCCGCCAAGGGCAAGAACGTCATCGTGGTGGAGTTCTGGGCCACGTGGTGCGCGCCGTGCCGCGCCAGTATCCCCCACCTGACGAAGCTCCAGAAGGCCCACAAGGACGACGGACTGATCATCGTCGGCATCAGCAGCTCGGACAAGGCCGAGGAGGACGTGACCAAGTTCGTCAAGTCGATGGGCGACAAGATGAACTACACGATCGCCTACGAGAATCGCGAGGAAGCCCAAACCAGTAAGGCGTTCATGGAGCCGTTCGAGGCTGAGGGGATCCCGCACGCCTTCGTGATCGACAAGCAGGGCAAGCTGGTCTGGCAGGGCCACCCGATGATCGGCCTCGAGGAGGTCGTCAAGGCGGTTCTCAAGGGCGACTACACGGTCGAGTCGCTGCACAAGGTCTACCTGGGCGTGAAGAAGGCCCAGAAGGAGCGGGCCGACCGGATCGCGTGGCACGGCAAGCTCTACCTGGACATGGTCGCCAAGCCCGACCAGGTTGAGGCCTCGCGTAAGAAGGGCGAGGAGCTCTTCAACGCGATCGGTGACGACCCCCAGGATCTGAACGCGATCGCCTGGACCATTCTCACCGACGAGGATGTGGTATCGCGCGACATCGACCTGGCCCTCCGCATGGCCAAGAAGGCCAATGACCTGACGAACGGCGAGGAGCCCGCGATCGTCGACACGTACGCCCGCGCCCTGTTCGACAGTGGCAAGATCGACGAGGCCATCGCGCAGCAGAAGAAGGCCGTCGAGCTCGCCAAGGACATCAAGGCGATGCGGGCCGAGCTCGAGGAGACGCTGAAGCGATACGAGGACGCGAAGAAGAAGTAGCCATCGCGCCGCCGCACGAAGCCATGTACTCCCTGCCCCAGGGTTCACAGCACGGCCCGCCCCACCGGCCGACGCCGGGCGAAAGCCACGGCTGCGGCACGTCCTGCGGCGGCGGGATGGAGAAGATCTACCCGACTACGGCCGTTCGCTATGGGGCGATGAGCTGGCTCGGCGAGTTCAAGTACCGCCCAAACACGGTCTTCAAGTGCGGGGCGAAGGTTGTCGTCGAGACCGATCGCGGCACCGAGCTGGGGCAACAGATCAGCCTGTCCTGCAACGGTTGCTCCAAGCAGGTGACGCGCGAGCAGGTACGGGCCTACATCGACGCCAGCGGGCCGGAGTTCTATCGCCTCTCGTCGGGCCTCATTCTGCGCGAGGCCACCCCGCAGGACATCGACGAGGCCCGCCACCTCAACGCGCACGTCAACGAGGACATCGCACACTGCGCGGAGCTGGCGCGCGAGCTGGGTCTGGACATCAAGATCGTCACCTGCGAGCACCTGCTCGGCGGCGAGCGGGTCGTCTTCTACTTCCGCTCGGACCTGCGCGTCGACTTCCGCGCGCTGGTCCGCGAGCTGGCTCACCACCACCGCACGCGCATCGAGATGCGCCAGGTCGGGGCGCGAGACGAGGCCCGCCTCGTGGCCGACTACGAGGTCTGCGGCCGCGAGTGCTGCTGCAAGAACTTCCTTAAGAAGCTGCGGCCCGTCACGATGCGCATGGCCAAGATCCAGAAGTCGACCCTCGACCCGTCCAAGGTCTCCGGCCGCTGCGGACGGCTGCGCTGCTGCCTGCGCTACGAGCACATCGGCTACGAAGAGCTCAATGCCAAGCTCCCCCCGGTCGGCAGCCTGGTCGAGACCGAGTTCGGTCCGGCCGACGTGATCGACCGGCAGATCCTGACACAGCTCCTGCTCGTGCGGCTGGCCGACGAACGCCAGGTAACGATTCCGCTCGAAGAGGTCAAAGCGATCACGCTGCCACGCGATCGCGCCGAGCGCTCTGTCGTTCCGCCGAAGCCCGACGAGGCGGCCGAAGGCGACGCCCGGGCACGCGGGCCGCGCGACCGCTTTCGCCGCGAGCGGCCCGGCGGCGGGCCACCGCCTCCACAGCGAGAGCGCAGCGCCCCGGAGCAGCGCTCGATTCCGCGGACGGCGGGCGACGAGGGCGCTGCCGCGCCAATGGAAGAGCCGCGCGGCCCGGGCGAGGGGCGCTCGCCGCGGGGTCCGCGTCCGCCACAGCGAAAAGAGCCCGCGCCGCCCCCCATGCCCATCGGCGACGCCTCGGAGCCCGCCCCCACGCCAGGCGGCGCGGACCGCGCTGCCGGCAGCGAGCCGCAGCACGGCGAAGGCGCACGGCGCGGACGGTCTCGCCGGCGCCGCCGGCGTCGCGGACGTGGCGGCCCGCCCGGTCAGCCCCCGGGCGACGCCGCGGCCCCGCCGGCCGGCTCGCCGCCGCCGGCATAGACCCGATTCTCACTCGCCAAGGACCAAGCCGTACGGAGGTGCCATGGTCGTCACGCACGCCGACATCCAGCAGGTTGGAGCGCTTGTCCGCAAGCATCACGCCCATTTCGACCGGCTGCTGGCCGAGATCAGCCGCGTCATCGTTGGCCAGGAGAACCTGCTCCGGAAGATGCTCGTGGGGCTGCTGTCCGACGGGCACATCCTGCTGGAAGGTGTGCCGGGGCTGGCCAAGACGACCGCCGTCGCCACGCTCGCCCGCGCGATTCACGCCACTTTCCACCGAATCCAGTTCACGCCCGACCTGCTGCCGGCGGACATCGTCGGAACGCTGATCTTCCAGCCGCGCGACGGCAGCTTCAGCGTCAAGAAGGGGCCGGTCTTCGCGAACATCGTCCTGGCCGACGAGGTCAACCGAGCGCCGGCCAAGGTCCAGAGCGCGCTGCTCGAGGCGATGCAGGAGCGCCAGGTCACGATCGGCGAGGAGACGCACTACCTCGATGACCCGTTTCTCGTCCTGGCCACGCAGAATCCCATCGAGCAGGAGGGCACGTATCCGCTGCCCGAGGCCCAGGTCGACCGCTTCATGCTCAAATTGCTCGTCGAGTACCCCAGCGCGACCGAGGAGCGGCAAATCCTCGACCGCATGGCGCCGCAGCGCGGCACGGCGCGCATCGAGCCCGTGCTGACGCTCGATGAGGTGAAGGCCGCCCGCGCTGTCATGGACGAGATCTACCTGGACGACAAGGGCAAGGACTACATCGTCTCGCTCGTCCACGCCACCCGGCGGCCGACCGAGTTCGGGCTGCCCATCGGGCCGTGGATCGAGTACGGCGCCTCCCCGCGGGCGACCATTTACCTGGCTCGCGGCGCGCGGGCGATGGCGTTCCTCGCAGGCCGTGGGTACGTCACGCCGCAGGACGTCAAGGACATCGCCCCGGACGTCCTCCGGCATCGCGTGATCATCAGCTACGAGGCCGAGGCAGAGGAGAAGACCAGCGACATGGTCGTGCGGCACGTGCTGGACCACGTGCCGGTCCCCTGAGGCTGGCGCGGGGCGGCGGGCCTCGAAGCGAGTGGCGCCCAGGTTGTCGCAATTTGTAGCCCGGGGGGTGGGGGCTGTGCGGGGGTATACTCCAGGGTCTGCGCCCGCGTCGCGCGGGACGCGCTGGTTCCCCTGAAGGTGCACGATGACACGACGCTTCGCTCCCGCCGCTACGGCTTCCGCCCTACTGCTCCTGCTGGTTGCCCCCCTCGGCTTGGCCGAGAACCTCCCTACCGACGAACGGATCAAGACGGGTACGCTCGAGAACGGCGTGCGCTGGCAATTCTTCGCCCACGCCAACCCCCCGGGCAAGATGGCCGCGATGATCCACATCGACACGGGCTCGCTGAACGAAACCGACGAGCAGCGCGGCCTGGCCCACTTCCTGGAGCACATGGCCTTCAACGGCAGCGAGAACTTCAAGCCCGGCGAGCTGCTGCCGTACTTCGAGAGCCTGGGCATGCAGTTCGGGGCGGACCTGAACGCGTTCACGGGCTTCGACCAGACCGCCTACATGCTGTTCCTGCCCGATGCCAGGGTCGAAACGGTCGACAAGGCCCTGATGACCCTCAGCGACATGGCTTTCCGACAGCTCCTGCTGCCCGAGGAAATCGACAAGGAGCGCGGCGTCATTCTGTCGGAGAAGCGCGCCGGCATGAGCGCGCAGCAGCGCATCCGCGACAAGCTCTTCGAGCAGCTCTTCGAGGGCACGCGGCTGGCCGCGCGGCTTCCGATCGGAATCGAGGAAGTCATCAGCCAGGCCCCCCGCGAGCAATTCGAGACGTACTACCGCACCTGGTACCGCCCGGAGCGCGTGACCGTGTTCCTGGTGGGCGACGGCCAGCTCGATGACTACACGCCCGCGCTGCAAAAGTGGTTCGGCACGTACAAGGCGCCGGTCGATCCGCAGCCCGAGCTGCGGGCCGACCTCAAGCCGTTCACGCGCGAGCGAGCCATCGTCATCACCGACCCGGAGATCGGCCAGGCCAGCGTGGACCTGTACAACCTGCACCCCGCCCGGCCCCCGGTCACGACAGTCGACCTGGCGCGGACCCAGCTCGTCGAGGAGCTGGGCAGTTGGATGATCCAGCGGCGCTTCAACGAGCACATCAAGAAGGGCCAGGCGGCGTACCTCAGCGCGCGGGCCTCGGTGAGCGACCTGTTCAACGAGGCCATGGAGGCCAACGTCTCCGTGCGGGGCGAGCCGGCTAACTGGAAACGCATGCTCGAGGAGGCGATCTTCGAGGTGAACCGCGCCCGTGAGCATGGCTTCCTGCCGCAGGAGTACGAGCTGGCCGTTCGCGAGTTCGTGGCCACCGCTGAGCGGCAGGTGCGCACCGAGTCGACCCGCAACGCCAACCGGGTGATCATGAGCCTCGTGCGGGCTGTCAACCAGAAGGAGCCGGTCATGTCCGCCCAGCAGGAGCTGGACGTGCTGAACCGGCTGCTGCCGACCATCAAGCTCGACGAGATCAACGCCGCGTTCGCAAACAACTTCAAGCCCGGCACGTTCGCCTTCGTTGTGACGCTGCCCGAGAAGCAGGACAGCGCCGTCCCCGCCACCGACGAGGTGATCCAGGCCGCCTCCGCCGCGCAGGCCAAGCCGACGGTCGCCTGGGTCTGGGAGGACCGCCCAACGTCCATCCTGGAGAAGGCTCCCGTGGCGGGCAAGGCGGTTGAGACCACGAGCGACGCGGACCTGGGCGTTACGCACGCCTGGCTCGAGAACGGCGTCCGTGTCCACCATCGCCACATGGACTACAAGAAGGACGAGATCTTCGTCGCCATCACCCTGGCCGGCGGCGAGATCGAGGAGACGGCTGAGAACTCCGGCGTGACCACCGTCGCGGCCCTGGCCTTCGCCCAACCCGCGACCAGCCGCCTCAGCTCGACCGACATCCAGGACATCCTGACGGGCAAGAACATCCGCGTCATGGGGGGCGGCCAGGGCGACACGTTCACGGTGAGCGTGCGCGGCTCGCCGGTCGACCTGGAGATCGGCCTCGAGCTGGCTCACGCCCTGCTCACCGACGGCCGCATAGAGTCGTCCGCGTTCGACCGCTGGCGCGAGGAGTCGCTCCAGCAATGGGAGATGTTCAGCAAGGTCCCGCAGTTCCGCGCCAGCCAGGCGCTGCTCGAAGCTACCAGCGGCGGAGACCCCCGGCGCACGATGATGACGCCGGAGAAGATCCGCCGGCAGTCGCTCGACGCGGCGCAGGCGTGGCTCACGCGGGTGACCCGCACGGCGCCGATCGAGGTCGCGGTCGTTGGCGACATCGAGCGCGAGGCAGCAATGCCGCTGATCGAGAAGTACATCGGCTCGCTGCCGGCCCGCGAGCGCTCCGCGTCGCACCTCGACGCGCTCCGCAAGCTCAATCGTCAGCCCGGCCCGCTGGAGCGAAACGTCGTCGTCGAAACGATCACACCGCAGGCCGTCGTCATGGCGGGATTCATGGGGACGGAGGTGCAGAACATCGCCGACGTGCGCGCGCTGAGCCTGGCGGAGCTGACGCTGGACACGCGGCTGATCAAGCGGATCCGCGAGGAGCTGGGCATCGTGTACTCGATCTCGGCCAACAGCGCGCCCTCGCAGGTGTACCTCGACTCGGGCGTGTTCATCAGCGGCGCGCCTTGCCAGCCCGGCAAGGAGGCCGAGGTCATCCGCGAAGTGGAGGCGATCTTCACGGCTTTCGCCACCGCCGGACCCACCGAGGAGGAGTTGGCGAACGCGAAGAAGCAGATGGCCGAGAAACTGGATCGCCAGCTCCGCGAGCCGGCCTACTGGTTCGACCTGCTGCGGACGCTGGACCTGCGCCATCTGAAGCTCGACGACTTCAAGAACATTCGTGAGCACTACGACGCCTTCACGGCCGAGCAGGTTCGTGACGCCTTCGCCAAGTACTACAAGCCCGAGCGGATCTTCCGCATCACCGCGGTACCGGGCGGGGAGTCGAACAAACCCGCGGCCGACGCGAGCGGAGCGGGCGCCCCGGGCCAGGCCGGCTCGTAGTCGTCGGCCGCTCTCGGCGGACGCCGAGCCGTGGTCACCCTTGCGGTGAGTGCATGTCGCCGCCCTGGCTGTACGCCCCCGAGCTTCGCGTCGGGCTGAGCGCACTGCCGCCTGACGAAGCGCGGCACGCACGGCAGGTCCTGCGATGCCGCCCCGGCGACGCGGTCGTGCTCTTCGATGGTCGCGGGAACTGGGGCGCCGGCGTCGTGGTCGAGTCACCGGAGGATTCGACGGCGAAGGGCAGCCCGCGGAAGCGCCGCGACGCACGGTGCGCGGCGCAGGTCACCGCTGTCTATCACACTCCGCCCCCCCGCTGCCGGCTGACGCTGATCACGGCGGCGTGTAAGGGGCCACGGCTCGACTACCTCGTTGAGAAAGCGACCGAGCTGGGCGTGGACCGATTGCTGGTCGCAACGTTCGAACGATCGGTGGTGCGGCTCGACTTCGAGCACGCCGATCGGTTGCTGGCGACCGCGCTGGCGGCTTGCAAGCAGGCCGGCCGGGCGCGCCTGCCGGAAGTCCGCACGGGCCTGTCGCTGCACGAGGCGGTCGAGGCCGCCCGAAGTTCCCGGCTGCTCGTGGCTGACCCGAGCAACGAGAGCATCCCGGCGGCACGCCTGCTCGACGAAACTCAGGCGGCAGGTGGGGACGCGGCGGCCATCATCGGCCCGGAGGGCGGCATCTCGCCGGCGGAACGCGTGTGGCTGGATGAGCTCGGCGCCACGCGAGCCTGGCTAGGCCGCTTCATCCTCCGGGTCGAGACCGCGGCGGTGGCCGTGGCCGCGTGCTGGGCGGCATCGAGCGTCCCGCTGGAGAGTTCGAGCGAGTCCCGTCCGGGCGCTTCATGACAACCACCCGGCGCACACAGGCGAGTTCGCAACAATAACACGCAGCGCAGCCCGAAGGGCTGCACGGTCGTAACGCCGCGAGCAGCCCGAAACGCCGCACCACCGTCGCGTCCCAGGCAGCCCGAAGGGCTGCACGATCGTCGCGTCCCAGGCAGCCCTAAGGGCTGCACGATCGTCGCGTCCCAGGCAGCCCGAAGGCCTGCACGGTCGTAACGGCGCGGGCACCCCTAAGGGCTGCACGATCGTCGCGTCCCAGGCAGCCCGAAGGGCTGCACGATCGTCGCGTCCCAGGCAGCCCGAAGAGCTGCACGATCGTCGCGTCCCAGGCAGCCCGAAGGGCTGCACGGTCGTAGCCGGGGGTCAGTCCGCCGAAGGCGGACGCCACCCCCGGTTGTGGGTGTTGGCCACGAGAACGACCCTGTAAGGGTCGTCGAGGTCACGCCGCGCCCCAGTGGCCGATGCGCATCGTTTCGCCGACCTCTTCAGGGTCGCGATGCGGCCCGGTCACGATTCCCAGGGCGGCGACTCGGCTGCGCCGCCCAGTGCCCCCGTCTACCATCGATCACCCTCCGAGCTGTACGCGCTGGGCCGAACTCGCTCCGACGCCTACAGTGGCGGGTAGTCGCGCGGGCAGCGGACCAGCAGCCACGCCTGGTCGTAGCGCTGCCAGTGCTCCCAGCCGAGCTTCTCGAATAGCGTAATCCGCTGCTCGTACAGTTTGCGGTCGGGCTTGCCCTCGGCGATGCGCTTGTTGAGCAGCTTGAGCGCCTGCCCGAGCCGGCCGGTGCGCGTCAGCCGGTCGATGTGCAGCGCGATGTAATCGTCCGCGGTCGTGTCGGTCCACTTCTCCAGCTCGCTGAACGCCGCCTCGAACGTCGCGTCCGCGGTGGCTCGGGCATCGCTGCCGGGCTCTTCCTTTCCGGCCAGGTCGTAGAGTGCCCGAGCCTTCAGGTGTAGCGCGGTGCACAGGGCCGCCTTGCGCTCGTCCATCTCCTTGCGGACCTTGGCGGCCTCCTTGTCGTCCGGGTCGATGTTGGTGCCGAAGTGCTCGGCCAGGGCTCGCGTGTCGATGGCGGCCACGACGCGATCCGCCGCGGCGACCACCGCGCGGAGGTCCTTCTCGCGGTGCTTGTCGGCCCGCTTGAGATCCTCGAGCAGTGCCGGCAGGTGCCCCGGATGCTCCGCCAGCACCTCGGACAGGAGCTTGTCGAAGAGCGGGGCCTCGTTCGGGTCGTACAGTTTGCCGAGCTGTGCGACCTTCGCGTCGCGAAGCGCCTCGGCCACGCGCTGCGCCAGTGGCTTGTCCTCCGAGGCGTCGTCCTTGCCGCCCTTCTTCTTGTCGGCCGGCTTCGGCGGGACGCGATACACGACCGCGTAGCCGCCGGGGCGCTCGCCCTCGCCGGGGAGCTTCTCGTCCGCGGCCCCGTACTTGATGCTGCCCAGCAGCAGGTCGCCCGCCTGCGCGGCCTTGGGGAGCTTGTCGCTCTCGGGGCCGGCCAGGTACACCGTCGCCCGCGCGCCCGGCAGCAGCACGCGTGACGCGAACCTGCTGTCGCCGAACACATCATCCGGATCGGACAGCACGCGCAGACTCACCGACTTGTCGAGCGCGCGGTCGAGCAGGAGCGGCATGTCCTTGAGCTTCTCGAGCTCGTCGCGGTCGTCCAGGCGCGTGAAGTAGCGGATCACATAGTCGCCCTTCTCCAGCGTCACCGGCTTGGGATCCGATGTGCCGGTCGCGATCCAGCGCTTCGCGCTGTCGAAGATCATGTAGATCTGCCCCTGCCACGTGTCCTCGTACTCCTGCACTTCGGACAGCGCCGGCCGCGGCGTCACTTTGGCCTTCTCGTCGAGCTTGAAGCCGTACTCGAGCACCAGCTCGAACATCTGCCGGCTCTCGGGGAGCAGGTCGCGCCGGCCATCGAGCGGGCGAATCTCGAAGGACGTGGGGCGCAGTGTCTGACGCAGCGTGTCCAGGCTGCCCTTCGGCGCGATGCGCTGCGGGCCGATGGGGGAGATCAGCCCCACGGGCGTGACCAGCTCGCCCCCGTCCATGACGATCCGCTGGCTGTCAGGCAACACGCCGTGGAACGTCAGTTCAACGTCGATCTGCGCCTCGCCCAGGCTGGACCAGAACTGCGCCAGGCACAGCTCGAGCGTCCGCCCGCCTGTCACCTTGAGGCTGCGGATCTCCTGCGCCCGCGGCCCCAGCGTCACGTACTCCTTCAACTCGTTCTGCGCGTAGTGCTCGCCCGGCAAAAGCTGCACGGCGTGAAGCAGCACGAGGCGCGGCTCCTCGCTGTCCTGCCGCCGCAGACGCACGTCGGCCCAGGTGGCGCCGTCCGGCACGGCGATGAAGCGACGCTCGATCTGCCCGGACCTGAAGCTTATCCGCTCGCTCCAGGTCGGCGCGCCGGATTCCAGCCGCAGTGGGCGAATGACCGTGATCGGCAGGCGAAACAGGGGGCCGCGCTGCGGGCCGCCGGCGTCGTAGCCGCGAATTTCGGCGTAGTGCGCCCCGGGCGGCAGGCCGGTCGGATCGACGCGAATATCGAGCCGGCGGCCATCGTGCATGAGCATGAGTTGGCTGCCGACCTCGACCCACCGCGCCGTGCTCTCCACGTTGCAGCGCAGCTCGAAATGCACCTTGTCGATGTTGGGCGCGTCCTCGTGGAACACCGGCGTAACGATGACGCGAACCTCAGCGGGCCGGTCCGTCTCGAAGGGCTCGCGGAGGTACAGCCCGCGGGCGTTACCGCGCGCCGGGATGCGGGCCTCGAAGCGCACGTCCTGGTCGGGAAGGTCCTTGTATTTCGTGAGGTAGTCGAACGCCTGCGGTGCCTGAATCAGCCCGCGGCCCAGCGCGAAGACCTCGATCCCTGCGACCTCGATGGCGGTGTTCTCCAGGGCCCGGCGCACGCGCGCCGGCGACCAGCGCACCTGCTGGGCCTTGAGGCCCGAGAGCAGCAGCGCGATGTTTCCGCAGGCGTTGGGCGCCGCCATGGACGTGCCGTTCATCATCGCGTTGCGCTGGAGCTCGTGGTTGGGCACGGGCGAGATGGCCGCCCCAGGGGCGCTGAACTTGACGCCCAGCGCGCCGTCGGTCGTCGGGCCGCGCGACGACCAGGTGAACTGCGTCGGCGGTACCGTCTGACGCATCGAGTAGAGCACGCTCATCATGTCCGGCGCAACGTACGCCCCCACGCCAAAGAGCGCCTCGGTCGTCGCGCCGGGTCCGCCGGCGGTGGTCAGCGCGGGACCCTCGTTACCCGCGCTGGCGACGAAAATCACGTTGTGCTTGTTGACGATGCGGGAGTACAGCTCGGTTGTGCGCCCGCGGTCGGGGTCCGCGGTCGGCCCGCCGTAGCTCATGTTGATCAGGTCGCAGCCGTTCTCCAGGACCGTGACCAGCCCGCGGACCTCTCCCTGCCCGGTCGACGTCGAGCCCAGCCGCGTGTCGCCGATCTTCACGGAGACGATCTGTGCCCCGGGGGCGACACCGCTCAGCTCGGGCTGGTCCGGGAAGTGCGCGGCGACGATGCCGGCCACGTGTGTGCCGTGGGCGCCGCTGTCTGTGACGATGGAGAGGAGCTTGCCGTCGTCGTAGATGTTGACGGCGTAGTTCATGAGGTCTTCGCTGCTGAATGTCCCGTACTGGCGCTCCAGCCGGAAGTTTGTAAGAACCTTCTCGTCGGCGAGGTCGCCGTCCTCGTCGGAGTCGATCACGGCCCGCCAGGTCTGCCCGTCGTTCCAGACCACGCAGTCGAACACGGGGCCCGGATCCTCGTACTTCTCCTGGAGCTCGCCCAGCGCCTTGAGCCGCGCTTCGAGCTCCTCCCGCTGCTTCTTCACCTCCGGGTCGCCTGGCCGATCGCTCGCTTCCAGGGCGGCGCGCTGCCGCTCGACCGCGGTCACCGCGGCCCGCTGCTGCTCGTTCCACGCCCGGCGCCGCTTCTCAACGAGCCGGCTCACCAGCTCCCCGGGGTAGAGCTCGAAGGCACGCTTCATCCCCATGTGCCACTTGCCGGTCGGATTGCTCCACGCGGGATCGAGTTTGAGCGAGCGCCCAGAAAGCCCCGCGAGCACACCGTCCCTGGCCTCGATGACCGTCGAGGTATCGACGTCGCCGCTGCCGGTGCCATCCACCACGTCAACGATCTTGGGCTTGCCGTCGCTGGTGATCTGCATCCCGGGCGCCCCCGGGTCCACGCCGGTGTCGAAGATCGCGACGATGACGCCGCGGCCGTCGTACTCCGGATAACGCCGCAGAAACTCGCCCGCGCCGGTGTCCTCCCGCGGCATGATGCCGGCGGTCGGGAAGCTGCCGCGCGGCGGCGGTGCCGCGGCACTTGCGGACGCCGCGGCCGAACTGGCGACCAATGAGCCCGCCACCGGGTCGCCCTGCCCCCCTACCGCCTGGGCCCAACGGACGGCGGCGACGGCGAAGACCAGCGCACCGGCGACGATAACGATGGAAACAACGCTTCTCGCGGAGTGATGCATGGCGGCGACTCGCATACAGGTACCAGGCGGCCCGGCCGCGCGCGGCGGCCGAATACCGCATGGTACCAACCCGCGTGCCCGGCGCCAGCCCGCAGGCCCTGCGCCGGTGCTCAGTCGGGGGCGCGCGTCTGCGCCACGGCCGGATGTTGCAGGAATGCCAGCGCGGTCTCGATTCGGCACTCCCATGCGGCGCGGCGCCGATCCGCCAGCTCGGCGAGGAGCGCAACCACGTCCGGGTCGAAGTGCCGCCCCGACTCGCCGCGAAGCACGTCGAGAGCCGCGTCAATGCTGCGCACCGGACGGTGCCGGCGGAAGCTGGTCAGCGCGTCGAACGCCTCCGCCACGGCGAGAAACCGGGCACCGAGCGGAATCATCGGCCCCGCGAGCCCGTTCGGATACCCGCTCCCGTCCCAGCGCTCGCGCAAGTGCCGGATGATCACGATCTCGGTCTCGAACACGCGCAGCGGCTCAAGTATCCGGCAAGAGAGCAGCGGCACCTGCCGGAGCAGCGCGGCGTCGTCGGGGCTGAGGGCTCCCGCGCTTTCGAGTATCCGGTCCGGCACACCGATCCGACCGATCGCGTGCAGCATGGCCGCGTTGCACAGGATATCGCGCTGGTTGTCGGACCAGCCGGCTGCGTCGGCCAGTTCGCGGGCGTACTCCATCGTGTTGCGGGAGTGGTACGCCGTGGCGGGATCGCGTGCCTCGATCGCCTGGACCAGGGCCCAGACGCTTTGCAGGCAGAGCTGCTTGGCCTGGAGGCTGAGCGCGGCGATCCGCTTGTGCAGCACGTCGACGTCGGCGGCGCGCGGCTCCGCGGACGGCATCGGTTGGCCCGGCGCGTCGCAGCGCACAACGCAGTTGCGGCCGGCGTGCTTGGCGACATAGAGCGCCTGGTCCGCCTGGTTGATCAGGTCGGCGACGCTGCACACGCCGGGGCTGTTCGAGGCCGCCACGCCGATCGACACCGTCGGGGCGAGTTGCGGAATCGACGCCACGCGCGCCCGCTCGGCCAAGCTCTGGCGTATGCGGCCGGCCAGGGCAAATGCGTCGTCCAGCGTCGTTTCCGGACAGATGACGGCGAACTCCTCGCCACCATAGCGGGCGGGCAGGTCGATCTCGCGAACCCGTTGCCGCAGACCGCGGGCCACGCGCTGGAGCACCTCGTTGCCGATCTCGTGCCCGAACGTGTCGTTGACCGCCTTGAAGTGGTCCAGGTCGATCATCAGCAGCGATACGACGCCGCCGTAACGCCGCGCCCGCGTGAATTCGCGCTCGAGCTGCTCGCGGAATCGGGCATGATTGGCCAGGCCAGTCAGCCCGTCGGTAACAGCCGCCTGCCGCAGCTCCTCCTGGAGGCGGCTGATCCGCAGGCCGCTGCGCAGGCGGGCCTCGAGTTCGTCCAGGTCGAGGGGCTTGACCAGGAAGTCATCGACGCCTCCATGCAGCGCGGCCCGCCGGAGGTGCGCGTCGGCATGCTCCGCGACCAGGATCACGAACACACCGTCCAGAGCGTGGTCGCCGCGAACGGACTGAAGGAACTCGAGCCCCCCCATGTCGGGCAGTTCCGCGTCGCACACGACAACTGCGGGGCGCGAGCGGCGAACCATGGCCAGCCCGTCGCGTCCGCACGCCTCGCGCACAACAGCGCAATCGTCCTCGGCCAGCCGGGCGGCGAGCTGCGCGGCCTCGGCCGCATCCCGCGCCACCAGGCACACGTCGGCCCGCGCAGCGGCCGTCGTCTCGGGCTCACCGGTTGTCGGCACGTCCGAGTCCTCGCACTTGACGCCGCGCGCTCGCCCGCGCGGCCAACGCGCGGACGATTTCCAGCCCCTTCGAGTGTTCAATTCGGTGGGCGCAACAGCCGCGGAATCGTGTCGGAACCGGTGGAATCTCGGCGGACCGGTCTGGGCCGCCGACCGCTGTCCAATAAACGCCCCCCGCTCGGCACCCGGCGTCCCATGCCGTGGCGCGGTACACTTGTGGGGTTCTCGCGGCCTGGTATCGGCCGCGATGCGTTCCCCGCGGAGCGCGGCACGATGGAAACCGGCGAATCCCCCCGGCGAATCACGTTGGACGACCTGCGCCGCTTGAAGGCGGCCGGGCGCAAGTTCGCCATGTTGACGGCCTACGACTTCCCCACCGCGGCGGCGGCGCAGGCGGCCGGCGTTCACAGCCTGCTGATCGGCGACTCGATGGGGACGGTGCTCCTGGGGCACCCCGATACGCGTTCGACGCCGCTGGGGCTGATGGTCATTCTGGGCGAGGCGGTCCGGCGCGGCGCGCCGCACGTCTACCTCGTCGGCGACATGCCGTGTGAGGCGCTGCGCACGGGCACGGACTTCGCGGTTCACGCGGCCAAGCGCTTCTGCACCCGGGCCGGGTGCGACGCCGTCAAGGTCGAGGTCGGCTCCGAGCAGGCCCCCGTGGTGGCAGCGATCGCGCGGGCCGGGGTGCAGGTCATTGCGCACCTGGGGCTGCGCCCGCAGAGCGTGGTCTCCGCGGACGGGTTCAAAGCGCAGGCGCGGGACAGCCAATCCATCTGCCACCTGGTCGCCGACGCCCGCCGGATGGTGGATGCCGGCGCGGTGATGCTGCTGCTCGAGGCGGTGCCCGGCGAGGCCTCGCGCGCGGTGGTGGACGCCGTCTCCGTGCCGGTGATCGGGTGCGGCGCCGGTCCGGCGTGCGATGGTCACGTCGTGGTCACGCAGGACATGCTCGGGTGGCGCACGATGAAGCCACCGCGATTCGTTCCCGTCCTGGCCGAGATCGGCACGACGATCGAGGCCGCCATGCGGCGCTACGTTCGCGATATCGAGACCGGCGTCTACCCCGCACCCCAGCACGTCTACCCCATGCGCAAGGAAGCCGCGGAGCGGCCGTACTGAGCGCGCGTCGGCTTCCGCCCCGTCACGTCACCGCGCCTCCCCCCGCGGCATCAAGTTTGCTTGTGGCCACCACGGCGCCCACCTACACTCCCTGTGACCGGGCCCGCGGCTCGGCAAATGGAGCACCGCACGATGATCTTCGGCGAAAAGGACTCCGATCCGATGGGATCTCAACCGCAGCAGCCGACGCAAATCCGCCTGGACATGGGCGCGATGGAAACGATCTACGCGAACTTCTTCGCGCTGGCGGGCTCGCCGGAGGAACTCGTGCTGTACGTCGGGGCCAGCTCACCGATACCCAACGTGAATCAGCCACCGATCAAGATCTCGCACCGGCTGATGATGATCCCGACGAACGCGAAACGGCTGATGCTGGCGCTGCAGCAGGCCCTTAAGGCGCACGAGGACCGCTTCGGCCCGATCGAGCTGCCGCCGCCGCAGCGGCCACCGGGGGCGTGACGAGGCGCCGGCGATGCTGCTCCGTGTGCTCGTCTCGCGCGAGTTGATCCTGCTGGGGCTGCGCGACCTGCGCGCGCACAAGCTGCGATCGCTGCTGACGGCGCTGGGGGTGATCTTCGGGGTGGCCGCGGTCATCTGCATGCTGAGCATCGGCGAGGGCGCCTCGGCGGAGACGCTCGCCCAGATCAAGCTGCTGGGCAGCCAGAACATCATCGTGCGCAGCGTGGAGCCTGCCCGGCCGCAGCAGGTCGCCCAGCAGGAACGCAGCATCAAGAAGTACGGGCTGACGAGGCTGGACGCCGAGCGGCTCGAGGCCCTGCCGGGCGTGTCCGAGGTCGTGCGGATGCGCGACGTGGCCTCCCGCGCGGAGGCGGGCGCCCGCCGGGCGCACGGCACGGTGCTCGGCACGACGCACACCTTCTTCTGGGTGGTACACGTCCCCCTCGCCCGGGGTCGGCCGCTCTCGTCGCTCGACGAGGAGCTGCACGACAAGGTCTGCGTGATCGGGGCCACGATCGCGAGGGAGCTGTTTCCCAACGAGGACCCCATCGACCAGACCCTCGTTGTCCGGGCGAGTAACCTGGCCACGCCCTACCGCGTGGTCGGCGTACTCGGAAGCGTCCTCACGGCCGGAAACCCCGCGCAAGGCACGGCGGCCCGCGACATCAACCGCGAGGTCTACATCCCGCTGACCGTGAGCGACCTGCGCTACGGCGACCTCAAGGTGACGCAGCAGGGCCGCTCGCGCGAGATCCGCGACGTGCAGCTCAGCGACCTGTACATCCATGTCGCCCACCAGGATGACGTGCTCGCTGTGTCGCAGGCGGCCGACCGCATTCTCCGCTTCCCCCGCAAGGACGGCGAGCTTGACTACTCGGTCACCGTCCCGCTCGCCCTGCTCCAGGAAGCCGAGCGCGCCAAGCGCACCCGGCAGATTGTCCTCGGGAGCATCGCGGGCATCTCGCTCCTGGTCGGCGGCATCGGCATCATGAACATCATGCTCGCCTCCGTCACCGAGCGCACGCGCGAGATCGGCATCCGCAGGGCGCTCGGCGCCAAGCGCTCCCACATCACGGCCCAGTTCCTGATCCAGACGCTCATGCTGAGCGTGCTCGGCGGCCTGATCGGGATCGCCCTGGGCATCGGCATGGCCTGGCTGCTCACCACGATCGTGAAGTGGCAGACGATCATCCCGCTCTGGGGCGTGGCGCTGAGCTTCCTCGTGTCCGTCCTGGTCGGCGTGATCTTCGGCCTGTACCCGGCCCGCGCGGCCGCCCGGCTGAACCCGATCGATGCGCTGAACTCGGCGGCCCGGACCGCGTAGGCCCCGCGCAGTCGGCCGCGTCTCTGCCTGCTACGCTACGTCCATGACCGCGTGCCCGCCGCGACTGCTTCACGTGCTCCGTGATCCGCCGCTCGACGGGCCGACCAACATGGCCCGCGACGAGCACCTCCTGCACTCGGAAGCCTATCGCCCCGCGGCGCTGCGCCTCTATGCCTGGACCCCACCCACCATCTCGCTGGGCTACTTTCAGCGCTTCGCCGACCTGGACCGCTTGCCGCCCGAGCTGCGCGAACTGGCGGTCGTCCGCCGAACCACGGGCGGCGGCGCGATCCTGCACGACCGCGAGATCACCTACTGCCTGGTGCTCGACGACTCCGTCCCCGTCGCCCGCCGCGCGCCCCTCGCGCTCTACGAACTCGTCCACACCTGCTGGCGCGACGCGCTTGCGGAAGACGAGGGGCCGCGGTCCGAGCTTGCCCCGCCCGACTACCCGCTGCCCACGCCCCGCACCGGCCCCTTCTTCTGCTTCCAGAAGCCCGGCCGCACGGACCTGATCGTCGGCGAGCAGAAGCTCCTGGGTAGCGCCCAGCGGCGAACGGCGGGCCGCGTGCTTCAGCACGGCTCGCTGCTGCTCGGCCAGCGATTCCGCGCGCACCCAGGCGTCGACCTCGGCGGCGTTCCCGAGGCGCGGGCAAGCCGGTGGCAGGACGCCTTCGTCCGACGGCTTGCGCAAGCACTGGACCTGGAGGTCGCACCGGCCGCATGGCAGTGCGCCGAGCTGGCCGACTGCGAGCGGCGGCGTGCCAAGTATGCGAGCCCGGAGTGGACGCAGCGGCTGTGACCCGTCCGGCTGAGCAAACTGTCGCTGGCGAACCGCCGTCGCGCCACGATTCGCGCACTCGCAGCCAGCCGCCATTATCATTCCCCCGCGATGGTCATGGAGGTGTATACCGGCTCGCGGCCCGGGCGGCCCACGCTGCTGCTGTTGTTGTGCGCGGGGGTGCTGGCGCTGGTGCTGGGCCTGGCGTGGGGCCAGGTGCGCCTCGTCCGTGCGCTGGGGCCCGAGCTGCGCGTGGCCGGCACGCCGTTGCTGGTCCGCCTGCCCCGCGAGTGGCGCGTGGACCCTGAGAATTCGAGCCGTTTCATCCTGCCGATTCGACACGAGGGCTGGCGCCGTAGCGCGCTCGGTTTCGAGCGCCGCGTGCAGCTCTACTACGAGACCTTGCCGCGATTCCTTCCAACGGACCAGCTCCTGGAGCGCTTCGATCTGACCGGCCCCCGAGGGCTGCTCGGCCTGCGTGCCACGCGCATCGGCCCGTATCCGGCCGTCGAGGCCCGCCGCGTGGACACCGTCCGCTGGCGGCGCTACGCCATCCGCCGCGAGGTCGTCACGCGCCTCGCTTCCCTGCCGCGTGGCGAAGTCATCGTGGTCATCTACGAGCCCTTGGACACGTTCCGGCCCGCGGACGCCGAGATCCTCGACGAGATCTGCGCCACGCTGCGAGTCGACGACGAGGCGCTGACGCGCTCGCGCGGCGAGCTGCTGGCGGCGGCGGGGCTGGAACTCGAACTCCCGCCTGACTGGACGGTGGCCGGCGCGCGCCTGCCGCGCGTGGCGGGGGTGCACGTCGGCGGCGTCGACGACGGCGTGCCGGCCTGGTCGATCGACATCTTGCGCACCTGGCTCGCCGAGGGCCGCGCGCCGAGTGATCTCTTGCTCGACCTCGCCGCGAGCGAGTGGACCGATCCCGACGGGCAGGCGGAAGTGCGAGCTGAGCCGCGATCTGACGGCGTCGCGGTCGCCCGGATTCGGCATCCGGGATTCGGTCGAGCCGACGAGCCGATGCCGTCTGCGTGGATCGTGGCGGAGAGTGCTGATCGCGCCGCCCTGCTGCTCGTGCACGCCGGCCCAAGACAGGCGGCCGCCGCGGACCGGGCCGCCGAGAAGCTCGCCGGTGAGCTGCGCCTGGCATCGATAGCCTTGCTTAGTAACTTGGCGGCGGCGACCGAGGGCGGCCAGCGGCTCGTCGAGCGGCTGGCGACGCACGGTCCGGTCCCGCGTTGGGGGCGCGAGGCCGTCGATGTCACCTATCTTGGCCGAATCGGCGCGACCGAGTTCGAGCTCCAGTCGCGCCGGGCGGCTGACGCGCGCGATCCACAGCGCGGCTACCAGGGAGTCGATGTTCTGCGGCGCGACGACGTTCGCGGCCGAGCGCTGCGGCTGACAACCCAGTGGCGCGTGGACGGCCGCGCCGGGGCGTACAGCTACACGACCGAGGTTCCGGCTGAATCGGGCATCCTCGCGGTCACCGAAGAACGCGCGGCGGCGGATGCGCCGGTGCGCCGGACACGGGCGCTCGAGCGAAGCGTCCGGCCCCGTGTGCTCGAATTCCGTCCCGGCCCGCGGTTCGTGCCCCCACCGCTCGAGAGCCTGGTGGTCGGGTGGGTGGCCCGGCGCGAGGTTCCGACCGCCCTGTTGGAGGCTTCGTCGCTCCTGGGGCGCAGCACGCACTCGGTGCTGGCGGTGAGTCTCGACGCGGACGGGGCCTACCCGCGGGCGCTCGTCCTCCAGGACTATCACCCGATCGGGATGGTCCAGGCGTTTGATGATGACCGCGCCGTGGTCGAGCACGAGATGACGCCGCGCTACGAGTTCCGACGCGCCTCCAGCAACACGGCCACGGGGCGTGGGCGGCCGCGCCCCTGAGCGGCGCGGGCGGCGGGTTCACGTCACGGGTGGCAGGACAGTTACGCACCGCGTAGTATGGTTCTGCCGGGCGGCAAGCGAGGAGCATGGGGCGCGGTCAGTCGGCCTGCATGCTCAGGCAGGATTCCGTGGACGCACCATCGTCGTCGGCACTCTCGGGCTCTGCGTCGTTGCACGCTGAACCGCGCGCCGCGGGAGTGCCCGCGGCCGAGCGCGCCAGCCAGCCCGGCGTGGTGACGCGCCGAACGTGCGGGGGCTCCGAGTGGCTTTGCCTCGGAGCGGGCCAGCGCGTGCTGTCGGAAGCGCCTCCCGAGTCGTGGGCCCGGCCCGCGGAGTCCGGGTGGGAACTGATCAAACACAACGCACGCCGCGAGGTCTGGCGCGCGCCGCTCGGCGGCCGGGTGTACTACGTCAAGTACTACTTCGCGCGCCCCTGGCGCGACGCCTTGAACGCCCTGGTCGGCCGGTCTGCGCACCGCGCGGAGTGGACCAGCGGCCTGTACGCGGCCCGCGCGCGGCTGCCCGCAGTGAGTGCCATCGCCTGCACGCCCCGGCTCCAGCGGATGGAGGCGTCGGGGCAGCCGGGCCGCTGGTGCGCCGTGCTCGTGACCGAGGGCATCGAGCCCGTGCGTCCGCTGAGTGACTTCTGGCTCGAGCTGATGACAGACGAGGACGTCGGGCGTTGTCGACGCGACGTGCACCAGGTCATCGAGCGGCTGGCCGAGCTGATCGCCCGCGCGCACCAGTCCGGCTTCGAGCACCGCGACATGCACGCCGCCAATATCCTCGTACAAACCGTCGCCCCGGGCCGCTACCAGACGCTCTTCGTGGACCTGCAAAGCGCTCGGCGTGGCCGCTACGTGGACGATGGCGCCGTCGTCCGCAACCTGGCCCAGCTCAACCAGTGGTTCCGCAAGCACAGCACCACCGGCGACCGGCTGCGATTCCTGCGCGCATACCTGCGGCGGCGCGACGAGCTCGAGCCAGTCTGCGACTTCGGGCGCCGGCTCGGACTCGACTTCGGCCGGCTGGTCCGCGCCTTGGCCCGCGCGGCCCGCGATCACGCCGGACGCCTGGGTGTCCGTCGCGATCACCGCACGGGCCGTGACGGACGGTACTTTGCGCGCGTGCGGCTGAGCGAAGGCTGGCGCGGCGCGGCGATGCGCACGTGCAAGCACCCCAGCCCGCACTCCGCGGCCTCGCAGCTCACGCTATCGCGGGAGTGGTGGCAGTCGCAATTCGCGCGGCCGCTGCAATGGTTCGATCCGTCCGTCGGAGAGTCGTGCAAGAACTCGCACTCGGCCCAGGTGCGTCGGGCCGTGCTGGACCTGCCCGAAGCGGGTCAGCTGCCGGTGATCATCAAGCGCCCGCTGGCGCGCAACTGGCAGCGCCGGCTGGTGCAGCTCCTGACGATCTCGCGCAGCCGGCGCGCCTGGAGCCGAGGCTACGCGCTGCTCAACCGCGACGTGCCGACGGCGAGGCCGCTGGCAGTCTTCGAGCGGCGCTGGGGCCCCTTCGTACTCGACAGCCTGCTGGTCACGGAGGCCCTGCCCGGCGCGCTCGACCTGGAGCAGTTTCTGCGCCGGGCCCGCGCGGAGCGTACGCCGACCGAGTGGCAGGCACTCAAGCGAGCGCTCTTGCCGCTGCTGGTCGCGCATCTGCGACGTCTGCACGAGCGTGGCTTCGCACACCGCGACTGCAAGGCGGGCAACATCCTGGTGGCCGAGCGGCCGGCGCTCAAACTCCTGTGGATCGACCTGGACGGCATCCGCTTTGTCGGGCGACCGACGCAGCACCAGCAGTGGCGCGCCCTGGTCCGTCTGCACCTCAGCCTCGCCGAGGTCCCGGGCCTGACGCGAACCGACCGCGTGCGCTTCCTCCAGTCCTACCTGGCGCACTTCGGCGTGGCGCGCGCCGCCTGGCGGCGGGCCTGGCCCGCTCTATCGAGCGCCGCCAGCGCCAAGCAGCGCACGCTCGCCGCCCGCCGCGCCTGGAAGCTCAAGCACTACGGGCGCATCTGAGAGGGCGGGGCCCAGCGGGGGAAACTCGACCTACCTCAGGCCGCGCGTCTTGCCGCGGACGGGGCGTCAGGCCGTCGACGACACCGGGGCCGGCGATTCGGGCTTGGCATGGGGGACGATGAGTTTGTCGTGCAGCCCGAGGCGCTCGAGGTAGGCGTACATGACCGGCAGGGTCTTGATGACGCTCAGGTCGTCGTGGGTGTCCGTTCCGAGCGTGAGGAAGATGCGGTGCTCGCGGAGGGTCTTGAACCAGGCGTCATGCTCGGCCAGCGGGATGAACTTCGAGTTCACCTCGTAGATGATGCGGGCATTGGCCAGCGTACGCACGACCTGCTGCATGGGCGTGTTAGGGAACTGGACCCGCACGTCGCAGTGCGCGAGGCCGACCGGGCACGGCCAGCGGCGGGCCTGGTTGGCCAGGGTGGTCAGTCCCGCCCAGTCGACGAACTCGAACAGCACATAGTCGACCCCCTGGAGCATCGTGCGGATGTGCTCGAGGTGGTGCTTGTTCAGTGGCCAGTTGATCTCGGCGCCGCACAGAATCTGGAGCTTGCCCGACCAGCGCTGCTGGGCCTCGCGGACCGAGGCGATGTAGTTCCGCGCCTCCCGCCCGAAGACGCGATCGAACTCGCGCTCGTTCGTCACTTCGCGCGACGAGGGCGTCGCAAAAAGGTGGTCGCAGATGCCCACCCCGGCCACCTCGAATCCGCATCGCAGGTGCGCCTCGCAAATCTCGTCGATCAGGTACGCCCCATCCGAGAACGGGGTATGGTTGTGGAGACTGTACAGCGGCTGACCCATCGTTCCTCCCGGGCTCACCCGAGGCACCCGGCCAACCGCGCGCTGAACGCGGCGCCGGCAACGCTTCGCCAAGAGTCTGCTGAAACGCCCGGGCTCAGACGGATACGCCCCGTGCACCGGCCCCAAACCATGTGCCAAGTGCAG
This sequence comes from uncultured Planctomycetota bacterium, assembly GCA_900696535.1. Taxonomy (GTDB): domain Bacteria; phylum Planctomycetota; class Phycisphaerae; order UBA1845; family Fen-1342; genus CAADGM01. Next base: position 36,938 of record CAADGM010000085.1, read on the forward strand.
CTTGCGACATCCACCGAGCCAGCCGAGCGACCCCCCCAACCTCCAACTCGCTGGCACCCGCTAGTAACGAAGCCCGCTCCGCCGCGTATGCACGAGCGGCGGCCGATCTTCAACCGCGGCGCCTTCGCTGACATCCACAATATACAACCAGTGGTCGCCGATGTCCACGCGGTGGACCACCTTGCAGACCAGGTGCGCCGCTGCCTGGGGGAGGGCGTACCCATTGCCACACTGGGTCGCCCCCAGGGCCGCCAGAGCCCTGGCCGCCTCCTGTGGCGCTTCGCCGAGCTGCCGCAGGACTCCCTGCCCGCCATCCGCCACCACGTTCAGGACGAAAGCCCCGGCGGCGTCGAGTGCCGGCACAATGTCGCGTTCCTTGAAGAGGGAAATGACCAGCCGCGGCGGATCGAACCCGACTTGCTGAACGAACGAAACAACGATCGCGTGCGGCGCCCCTGCGTCGTCCTTCAAGGTGAGAACGAAGGCCCCGCTGACGATCTTCGCCAGAGCCTGGGAGAGATTGTGCATGGCTTCGTGGGTGCGCAAACGCGACTCCCGGCGATGGCGCGCCCGACGTCGGGGCCGGGTCTAACCCTCCGCCAACGAGGCCGTGCCAATGCGGCGGCGGAGTATAGCCCGAGAATGGTCGCCATGCCGAGGCGGTGCGCGGGTTCTGAGCCGGTCTGAATCGCCCGGCACATCGAATCCGACGACTGCGTTCGTCGGCGTGGCGCCGCGCCGGTCAACCGCACACCGACACGGCGATATCGAGTTAACATGTTATATGAGAATGGCTTATGGAATTCTAACCAAGCGTGAACCCGGCGAATCGCCATGCCGTACTACTGGTGGACCTCCCAACAAACGTGCCTCTCCTCCTCCCGTGCCCGAGGTGGTCGCCAGCAACGGCGGCCACCTCGCGTGCGTTTCTGGAGCGGACGAACGTGCTCCGTGCAGGCGACCGGCCGTCGGCGGCGGCCATGAGGAGCGTCGAACTCGGGAGTTTGACCGCACGTCCCGCTCCAAATCGCCCTAGACTACGTCCCGCCGATCGCCGCACGGGCGCGGCTGGACGAGCGAGCAGGCAGATAACTTGGGTATGCGGCACAGCGCCTACATGTTTGTCGGCTTGCTGAGCGCGGCGTGGCCGCTCGTTGCCCTTGCCGCGCAAGCAGTCGAGACGCCGAGTCCCCCGTCACCTGATGCAGCCGAAGCCGTCGAGGTCCGCACGGTGCCGCTCCGGAGCCCGCTTCTCTGGGTATCGTCGAAGCGCCCAGTGGCCGAGGACAGGCCGTTGGTGCTCGCGGTCTTTGCAGGCAGCCGCCCCGTGGGCATCGCTGACCGCGTGGCGGACGGCCCCGGACCGGGCGTATTCATGCCCCGCGTCTGGGAACCTGCCGCGAGCGCGACCGGCGTGCTGCGTGCCTGGGTGTTTGACGCTCGACCGAGCGCGGCGGACATCGAGCGCTGGCCGCGCGACGCCGAGTATTTCGCGGAGATCGACAGCGTAGGGCCGGGTGAGCGAACGGCTTGGATCACGGCCGGCCGCCGCGCGGGGGTGCGTGTCGGCGATTGCTGGTGGCTGCGCATCGAGGGGCAGCCCGCGGCCCGCTTCGATGTGCTCTGGGTGGACGAGGAACTGACCTTCGTCGAGGTTGTGGCGCTGCTCGCGGATCTTCAACTGCATCCACAGCAGCGCGTCGCGCGCTGGCCGACGCCGGGACAGCGGCGTGACGGCGTCACCGAAACCGCCGTCTCGTTCGTGACACGCACCGGCGGCGCCCGGGAAGTCTGGGCGCCGGCGCCGCGTGGCGTTCCCGTCCCCGATGAGCCCCATGTGACGTTCTGGCGCCGCGGGCAGGTGGTCGGACACGGCGTCGTCCAGCGGTACGACGAGCGATTCTGGTACACCTCTTTCGTGCCGACGTTGCCGGGCGCTGAGCCGCTGGTAGCGGACCGGATGGTAGTCCGCACGCTGCGCGACATCATCGAGCGGCGTTTCGCCGCCCGCGTGTTCGAGCTCTCGCCGGCGGGCGCCGTGATTGATGCCGGCGAGACGGACCGCGTGAACTTCGGCGACGTGGGCACGGTCTGGCGCGGCGGCCGAGTTGTTGGCCAGGTCACTGTCACGCAGGCGCAGCGTGCGTACTCGGTGGTGGCGCCGGCGCCGATCGGGGTTCCACCTCCAGGGCCCGGGGAGGCTGGGACGAGTGAAACGCAGCCAAGCGCGCGTATCGAGCCGCGCGCGGGCCCCGATCAGAGCAGCACGATCGAGCTCCGGATCGGCGACGAAATCCGATTCTGGACGCCCCCGCCGGCGCCGGTGCGCGTCGGCGTGATCGCGGCCGTGCTGGACGACCTCCTGTTCGCGGCCCGCTTCGAGCGCGAGCCACCGTCGGACGGGCTGGCGATTGTCGATGGCCGCGGTGTAACGATTGGTGTCGCCGTGCTCTTCCAACGCGACGGCGCGGAAGCGTTGGGGTATGTCCCGCCTGCGTCGCGAAGCGCCCCGCTCGCGGCCGGTCACGCGATCATGGTGCTGCCGCCTATCGCCCCGCCGGCCGAGAGCCCGTGATGCGAGCGCGTGCGGGAACGCAGCCCGAGCGATCGCCCTACGGCTGCGCGAAGTAATAGACCAGGACCGCCACGCCGAGCACGACGCGATACACGGCGAAGACCGTGAAGCGGTAGCGCTTCACGAATTCCAGGAATCCCGCCACGACCACCAGCGCGACGATGAACGCGACCGCGCTGCCGACCAGCACGACCGCCAGGTGCTCGCCCGTCAACGTACCGCCCAGGTCCAGCAGCGTCTTGGCGGCAGCGGCGAGCATAGTCGGGATCGCCAGGTAGAAGGTGAACTCCGTCGCGACGCGCGGGGTCAGCCCGAGGGCCATGCCGCCGAAGATCGTCGCGCCCGAGCGCGACACGCCGGGCCACATGCTGATGCACTGGATGACGCCGATGAGGAAGGCCTGGAGCAGCGACACGTCCTCGAGCCGCATCGGCCCGGAACGCCGGCAGTAGCGGTCGATCAGCCACATGGCGACGGCGCCGACGATCAGCGCCCCAGCGACCGCCACCGGCATTTGCTCAAGGGGGTCGGTGTACTTCTTGAAGAGCACGGCCAGGATGACGGTCGGCACCATCGCAGCCACAAGCTGAACGAGGATGTGGTGCTTCCAGCCTGGCCGCGGCGGGTGGATTGTGCGGCGCCACAGGTCCCGGCCGAAGATAACGATGACCGCGAGGATGGCCGCGAACTGGCTCACCCAGAGCAGGACGTTCCACGGCGGCTGGCCGGCATCGATCCCCATCAGCGGCATCGCCAGGACCATGTGCCCGGTACTGGATACGGGGAGGAACTCGGTCAGGCCCTCGATGATGCCGAGGATGACGGCGTAAACCAGGTCCACGAGCTTCACCTGCCCTTCAGCCTGCCAGCTCAACGCCCAGCCACGCGGCCGCCGGGGTCAGGCGCCAAACACACTGGCCGACCAGGTTGGCATAGAGCCCCGCCACCAGGTCATCGGTGAGAATCCCCCACCCGTCGCGCAGGCGCTCCGCCTGGCGCGCGGGCGGCGGCTTGATTACGTCCAGGATGCGGAAGAGAACGAACTGCCCCCCCACCACACAGCCCACGCTCCACCAATCCGCGTGGAGTGCGATCGGGAGAACGAGCAGGCTCATCCACTGCCCGGCGAATTCGTCGAGCACAAAGGGCTTCGGGTCGCGCGATCGAAATCGCTCGACGGCCCAACTGCCCCACGCCACCGATAGCCAGCTCGCCAGCGCGACGCCCAGGACGAGCAGCGACTCGAGAGCGCCCCGCGGCGCGCCGAGTTCCGCCGTCCCCCACCAGAGCAGGAGGAAGATCCCGACCGAAACGAGCGACCCCCACGTTCCGGATGCGACCGGGGCGAACCCGCTGCCCAGCACCGTGATGCAGGCGGTGCGGACACGCGCGGGGCCCCGCCTCACGGGGCGGTCTCCGCCACGACCGGGGCGGCCGCGACGGCCGGCTTCACGCTGCGCTCCACGCCGGCGCGCGGGCAAGCCCGCAGCTTGCCCACCGCGGCCGGGCCGGCCAGCAACTTCCAGGCACGGAATGAGTAGGTCACGGCCGAGGCCGCCGTCACAAGCACGGCCAGCCACACGAGCGTCCGCATCAGCCCGTCCAGCACAGCCAGGTCCCAAGCGTGCCGCCCCAGCACGAAGCCGACCGCGAGGCATTGGACGAACATCTTCACCTTGCCAATGCCATCCGCCCCGAAGGAGCGCCCCGATGACTCGATCGAGGCCCGCAGCCCGGACACCAGGAGCTCGCGCGCAACGATGACGGTCGCCATCCAGCCCGCGACGCCGGTGATGTGCCGGCCGCCGGCCGTGAACGCCGCCCCACTGAACTCGATGAACGCGCCGCAGATCAGGATCTTGTCGACCAGCGGATCGACGATGCGGCCGAACGTCGTTTCGGCGTTGAGGCGCCGCGCGAGATACCCGTCCACGATGTCGCTGACCGCGGCGACAATGAAGAGCCAGAAGCACACCTGGAGTAACCCGCGGGCGTCGTCCAGCGTCCGCGCGTCGATCGTGGCAAGAAGCGCAAGGAAGATGATCGAGATGGCGAGGCGTGCGAGCGTGATCTGGTTCGGGACGTTGACGATCGGCATTCAACGGACTCGCAAGCGTGGGCGGGGCGGAGTGTAGCGGGCCGCACCCGTCGCCGAAAGCGAACGCGCCGAAGTGGTCGCTCAGGGCAACCCTGCGCGTCGACACCTGCCGTGCGCGCGGTCCACGCGCCGACCAGGTTATCCGGAACTTGGTGTCGCGGCCGCCGACGGACGTGCCAGCGGTCCTAACCGTTTACGAGTATTCAGCTTAGGCGGTCGCACCAACCGCGCGCACGCCAGGAGCGACGGAGTGAACCCGGACACGGACTTCGCGACGCGGCGCGCTCGTGTGCGCGTCACGTTCATCGCCGATCTGCCGCCAACTTTTTCGTCCTTCGACCTTGTCAGGTCGCCCGGAGCCGCTATAGACTTTGATTGACCGAGCGGCGAGCGGCACGAACAGGTTTCCCCCCGGCCTGTCGGCCCCCCGCTCGGGCCCTTTTTTTTTGCGCCGACCGTGCCGCTGCCGGGGGGTTCTTGTCCAAAATCCGGATCAATTCCATCCTGTACTAGCCAGCGTTGCCGCATCACTGCGAGCAGGTGCGACTTGGCCCGGCAGGTTGCCCAGAGCCTCGTGCCGCACGACGCTATGCACCATGACCAGCCGCCAGCGCGTCGCCGCAGCGATGCGCCACGCACCTGTGGACCGCGTCCCGTGGATGTGCCAGCTCGCGCTCGGGCACTACTTCCTGAACTTCGGACAGCGCTACCAGCCGCACGAGATCTGGTTCTCGAGCGAGGCTTTCGCCGACGTGCTGGTCGAAGCCGCGCAGCGCTACCGCTTCGACGGCGTGCTCATCAACATCCCCGGCCGTCCCGACGACCTGCACACTGGGATTCCACACATCGAGGCGACGCCGGACGGAGAGCTCCTCACGTGGAAGAACGGGCTGCGCGTTCTCGTCCCCCCGGACGACAACCCGCTTCTGGAGCCCGACGACACGGAGCGCGCCCCGCACGCGAGCTTCGCCGACTTCGACCCGGAGCGGGACTTTGAGCGCCTCGGCGCGTGGCCGCGGTACATCTGGGGCGTGTACCACGTGCCGGAACTGCCCGGCGAATCCGGCGAACTGCTGGCGCAGATCCCCCCCTATTTCCTGCGGACGATCGACCTGGTCAAGCGTCGCGTGGGCGAGTCGCTCTCGATCCATGGCGAGGTCTTCTCGCCCTTCACGCACCTGCTCGAGCTCTTCGGCTACCAGGACGCCATGCTCGCGCTCGCGATGGATCCGCCCAAGGTCGAGCGGATTCTCGACCGGCTTGCCGACGCGGTCATCGCCTGGGGGCGGGCGCAGGCCGAACGCGGCGTTGATGCGGTGCTGATCTCCTCGGCGTTCGCCGGCGCCGGCTTCATCTCGCCGGACATGTACCGCCGTTTCGTCTTGCCCTGCGAGCGAAAAGTCGTCGATGCGTTGCACGCGACGCACCCCGGCGTGCCGGTGTACACGCACACATGCGGTCGACTCGCGGACCGGCTGGAGCTACTCGCCGAGACGCACACGGACGGCGTGGACACGCTCGACCCACCGCCGCTGGGCGACTGCGACCTGGCCGACGCGAAGCGACGCGTGGGCGCGCGGCTCTTCATCAAGGGCAATATGAACGCCGTGGCGCTGCTCTCGGACAGCGCCGACCAGCTTCGCGCGCGGGCGCTGGCCGCGCTGGAGGCCGGGCGCCCCGGCGGGGGCTACATCCTCAGCACGGCGTGTTCGGTCGCGCCGCGCGTGGAGCCCTGGAAGCTCGAGCTGCTGGCGGACGTCGCGATCGCGCACGGCCGCGAGAAGGAGTGAAGCGTGTCAGAGCAGGACGCCACGATCGAGCAGCTCATGGAGAGCCTCGCGGAGCAGCTTTATCGCGGCGCGCAGGCCGAGGTGCTCGCGACGGTGACGACGGCCCTGGCGCGCGGCACCATCGCGGCCGACATCGTCAACCGCGGCTTGATGCTCGGCATGCAGCGGGTTGGCGTGGACTTTCGCGACGGGAAGCTCTTCCTGCCGGAAGTGCTCATGGCCGCCCAGGCCATGCAGGCCGCGATGCGTGAGCTCGAGCCGCTGCTGATCGGGCCGTACGGCGGCGGGACGCGCGTCGCGCGGGCGGTGATCGGCACGGTCAAGGGCGACATCCATGACATCGGGAAGAACCTGGTCAGCATCCTGTGGCGCGGCGCGGGCTTCGAGGTCATCGACCTGGGGATCAACACCAAGGCGGACACGTTCGTCGAGGCCGTCGAGCGGCACCGACCCGAGATCGTCGGGCTCTCCGCGCTGCTGACGACCACGATGCCATACATGCGGGTCGTAATCGACGCGCTCCGGCAGCGCGGCCTGCGCGAACGCCTGATTGTGCTGGTCGGCGGGGCCGCAGTCTCGCGCGCGTTCGCAGACGAGATCGGGGCCGACGGCTACGGCCGAGACGCCGCAAGCGCGGTTGACCTGGCGCGCACGCTGCTCGCCCGGCGCCGCGGTGGCTCAGCAGCGCCGGAGGGCGTGGCGTGAAGACGACGCTGGTGGAGCTGCTGGCGGCGGGCCGGTGCATCGTGGCAGACGGTGCGATGGGGACCGAGCTTCAGTACGCCGGCCTCGAGCCCGGCGCGCCGCCGGAGCTGTGGAACGCTTCTCATCCCGAACGTGTACGCGCGGTCCACCTGGCGTACATCCGCGCCGGCGCGCAGATCGTGCTGACGAACAGCTTCGGCGGCAACCCGGCGCGGCTCGCACTTCACGAGCTCGAGCCGCGCTGCGAGGAGCTGGTCGCCGCAGCCGCGCGGCTGGCGCGCGTGGAAGCGGATGCGGCGCGGGCCGGCGTGCTCGTGGCCGGCTCGATCGGGCCGACCGGACAACTGCTCGAGCCGCTCGGCCCGCTCGCGCTCGACGAGGCCGTCGCGGGCTTTCGGCGCCAGTCGGCCGCGCTGCTCGACGGCGGCGCCGACGTGCTATGGATCGAGACGATGTCTGATCTGCGCGAAGTCCAGGCCGCAATCGAAGGCGCGCGCCAGGCCGGAGCCAACGCAGCCATCGTCGTCACTCTGAGCTTCGACACGCGCGGCCGGACCATCATGGGCGTGAGCCCCGCTCAGGCAGCCGCCGCGCTCGCGGACCTCGGCGTCGCGGCGATGGGCGGCAACTGCGGCGTCGGGCCGTCGGAGCTGGGGGAGGCGATCGAGCAGATGCGCGGCGTTGTGCCGCGCGCGGCGCTGGTTGCCAAGCCGAACGCCGGCCTGCCGCGATGGGAGGCCGGGAAGACTCAGTATGCGATGTCGGCGGACGAGTTCGCTTCGGCAGCCGCCGGCTTGGTGCGAAGCGGAGCCGCGATCATCGGCGGCTGTTGCGGGAGCACACCCGCGCACATTGCCGCGCTTGCGCGTGCGCTGGCCAGGTCGTAGACCGGACGGCGGCCGCCGGGACCCAGCGCGCCATCGCGTTCACGTGCCCCCCTGCGTTGTGCAGCCCCTGCGAAACGCACCCCATTGGATTCGAACCAATAACCTTCGGTTCCGTAGACCGATGCTCTATCCAGTTGAGCTAGGGGTGCAGCGTGCGTTGCGCTGCCAGCATCCTTCGTTGCGTCATCGCGGCAGATGCCCGGAACTGGATTCGAACCAGCACGGGGTTAACCCCCACCAGGCCCTCAACCTGGCGCGTCTGCCAATTCCGCCATCCGGGCTTCGGGGGCAATCCGGCGCACGCCGCCGGAACCCGGCAAGGTATGTCCCGACCGCGGCGGCGTCAAGAGGGGAGCGCGCGGCGTGGCCGGGCGCACGCACCTTGGGCCTTCCACGCCTCGGCCCTATAGTGCGCCGCATGTCGCCCCGCACGTCACGACTCGCCGGGCTGCTGGTCGCCGGCTCGTTGCTCTCACTGTCGCTCATCGCGTGTGACACGCCAGGCCGCGGCCCCGAGGCGGAGGCCGATGTCGCCGCGACCGGACCCGCACCGCCGCCCGCGCAGCGCCCGGTCATTCGGAGCGAGGCCGAGCTGGCCGCGGAGCGTCAGCAGCGCATCGCCGCCGGGCAGCAGGTCCCCGTCGAGCAGCCGGCGATCGCCGCCCCGCGGCCAACGGCGCCGCGGCGCCCGCTGGCCGCGCCACGGGCAGCGAAGGGCTCCATTGCCTCGGATCTGCTCATGGTCAACGACGTGAGCGTGACCGTGTCCGAGGTGCTTTACCTGCTTCGGACGCGACTGGACGAGCTTCAAGCGGACGAGAGCCGCGACCGACTGCACGCACAGATCGAGGACCTGGTTCGCAGCGAAGTCCAGCGGCAGATCGGAACGATCCTTGTGCACAAGGAGGCGCTCGCGTCGCTCGACGAGACGCGTCGGCGGACGGTCGAGCAGGCCACCGACAAGGAGATCGCGCGCATCCGGCAGGCGGCGTTCGAGGGCAGTCCGGCCAAGCTGGCCGCCCACCTGCGCGAGCACAACCTGAGCGAGGCCCAGTTCCGTACGCTCATCGAGCGCGACATGGTCGTCCGCGAGTACACACGGGAGCGGCTGCTCGGGCGCGTGCAGATTCGGCGTGACGACCTGCTCACGTACTATCGCGATCACAAGGACAAGTTCGGCTCGCCAGAGACGCGCGAGCTGCTCGTGATCGAACTGCCGTTCGAGCGGTTTCTTCCGGCCGGCAGCGGAAGCTGGGAGCGGGCCCCCCGGACCGCCCGCGCCGCGGCGAAGCTGGCCGCGGTCCGCCGGGCGCGGGAGGCCCACGCGGCCCTGGCCAGCCGCCCCTTCGCGGACGTGGCCCGCGAGTTCTCACTCGGACCGAAGGCGGAGGACGGCGGTTCGTGGGGGATGATCGGCAAGCCCCTGCAACCGCCGTTTGACCAGATCAGCGAGCCGATCTTCGCGTATCAGAGCGGACAGTACGGCGAGCCCGTCGAGCTCGAGACCGGGTGGTACATCGCGGGCTGTGGGCGGATCGAGCCGGCGGTCTCCAAGTCGTTCGACGAGGTGCAGGAGCAGGTCCGGCGCGAGTTGTACGAGGCCCGGTTTCAGAAGCTGTCGCGCGAGTACGTCCTGCGCCTGGCTGAGAAAGCGACCGTCTCGGACGTCGAGGCGTTCGTCGATCACGCGGTCTCGCGCGCAATCGCGGTGGTGCCGGAGGGACGACGGTCGGCGAGCGCTGCGGGCCTTTGAGGCCGGGCGTTCTCCCCCGTTGGTCTGCATCGCCGGGGCCCGAAGACGGCTCACTTCCGAATCGGCGCTGCACCCAGAAGTGCCGTTCTACCGCGGCAAGTCGTTAACGCGGTAGAGCCCATCGGGGAGCAATCCTGCGGCGGGCCGGCCTCGCCGCTCTCAACTGCACATCCGCCGTGGGCGCCGCACCCGGCGACCAGTCGCATGCCTTCGAGTTCGGGCCGAGCGCGTCGAGAACCAGCTCATACGTGTCCTTCGGGTCCTTCGTGGTTCACTCTGCGACTTCGAGAGGGGAAGAATCACGAAGTTCACGAAGAGCACGAGGAGAGTTGAAGGCCGCTCTCTGGCAGTCACCGCTCGGATCGCCCGCCCGCACCGCGCGCTACCTCCGCATCCGGCGATCGTCAGACTTCGCCGTCGCCGTTCGGATCGAGTGCCCGCGACGTCGAGCCTGGCAGCCGCGCCGTCTGCGCCGCCACAAGAACGGCCTCAAGGCCGTTTCCCCAGCGTACGAGGCCGGTCTCCAAGGGTAACGGGCCGGTTCGCAGTCAGATTGAGCCCGTCTCTCCCAAAGGTCTCGCTGGTCGCGCTACGTGTCCAGGTGCAGGACGAACTCGTAGGGGTGCGGGTTGATCGAGATGAGGCGGTTCTCGTTCTGCCGCTTGCCCTCGATCCACCCGCGCAGGAATGCCTCCGGAAACACCTCCCCTCGCGTGAGAAACTCGCGGCCCTGCTCGAGCGCGTCCAGCGCGTCGTCCAGAGAGCGCGGAACGCCCAGAATCTTGTGGCGGAACTCGGCCGGCTGGCGGGCGATGTCGACGTCGAAGGGGCCGAAATTCCGTGCGGACGGGTCGATCTTCTGCTGAACGCCGTCGATGCCGGCCAGGAGCATCGCCGCGAGGGTCGTGTAGATGTTCCCGGTGAAGTCGGGCGGGCGATACTCGATGCGCTTCTCGTCGGGCGATTCAGCGTACTTGGGCACGCGAATCGCGGCCGAGCGGTTGGCCAGCGAGAAGAAGAGGTTGACCGGGGCCTCGTAGCCCTCGACCAGCCGCTTGTAGGAGTTGGTCGAGGGGTTGGTGAGCCCGGTCAGCGCGGGGCCGTGCGAGAGCAGGCCGCCGATGTAGTGCAGGGCCAGGTCGCTGAGGTTGGCGTAGTTCCTGCGGCGTTCGTCGAAGAACAGGGGCTTGCCCTCCTTCGTGAGCCGCTGGTGGACGTGCATGCCGTTGCCGGCCTCGCCGAAGATCGGCTTGGGCATGAACGTGGCGAGTCGGCCGTGGCGGCGGGCGACATTCTTGATGACGTACTTGACGAGCATGGCCTGGTCGGCCGCGCGCAGGAGCGGCTGCATGAGCACTTCGACTTCGCACTGACCGGACGCGCCGACCTCGTGGTGGTGGTAGCGGATGGGCACGCCCAGCTTCTCGAGCGTCAGCGCGATGTCCGAGCGCAGGTTGTGGAGCTGCTCGGTCGGAGGCACGCGGAAGTACCCGGCCTTGTGCGGAATGGGCGGCGCCAGCCCGTCGGTCTGCACCTCGCTGGCCTCGATGCGGATCGCCACGTGGTACGGCTCGGTGCGCACGTGCACGCGGTCAAAGACGTGGAACTCGAACTCCGGCGCCATCCAGCACTCGTCGGCGATGCCCGTTTGCCGCAGGTACGCCACGGCGCGCTGGGCGATCGTCCGCGGGTCGCTGGGGAGGAGCTGCTGCGTGTCGGCCGTCACCGTGTCGCACAGGAAGCTCAGCGTGGGGTGGTCCCAGAACGGGTCGACGAAGCCGGAATCAGGCCGCGGCAGGGCGCACACGTCGCCGCTCTCGACGCTCGTGTATCCGGAGCCTGCGGAGCCGTCGTAGCCCACCCCCTCGACAAAGAGCCGCTCGGTGACCTGGCTGGCGGGCAGACTGACATGCAGCCATTGCCCGATCACCGAGCAGATCTTCAAATCGACCATGGCCACGTCGTGCTTCTTGAGGTAGTTCAGGGCTTCGGGGATGGACGCAAACACGGGCACGCTCCTTTCAAAGCGGTCGGCCCGCCATCATACGGGATAATCCGACCCGAAGCACCGACCCTGGCGCACGGTCCGGGGGAGGGGCTGCCCGGGCCGGCACACCGCCGGCCCCCCGTCGGGAGCGTCAAGCGGGGTCAGGGCTTGGCGCGCCCCGCATGGACGGGCAGGGGCAGTCGGGGTCGTAACTGGCCGCCCCTCCCAGTCCGGCCGATAGCCGTTTCAGAGTGTTGTTGCTGGTTGGGAGACCGCGCATGGATCGCCTGAAGATCGGACAAGTTCTTTCGGTGAGCGGGGATAGCGTCGAGGTGCGGATCGGGCTGCCGGATCTGCGCGTCCATGCCGACGGTCGCATGCAGCGCGTCGGGCGTCTGGGCTCGTACGTGACGCTGCCGGTCGGCGCCGGCGACATCATCGGGTACGTCACGCACGTCAACATGCGCGGCGACCTGGAGGGCGAGGGCCTGCCCAACTGGAACCACCCGGTCGTCATCGGCGTGCAGCTCCTGGGCACGTCGCGTGACGGGCGCTTCTCGCGCGGCGTCAACGAGTATCCGACGCTCGGCGACGACGTGTACCTGGCAACCAGCGCCGACTTCCGGCTCATCTTCGGTAGCTTCGACCAGCTCGCGGCGGGCGAGCGACGCAAGTCGTTCCCCCTGGGCCGATTCGCGATCGACACGTCCTTCGAGGTCCAGGCCTTGGGCAAGGAGTTCTTCGCCAAGCACGTCGCAGTCATGGGGAACAGCGGCTCGGGCAAGTCGGTCACGACCGCGAAGATCCTCCACGAGGCCCTGGCCCTGCCGCACACCCAGATCATCCTGTTCGACATGCATGGCGAGTACCTGGCGGCCTTCAGCGACGACCAGGGGCGGCCGCTGCCGAACGTCACCTACCTCTCCGACCGCAACCTGGTGCTGCCCTATTGGATGTTGCGCTACGAGGAGTTTGAGACGCTCTTCCTGGACGCGAGCAACCCGCTGAACATCAACGCCCAGAAGGTGTTCCTGCGGCAGGCGTTCGAGCTGCTGAAGCGTCCCGCGGCGGAGGAGCTGGGCCTGCTGGCCGAATACACGATCGACACGCCGATCTACTTCTCGCTGGATCAACTCAAGACGTATGCGCTGAACATGAACGACGCGCGCTTCGTGCTGAACTCGGAAGCGTACGCCTTCTCGCGTCTGCCCTATCGCCAGCTTCCGGTCGAGGAGCAGGAGAAGCTGCTCTTCACGCGGCGGATGGAGTTCAACAAGGGCAACTCCGAGGGCGAGGTCCCGCACGCGACGTTCTTCGGGCGACTCATGGGCTTCGTCAACCAGCTCGAGACGCGCATGGCCGACCGCCGCTACGACTTCCTGCTGCGGCCTTTCGAGCAGGCCCAGCGCAGCCCGGCCATCGCGCCGCACCTGCCGCCCGACGGTTCGCCCGGCGTGCTCAGCCGCAGCGCCGCGGCCGTGATCCGCGGCATGCTCGGGCGGCTGACGAAGCAGCGGCGGAACCTGGTCATCGTTGACCTGTCGGGGTTGCCGTTCGAGGTGGTCGACGTGGTCGTCGCGGTGCTCTCACGGACACTGTTCGACTTCAATTTCTGGGCGCCGCCGGAGGTTCGCGTGCCGCTCGTGATCTGCTTCGAGGAGGCCCACAACTACCTGCCACGGGTCGATCGCGCCTCTCGAATGTTCGCCCGCGACGCTGTCGAGAAGATCGCCAAGGAGGGCCGCAAGTACGGCGTATCGGCCATGGTCGTCACGCAGCGCCCCAGCGAGCTGTCGCCCACGATTCTGAGCCAGTGCAACTCGATGGTGTTGATGCGGATGAACAACCCTGACGACCAGAACTACGTCGCCCGGGTCGTCAGCGACCAATTCCGCAGTCTCATCAGCATCCTGCCGAGCATGAAGCCGGGCGAGGGTTTCATCATCGGCGATTCCGTCCTCATGCCCATGCGCACCATGATGGATCTTCCGCCGAAGCTCCCGCGCAGCGGCGACGTGGACTTCTTCCAGCACTGGAACGAAGGCACGCCGGACGCGTCCGTCGAGACGATCGTGGACCGCTGGTGGCGCCAGACGCGCGAGCTGGTGCGCGAGACAAGCGACGACGAGGACGGCACCGCTACTGCTCGGCCCGGCGCGGGCGTCGTCGGCCACGGCGGCAGCGAAGCGAGTGGCGCGCGGTCGGGCGGCCATTCGAGCACGGGCTCGCCCGCGGTACGCCCGGCACCCGCCCCGGGGACGTCAAGCGGCGCGGCGGGCGAGGCCGACGGACCCGACGCGGCCACGGAGCCGCCGCCGGACGCCTGCCGCGGCGATGCGGCGCCGCCGCCGGGGGCGAGACCGCCGGCCGGTGCGCACGAGTCCGGCCGCGGCCCGACGCCGGCCGAGCGGCGCCTGGCCGAGCTGGCGGCGCAGCTTGGGGGCAAGAAATAGCTCCTGACTCCCGCCCCGTGCGCGACCTGTACGCCCTAGACCGGGCGCCGGCGCCAGCTTCCCCGGCGTTCGCTCTCGCGCTCAAACCTGCGCTATCCTCTCAGCTAGAGCTTCGCATTCGCCTCGGCGTAAGACGCCCACCACCCCAGGAGCACGCCCCGATTCCCACCGCCCCGCCCCCCACCAATGCGGCCGAGCCGTCGTCGCCTCACGCCGCTCAATCCGTCGTCGCGTCGACGCTGGCACTCCTGCTGCTACTCGCGCTCATCGGGCTGATCGCCTGGGCCAGCCTCGAATTGAACGTGGTCGACGGCTTCCGCTGGCTGCTCTCGACGCGCTGGGGCGTCGTGACCGTGCTCGATGTCTACGCCGGGGCGTTCGTCGTCGCCGTCTGGATGCGCGCGACGACAAGAAGTACGGCGGCGTGGCTGGCGTGGGTCGTCGCGCTGCTGTGCCTGGGGCACGCGGTCTCGCTCGCGTACTTGCTGACGCGACTCGCGCGCGGCAGGTCGCTGGCGCGGGCCTTCTCCGGAGCCTGACCGGGGACGCGCGAGAAGTCCGAGCCGCGCGGACCAGGAAGCGTCCGTGCGTCCAACCGGTGCCGCTGGCTGACCGTCGCGTTTCGGACACCGAGCTTGTTCCACAGGGTGCCCTCGGCACCGACAGGCAGCGCGGGGCGCGGGTCCGAGTCGTCGTGCGACGGTGCGGGCCCGGGCGGCGGCCCGGCGCGGGCGACGCAATTTCGTCTCCCCCAGCCCAGATCCCCCTCCTCCCCCCGCGGCCCTGCCACCCCCCGGGCCGTTTCGCGTAGAATAGACGGCGGCCGGTGCGCCGCCGCGCCCGGAGCACGCGTGCAAATCTCGAACGGACAAGGAGTTGCCGGACCCGAGCGGTCGCGGTCCGGCGGCGGAGCAGCGGCGATGCCGATTGGTGAAGAACTTGTCGCCCGCGGGCTGATCACGCCCGAGCAACTCGCCGAGGCGATGGCCTTGCGCACCTCGCCCACGGAGCGGATCGACCAGGTCCTGATCCGCAACGAGTTCGTCCGCGAGCGGGACGTGCTCGAGATCTTCAGCGAGCAGCTCCGCATTCCGCTGGCCGACCTGAAAGAGGGCGACATCGACCGAGACGTGCTGAAGGTCGTCCCCTCCCGCCTGGTCCACCGCTACACGCTCATGCCCGTCTGTCGTAACGGCAAGGGCCTGCGCATCGCCACGAGCGACCCCTACAACATGTACGCCCTCGACGAGGTGCGCACTTGCATCAACGCACCCGTCGAGCCCGTCCTGGCGCCCAAGAGCGAGATCCAGAAGCTCATCCGGCAGTTCTACGGCGTGGGCGGCGAGGTGCTCCAGGAGCTGGTCGACGAGAGCGACGAGCTCCAGATCCTGGACGACAAGCGCGTCGAGTCGGAAGACATCGACATCCAGCTTGCCCAGGAAGCCTCGGTCATCAAGCGCGTCAACGAGATCCTCATCGAAGCCATCAACCAGCGGGCGAGCGACATCCACTTCGAGCCCTTCGAGGCCGATTTCCAGGTCCGCTACCGCATCGACGGCGTGCTTCAGGTCGCCAACGTCCCCCCCGAGATCCGCCGCTTTCAGAACGCGATCATCAGCCGAATCAAGATCCTCTCGAACCTGAACATCGCCGAGAAGCGACTGCCGCAGGACGGCGGCTTCAAGATCAAGGCGCACGCGCGCGAGATCGACCTGCGTGTCAGCGTAATCCCGATGGCGTTCGGCGAAGGCGTGGTCCTGCGCATCCTGGACCGAACGTCGGTGCGTCTCGAGTTGCCGTCGCTGGGCATGGAGGGCCAGACGCTCGAGACCTTCCTGGAGCTGATCGAGCGTCCCCACGGAATCATCCTGGTCACCGGCCCGACCGGCAGCGGCAAGACGACCACGCTGTACGCGGCCCTGCGGACGATCGTCTCCCCCGAGCTGAAGATCCTGACGATCGAGGACCCGATCGAGTACTACCTCGAAGGCATCAACCAGACCAGCGTCATCCCCAAGATCGGCCTGACCTTCGCCCGCGCACTGCGGAGCTTCCTGCGGCACGACCCGGACGTCGTCCTGGTCGGTGAGATTCGCGACAAGGAGACGGCCGAGGTCGCCATCAACGCCTCGCTCACCGGCCACCTGGTCTTCAGCACGCTGCACACCAACGACGCGGTCACGGCCACCACGCGCCTGCTCGACATGGGTGTCGAGCCGTTCCTGGTCTCCTCGTCGCTCGAGGCCGTGCTTGCACAGCGGCTCGTCCGCACAATCTGCAAGCACTGCAAGGAGAAGTACATCCCGGACAATCCCGCGGCGTTGCCGGCCGACTTCGAGTATCAGAAGGGCGAGCCGCTCTGGCGGGGCAAGGGCTGCAAGGACTGCCGAAACACCGGCTTCTCCGGCCGGCGCGCGCTCTACGAGCTGCTGGTGATGAACGACGAGCTGCGCGAGATGGTGCTCAACCGAGCGTCGGCGTCGCGACTGCTGGAGGTGGCTCGCAAGAAGGGTGGGCTGGTGCTGATGCGCGACGAGGGCTGGCGCCTGTGCCGCGCGGGCCTGACGACGCCGGCCGAAGTGCTCCGCGTGACCAAGGCGTAACCGCCCGCTGAAGCGCCCAAGCGCTGGACCGCCGTGTCCAGCACCCTCACGACAGCAGAGAAGAGCGCCGGACGCGAAGGTCCGGCGCTACTGACTTAATCACGCGGGGCTGTTCTCGAACGGACCGTTACTGGGTCTCCGCGTCCATCGCGGTGAACTCGGGCGACTGGCGCTTGGACTGCCAGATGGCCCAGCCGATCATCACGACCGCCACGATCACAGCGATGATGTACATCGCGTCCACAGGTCGGGTCGTGAACGCCTCGGGCAGGACGAAGCCGAGGGCCTTCACGCTCGGCAGCTCGGCACCGGCCTTGACCGTGTTCACGACCATCGTGTCGTAGGCGACCATCAGGGGGACGAAGAGGATCGCCACCATGTTCATGACCTTGAGCAGCGGGGTGACCGCCGGGCCGGCCGTGTCCTTGAGCGGGTCGCCGACCGTGTCGCCGGTGACGCTGGCCTTGTGCTTGTCGCTGCCCTTGCCGAGGTTGCGGTCGTGGTCGCGGGGCTCATCCTCGACCATCTTCTTGGCGTTGTCCCAGGCGCCGCCCGCGTTGCACATGAACGAGGCCAGGAGCTGACCGGCCACGATGGCTCCACCCAGGAAGCCCGCCAGCCCGATCGGGCCCAGCCAGAACCCGATCAGAATGGGCGTGAGCACGCCCAGGATTGCCGGCCCGATGAGCTCCTTCTGGGCCGCGGTCGTGCAGATGAACACGACCCGGCCGTAGTCGGGCTTCTTCGTGCCAGCCCAGATCGCCTTGTCGCGGAACTGGACGCGGCACTCATTGACGATGAGGTAGGCGGCCCGCCCCACGGCACGGATCAGCATGCTGGAGAACAGGAACGGGATCGATCCGCCGATGAGCATCCCGATGATCAGCTTCGGATTCGAGACGCTCAGCAGGCCGGCGACGTGGTTGAACAGGTCAATGGGCAGCGGCTTGTCCTCGCTCTGCCCGCCCGAGCCGATCACCGTGATGAACGACGCGTATAGCGAGACGGCGGCGATGACCGCCGAGCCGATCGCCACGCCCTTGGTGACGGCCTTGGTCGTGTTTCCGACGGCGTCGAGGTCGGCCAGGATTTGCCGCGACTCCTTGTACTTCTCCGGCCCCATCTCCTTGGCGTCGAAGCCCATCTCCGCGCTCCCGTTGGCGTTGTCGGCCACCGGGCCGAAGACGTCCATCGAAATCGTGTTGCCCGTCAGGGTCAGCATCCCGATGCCGCACATGGCCACGCCAAAGGCGATGAAGATCGCGTTCGTGCCCACGTAGACCATGGCCGAGAAGAAGATCGCCAGGGCCAGCACCAGCGCTGTCCAGACGGCCGACTCGTAGCCGACCGCGAAACCCTCGATGATCGTCGTGGCGTGCCCGGTCGTGCAGCTCTTCTTGATCCCGCGCACGGGGCTGTACTCGGTTCCGGTGAAGTACTCGGTCGTGCGGTTCAGAGCGATGCACAGCAGGATTCCGATGAAGCACGTGTACGCGGGCCGCATGTCCAGGCCCTCGATGCCGAAGTTGAAGTAGAACGGCAGCGTGCTGATGCTGTCCCACGCGACCTGGGAGAGCGTGCCGGCAGCGACCATGGACTCATCGAAGCGCAGGTAGAAGATGCCCAGCACGATGAAGCCAACCACGGAGATCAGCGAGCCGAGCATGAACCCGCGGTTGATGGCCTTCATGGCCTGTGCCACGTCGCCCTTGTCGCCGGCACGGACCGTGTAGGTGCTGATGATCGAGCCGATCACGCCGATGGCTCGCACCAGGATCGGGAAGATGACACCCTTGTGGCCGAACGAGGCCCAGCCCAGGATCATCGCTGCGACGATCGTCACCTCGTACGACTCGAAGATGTCCGAGGCCATTCCGGCGCAGTCGCCCACGTTGTCGCCGACGTTGTCGGCGATCGTGGCCGCGTTGCGGGGATCGTCCTCGGGAATGTCCTTCTCGACCTTGCCGACCAGGTCGGCCCCGACGTCGGCCGCCTTGGTGTAGATGCCGCCGCCAACGCGCATGAAAAGCGCCAGCAGCGTGCCGCCGAAGCCGAAGCCCAGCAGGGCTTCGTACGCCCGCTCGCCGTAGACCATGAAGATGACCGTGCCGCCCAGCAGCCCGAGGCCGTCGGTGAGCATGCCCGTGATCGTGCCGGTGCGGTACCCGAGCATGAGCGCCTTACCGAACCCGACCGGCGCCGCCGCCGCCACGCGCAGGTTGCCCGTGGTCGCCAGCCGCATGCCGACGAAGCCGACCATGCCCGAGAAGACCGCGCCCATGGCAAACGCCCACGCACGGCCGAGCGCGTACGGGCTATCCCATGCCGGCGCCCCTCCGCCGCCGTCCTGGATCGCCTTGGTCACGTACAGCAGCGCGATCAGCACGACGATCAGCAAGGCGACCGTGCTGAGCTGCTTTCGCAGGTACGCGTTGGCGCCCTCGCGAACCGCCAGCGCGATCTCCTGCATTCGCCGCGTACCCTGATCAGCCGCGTAGACCTGCCCCACGAGCAGCCACGCGTAGAGCAGCGCCGCGATGGCCGTGAAGAACACCGCCCACAGCGCGATCCGCTCATACAGCGGATAGTGCGGGCTCGTCATGAAGGAGAAGTACTGGAAGGCTTCGCCGTGAGCCTCCGCCGGGGCGGCCGAGGCCAGCAGCCCCTGCGGGGTACCGAACACGCCCGCGTGCGCGAACAGCCCCACGCACATCAGCATCATCAGGACCAGGCCCCAGGTGGGGATGCGGTACTTCCGCGGCACACGTCTCTTCATGCGCTGCTCCCGTTACGTTGGCGCCGCGCCGGGGACCGTCGGCCTCCGGCCTGCGCGGTGAGAAGGGTGTCCGTTCTGCTCGACAGCATTCCGCCATGCCTTCCGGCCGGCGCGTCAGCGGCTCTGGCCGGACCGTGGTGCGGTTACGTTCGCGAGCGGGCTGAGTGTGTGCGGCCCGAGCGTCCGGCCGCCTTGCCACCGAGCGCCGCGACCGGGTAACCAAGCGCTGGCTCGGCAGCCCGACACAGACCGCGGCATCTCCGCCGACAACCAGCCGGAGCATCCTACTGACTGGATATGGGCAGACAATTGCCCGACAGAGGGATTTTGCACCGCAATGGGGACTGTTTCGAGTCGGTTTCGCCTCGGGCGCCCCCGCCGCCGGCGTCACAGTGGGCGACGGCACAGCGGCGCCGGGCCCTCGGATCGCCCCGCGCCCGGCGTCGGCCACAGCAATTCGGCCCGCGCAGACGCCTCTGGGTTTGGGCATCCAGCCCGCAAGCGCTCCTGGTTTCGTCCGCACGCCAGCGGTTACCGCTGGCGTCGTGCATCTGGCCCACGGGCTCCCCGGGCGTCAATCATCCGGCCCACGCAGTGGTCTGACCGACGCTTTCCCGCCGGCAGACTCTTCCGGCCGTGGCCGCCCGCGCTATCGCCCGCACCACTGGTCGCGGTCCGCGAATCGCGTTGACAAACGTGACCAGTCACCTACGCTGCGGGTGGGGTCGGTGGGAAGTGTGCAGTGCGCAATCCCTCGGTGCGGGTTGGGGCTGCACACCGGCCCGTCATGGCGCTCGTAGCTCAGTTGGACAGAGCACGGGATTTCTAATCCCGCGGTCGCAGGTTCGAGTCCTGCCGAGCGCGTACGCTACCGGTCGCCAGCGGGCTGTGCGGCCGATCCTGCCATCACGCCCCCAATGCCCCCGTCAGCACCTGCGCCGCCCGCCGCACATCCTCTTCGCTCGTGAAGCGCAGGTAGAAGATGCAGCGCTCGTCGATGGCGGCGGCCGACAGGCCCGCGATGTTCAGCCCGGCGCTGGCCAGGTGCCGAGCGATGGCGGCGCCGAGCCCCGGTCGATCCGGGCCGATCAGTCGCAGGACGTGCATGCCCACACTGCGTCGCAACCCGGCCTCTTCCGCCGCCCGCTGCTGCTCCGAGCCCACGAGCGGGGCCACGAACAGCACGCCGGCGGCCATCGCCCCGCCGGATGGGCTGGCCAGCGGCCGCACGATCACGAAGTCAAGATTCGCCCCGGCTCGCTCCAAGGCCTCGAGTTTCCCGGCCAGCGCCCCGGGCTGGTCCGCGAGTTCGCCTGACCACACCTCTGTTCGCGAGATCTCGTACGCCATGTCGTGGCCTCCTTGATCGCGAGCATTCCACACGGGATTGCGCGCACACGGGCGCCGCCTGCCCGCCTTCGGGAGCGCGGCACCGGCTCGCCCGTGATGCTCTCCGGCAATCCGACTAATCGACGTGTAAACCCTGCTCCCCGCCGCAGTCAATCGGTGGAAACCCGCCCCCCACGCCCGCGCGTCGCCTCCGCTGCCAACCGTCCGACGCGCGCCTAGCATTCGGCCGGGCAGCAGCAGGAGGTCACGATGGCAGCACTGAGGGTACGGTCTCTCGTGGACGCAGCGGCGCGAGTCGCAGGTGATGAGTCGAAGTGGCGAGCGGCCCACTCGTCGACGCGATCGACACGCTCACCGGTGCCAAGTTCGGCACTCGCCATGCAGGCTCGAGTCTCAGACAGCGCCCGACTCGGGTCAGTGGCGCATGCACCCACGATCGCGTCCTTGGCTCCGGCGCTCGCGGCGCTGACGCCGTTCGCCGTCCGGGGGGCGCCCGTAGCCGTGCTCGGGCTGGCCCTGTGCCTGGCCGGCTGCGCAGCGGACTCCTCGCGGCCGAACATCACCAGCGTCGAGCGCGACCCGGTCGAGCGCGTTGACCCCACGGCGTCGAACGGCGGTTCCGCCAGTCCCCCACAGGCGCAGCCCGCCGATCGTGCTGCCGAGGTGAAGGCGCCCCCAATCGGCTCTGTCGCGCGCGTCGGCGGCGACCTCAACGCCCGCGCCGAGTGGACGGGAGGTGCGTTCCGCTCCGGCTCGTCGCACATCGACACGCCGCTGCCGGAGGGGTACCCGCCGCCGACGCCCCCGGGTGCGATCGAGATCAAGACGTACCCGGTCGTGCGCCGCGCAGAGGTCAGCGGGCGCGTCTGGCCAGAGCTGGGCATGAACCTGGCGTTCTTCCCGCTATTTAACCACATCAAACGGCGAGGCATCGAGATGACCTCGCCGGTCGAGATGGATTACCGCGGCATGAGCGTGTCCGACCCGCAAGGTGCGGCGGGCGACTGGAGCATGGCCTTCCTGTATCGACGCGTGGAGCAGGGCCCGCTCGGTCGCGACGAGCGCGACGGTCGGGTGTCGGTCATCGACAGCCAGCCGATGACAGTCGTGTCGGTGGGGCTCCGCGGCGGGTACGGACTCGCGCGGACACGGGAGGGGCTAGCGATTCTCGGCGAGTGGCTCGATGCAAACCCCGAGTGGACACCCGCCGGCCCGGTCCGCGTGCTGCACTACAACGGGCCCGACACGCGTGAGCGCGATCGCTGGCAGGAGGTTCAGGTCCCCGTGCGGCCGACGCACGAGCCGCCCGTGGCCGCCGACCGCTAGTGACAGCTGGACGACGCGCGCCCGGCGGTTGAGCGTTCGGGGTCGCGCTTTCGGGGCGTGAGCGTCGGGCGACGCGCGTCTGGTGAGTGCGCGCGGGCCAACGCGCGTTCGGGGAATCTGTGTGGGGCGACGCGCGTCTGGGGAGTTGGCGTTGGGCGACGCACAGCCGGATCGCGCCGCTGATCAAGGCGGCCAGGACGATCAGGAAGCATTGGGCGGGCGTGCTGCGCGGGTTCACGTCACGGATCAGCAACGGCGCGCTGGAGGCCCTCAACGGACTGATCCCGTCCGCCAAACGCAAAGCCCGAGGCTTCCGCTCCAGCGCCTATTTACGATGATCTACCTCACCGCCGGAAAGCTGGACTTCAAGCTCCCCGCCCTGGCTCGGGTTACCCACACGAAATAGCGAGGAAGCGGATTCCGAATCCTGGGTGAACAAGGAGCTTCGGCATAGTTAACCGTAGCGGTCCGCCGCGACAATCCGTTCGTCCCAGCATCGACCTCGCTGGCCCGGCCAGGAGGGCGGTCTTCGGAGCGCTGGCTGACTTCTGCGGCGGACTGTTAGCCCAACCTTCGCACTTCGACTCAGGCTTGCATAATCGCTCGGCGTTTGCGGGCCGGGATCGCGGATTCTGGCGTCGCAAGCCGTGTAGTGCAGACCCTCCTCATTGCAGAAGTTGCTCTCCAATTCACGCCGCGCGGATTCGTGACTGAGCGCGAGGATGACCGGCTGATTGCCGGATACCTCGGCCAGGCGGCGTTTCTCCTCCCGAGGGCTGACACTCGCGGCCAGGTAGGCGACGGTCTCTCGAACCTTGGCGATGTCGGTCCCATGTTCGATCGCCCGGGCCCGCCGACGGGCGGTCAGCGTGTCGCGGGTACGGAGGTAGAGCTTGCGATAGACAGGTCGATCTTTGCCGCCGAGCTTCAGTGTGATAAACTTCCGGCCGGCGCTTGAATCGGTCTGGACGTCGCCATGCACGGTCGCGGGCATCTTGACAACCTCTCACGTCCGGCGTGCCGGACGCTCTCTCATGCGCGCGATCTGGCTTCCCTCGCGTCAATGCGGCGGAAGATGGAGATGACGGACGATTACGCAAGTCGTTTTATGGAAAAACGTTGCATTCGTCGCCACCGTAGCTCAATTGGCAGAGCAGCGGTTTTGTAAACCGCAGGTCGTCGGTTCGAATCCGACCGGTGGCTGTTACAGCAAACCACGCCGCCCCCGAGAGTTGCGGGAACTGACGGCGCTGGGCACCGCCGTGCGAAGCGAACGATCCGGCCGCCGTGCTGCGATGGGATGAGTGCGCGGCGCCCCGAGGGGCTCGCCCCGGGGGCTCAACTTCGGGGGGCCGCCCTCGGCGGGCCGTGTGTCGAGGCCGCGGCGTCGGGGGGCTCGCGCCGGGAGCGGTGCATCAGCGCCGCACCGCCGACGCGCTGCGGCGCGGTCAGGAACTGGGCCGACCAACATCTGAGGCCGCGCCGCCGACTCTCGGCGAATCCGCAGAACTATCGGGGGCGGCGTGGTTTAGGGAAAATGGAGCCGATGAGACTCGAACTCACGACCTCTTGCATGCCATGCAAGCGCTCTCCCAACTGAGCTACGGCCCCATACTCTCGCACGCCCAGCCGCGCTCGACCGCGCCAGCCCGGCGTCCGCGTATCGGAATGGTCAGGGCCGGAGTTGAACCGGCGACACACGGATTTTCAGTCCGTTGCTCTACCAACTGAGCTACCTGACCGGACCGCCGTCGCCGCAATCTCCGGCGGACAGTCGAACCGTCTAGGTTAGGCGGGGCGCCCTGGAGCGTCAAGCCTGCGAGAGCGCCGTGCCGCCCGCGCCCCTTCGAGACGGCCGCCGAGCAGCGACCGCGCCCCCACCGGCCACCACCCTCGGGGGCATCGTCGGCCGGCCCCTCGTCCACGTTACTCGCGTCACGCCGGCGACTCGGCCAACTCGCTCTCGTCGCGTCGCCGCTCCCGGCCAGCTCTCGCCCGCAACGCCGCTCCCAGTCGCCTCGCGCCGGTCGATCCGCGCCGTCCGCGCCCCGTCGGCCTCATGCCCCCGCGCCGTGCTCTCGTCACATCGCCGCCCCCGGTGCCGGCGGCGCCGCCTGGTCGCTGTCCCGCTCGCCCTCACGGCTCCCGCGCGACGCCAGCCACAGTCCCAACTCAAACAGCAGGATCATCGGGCCCGACAGCAGGATATGGCTCAGCAGGTCCGGCGGCGCCAGTATCCCCGCGATGAAGACGATGATCAGAATCACGACCTTGCGGTATCGCCGCAGCGTCTCCGCCGGCACCAGCCCCGAGCGCGCCAGAAACAGGACGACCAATGGCGTCTGAAACGCGAGCCCGAACGCGATCGTCAGCACGAGCACGAACGAGAGGTACTCGCCGATGCGGAAATGCGTGGTGACGAGCGCCCGGCGGTCGTCACGCACCAGTTGGAACGAGTACGTCCGGTTGTCGGGATACTGCACCTTGAGCTTGTGCTCGACCACGTTGACCCACGCCGCACCGGGCGGGGCGTCAGTCGGGTCGCGGTCGACGAGCGGCAGGCTCGGCCCCGCCGGGTCGCCAGGCTGCGACTCTGGGTGCAGCGGAGCCGGCGTGTGCAGGAGAAGGCGCTCGAAGGCGTTGGGCTGGGCGGTCGGCAGCGGCAGCCAGCCTGAGAAGCCGACCAGGAAGTTCAGGCTCACGAGTAGCACGAACCCGTACATGAACAGCACGCCGACCACGAACAGGCCCACGCTGAGCGGAAAGATCCGGTAGACCCAGGCCTTCTCGTGGCGATACAGCCCGGCTCCCACGAAGCTCCAGAACTGGTAGAGGATGTACGGAGCCGAGAGCACCAGCCCGGAGACCAGCACCACCTTGATGTACACGAGCAGGTTCTCGACCGGGCTCGTGGCCAGGAACGAGTCCGGCTGCCCCTGGGCCCGCAGCACGAGAATCACCGGGCGGGCGATGATCTCCAGCAAGTAGCGGGCCGGCCAGATGCACAGCAGGCACGCCACC
>CAADGM010000086.1 GCA_900696535.1 uncultured Planctomycetota bacterium
ACCACTACGCCAGTCGTTATTGGTGCCACCAGCAGATGTGGGAGACGCGCTACCGCGGCGAGAGTCCGATCGAGGATCCCGATGCCGACGATCCGCCCCGGCTCGCCGGTATCGACCTACCCGACGACGTGCTGCGTCGCATGTACGATGAGAATCCGGCCAAGCTCGGTTACTAACGTGTCCGCGCCACTCCGACTCGCGCGCTCCGCTCGCGAGTCGCACCGCCGCACGCCCACGGCGCGACGGCGAAGGCCGTCTCGATGAGCGATCAGTCGACCGCCCACGCCGTACCGCGCTCGCGCCTCCGCCAAGTGCTCGGCGCGGTCGGACGGGTGCTGGCCGGTGTCGCGCGCGGCGTGCTCGCGGCCGGGCCCGCGACGCTCTCACTGCTCGTCGCCGTGGTTGTCGTGATCCGCTTGACCCTGATGGATCGGGCGGCCTTTCTGGCACCGCTCTATTACGCCGCTCCGCCGCCCGCGCTGACACTGGCTGCTGCCGCCGCCGCCGTGGGGTGGTGGGTCCTGCGGCGACGCTGGCTTGCGGGCGCCCTGGCGGCGTCCGCGCTGGCGTGCGCCGGCTGGACGTGGGCCACGATGTGGCAGTATCACCCGCCGCGCGTCAGCGAAACGCCGGCCTACCGCGTTGTCTTCTGGAACGTGGCGCGCGGCGTCGCGGGCTGGCAGCGGCTGGCCGCGACGCTGCGACGGCACGACCCGGACGTGGTCATCCTGAGCGAGGCAGCCGTGCATGCCGGTATCGTCGCCCAACACTGGGCGCCGGTCTTTCCGCAGCACAAGGTCACGATTGCTGCGGGCGGCCTGGCTCTGCTGTCGCGTCTTCCGATCGAGCGCCGCGGCGGCGGTCCGTTGGGCGACCGCAGCTATGGCCTGTACCAGCACGTCGTCGTCCACTTCGATGACGTGCCGCTGCACATCATCCAGGTGGACATCCACAGCCATCCCCTCAAGCCGCGCTGGGTTCCGCTGCGAGCCCTGCGTGGACTGCTCGATACGCTGGATGGCGAGCGCGTCCTCGTGGTGGGCGACTTCAACACGCCCAGCGAGTCGTTCTACTTCCGGCCCCTGAGACAACGTTTCCGCAACGCGTTCGAAGTGGCCGGGCGAGGTTACGCGGCGACGTGGCCGATGCCGGTGCCGCTTCTGGCCATCGACCAGGCCTGGGCGAGCGAGGAAATCGACGTGCTGCGCTGCGAGCATGTGCGCTCGTGGTTGTCGGATCACGCGCTGCTGGTGCTCGATATCGCGCTGCCGATGCGGGCCGAGTGAAAGTAGTTGCCGCGCTGGCGTCGAGCCGCGTTTGTCATCGATGGACAGCACCGGTCCACCCGTACTAACCGGTGCCACGCGAGACTGGTGCCACGAAGAGCTGGTGGCACTGGAAGCCATCCCGAAACCGGGATCTACATGCATTAGAGAAGCGAGACAGCGGTTGGCGCCGAGGATTTCGACCCTCCCCCAACGCCTCCCTGAGAGGGAGGGGAGTCAGCGTATCGCCTCTACTTGGCCTCGAGCCAGTTCTCGCCGCAGGCCACATCCACCTTGAGTGGCACGCGGAGTTGCATGGCGGTGCTCATCTCCTCGCGCAGCACGGCCGCCAGGTCTGCCGCCGTCGCGCGCGGGCCCTCGCAGACCAGTTCGTCGTGCACCTGGAGGAGCATGCGCAGCGGCAACTGCTCATGATGCAGCCGGGCATGCAGCCGGACCATCGCCAGTTTCATCAGGTCGGCGGCCGAGCCCTGGATCACGGTGTTGACGGCGAAGCGCTCGGCCTGGTTTCGCAGGGTCGGGTTGCGCGAATCGAGCCCCTCGATGGGCCGCCAGCGACCGTAGAGCGTCCGCACGCCGCCCTCGCGCCGGGCGGCCGCAACGGTCTCGTCGATGAAGCCGCGGATGCGCGGGTAGCGGGCGAAGTACGCGTCGATAAACCGCTGGGCCTCGGTGCGGGACATGCCCGTCGCCGCTGCCAGCCCGAACGCGGTCTGGCCGTAGATGATCCCGAAGTTCACAGCCTTTGCGCGGCCGCGCATCTCGCGGGTGACGGCGTCGAGCGGCACGCCGTTGACCTGGGCGGCCACGACGGCGTGGATGTCCTGGTCCTCGGCGAAGGCGTGCAGGAGGGCCTCGTCCTGGCAGAAGTGCGCCAGCATGCGGAGCTCGACCTGCGAGTAGTCGGCGACGACGAGCACCTCGTCGGCGCTGCGCGGCACGAACGCCTTGCGGATCTGACGGCCCAGCTCGGTGCGAATGGGGATGTTCTGGAGGTTCGGCTCGCTGCTCGACAGCCGGCCGGTTACCGCGCCGGTCTGGTGGTAGCTGGTGTGGACGCGGCCGGTACGGCGGCTGCGGGCGGCGGGCAGGGCATCGACGTACGTGCCGCGCAGCTTTTGAAGCTCGCGGTACTCAAGCAGTAGGCTGAAGATCGGATGACCGGTTTCCTCGCCCAGCGCTTCGAGCGTCTCGGCGTCCGTCGAGCGGGCGGTCTTCGTGGTCCGGACCACGCGGTAACCGAGCTTGTCGAAGAGCACCTCGGCGAGCTGCTTGGGCGAGTCCAGGTTGAACGTGACGCCGGCCAGGCCGTGCACTTCGCGGGCGATCGCCTCGGTCCGCGCGGCCATCCGCTCGCCGAGCCCGCGGAGGAACTCGACGTCGATGCGTATGCCGGCCAGCTCCATCTCCGCCAAGACCGTCACCAGCGGCATTTCGAGTTCGTCAAACAGCCGCGCCACGCCGGCCGGGGCCAGGGCCGGCTCCAACAGGCGGAAGAGCCGCCAGGTGTAGTCGGCGTCCTCGCCGGCGTACTGCGTGATGAGCTCCGGCGGCACCTGGTCCATCGTGATCTGCTGCTTGCCCTTGCCGATCAGCTCGTGGGTCGCGATCTTCTTGAAGTCGAAGTAGCGCAGGCACAGCGCGTCCACGCCGTACGAGCCTGCCAGCGGGTCGAGCACGAACGCCGCGATCATCGTGTCGAAGAGCGGCCCGGCGACGGGTAGGCCGGCCTGCCGCAGCACGAGCAGGTCGTACTTGATGTTCTGACCGATCTTTCGCTTGCTTGGATCCGCCAGCAGCGGTCCGAGCCGCTCGCGCACCAGGTCGAGGGGCAGCGCCGCGCCGAAAAAGCTGCGCACCGGGATGTAGGAGGCCCGCCCGACTTCCCAGGCCAGCGAGATGCCGACCAGGTCGCAATCGATCGGGCTGACTCCAGTTGTCTCGGTGTCCACGCAGAACTCGGGCCGGGCCGCGAGCTGCTGGCAGAGCGACGCCAGCAGCGCGGGCGTGTCCACGCGCTCGTACTGGCAGTGGGCCGGCTCGCGCAGGGCCGTGGCCGCGGCCCGCAAGTTGACCCGGCCGCGCGGCGGGTCGGCGGGGGTCGGCGCCGGCGGGGCAGCGCGGGCCGGTGGCGGCACGGGGGGGCCGGCGTCGCCAGCGGGCAGGTCCTCCTGGAGCCCGCGAAAGCCCAGCTCGGCGAACAGCGGTCGAAGCCGCTGCCAGGCAATGCGCGGCACTTCAGCCGCCGAGAGATCGAAGTCGATCGGCACGTCGTCCCGCAGCGTCACGAGCTGGCGTGTGATCGGTTCGAGCTCGCGAAAAGCCAGCACATTCTCGCGCTGCTTGGGCGAGAGTTCGTTGGCGTGGTCGATCACGCCCTGCACGGAGCCATATTTGGCCAGCAGCTTTGCGGCGGTCTTCTCGCCGATCCCCGGCACGCCGGGGACGTTGTCCACGGTGTCGCCGATCAGCGTCTGGGCTTCGATCGCCTGGTCGGGCCGCCAGCCTTTGCGCTCGACGAGCCGCTCTGGGGTCACGACCTCGTCTTTCAGCGGGTCATAGAGCGAAACACGTGGCGAGAGGAGCTGGTCTAGATCCTTGTCACGACTGACCAGGTAGACGTGCAGGTCCGGGTCGTCGATGCGGCGGACGAGCGTGGCCATGATGTCGTCCGCCTCGTGGCCAGTCAGCCGGAGCATCGGCACGCCGGCCGTTTCGAGCAGCGTGATGATGCGGCGTTCCTGGATTTCGAGGTCTTCCGGGGCTGGGTCGCGGTTGGCCTTGTACTGGGGATAGAGCTGTTTGCGGAGCAGCTGGGACTCGTCGGCGTCGAGGACCACGGCCAGGTAGTCGGGCCTGCGCGAACGCAGGATCGAGAGGAGCATCTGGAAGAAGACGTAGGTGGCCCGCGTCGGCTCGCCGGTCGGGGACGTCAGGTCTCGGAAGGGCGCGTAGTAGGCCCGGTAGATCTGCGCGTGACCATCGATCAGGTAGAGCGACTTCGGCATGGCGGCATGCTACCCCGCGGCGCGCTGGGGTGGACAGGGAGGCTTCGTGCGGCGGTCCGCACGCACGCGCTCTCTGGAAGCAAACCGGGCTGAGGGATAGCCTGTGCGCATGGCTGAGACTTCCGCCTGGTCCCGAATCGAGATCATCCAGGGCGACATCACCCGTCTGGCCGTCGACGCCATTGTCAACGCGGCCAACGAGCGCCTCGCGGGGGGCGGTGGCGTGGATGGGGCCATTCATCGGGCTGCTGGCCAGGCGGAACTCCAGGCCGCTTGCCGCAAGCTGGGCGGGTGTCCAACAGGCGATGCCAAGCTCACGCCGGGATTCGCCTTGCCGGCGCGGTTCATCATTCACACGGTCGGGCCGGTGTGGGCCGGCGGACACACGGGCGAGTCGGACCTGCTCGCCTCATGCTACCGGCGGTCGCTGGAGGTGGCCCGGGACGCCGGGTGCCGCACGGTCGCCTTTCCGGCCATCAGCACCGGCGTGTACGGGTACCCGTTCGAGGCGGCGACGGAGGTGGCCCTGCGGACGCTACTCGCCGCCTTGCCGGCGATGCCCGAGTTGGAGCACGTGATCCTGGTGTTCTTCGGGGCCCCGGACTTTGAAGCCGCGCAGCGCGTCGCCGAGCGACTACGCCGCGCCCAGGGATCGTGACGTCCCTGGGGGGCGCGCTCCGGCGGGGGACGCCGGGGCTACGGCGCGACGGGAACGGCAATCGGAGGCCGGGGCGCGGGGCGTCCGAGTAGCGCGGTTCAGTTTGCATGGCATCGCGACGCCGGCTCCGATATGCTGATTAGTTGTACGCCGCCGCACGCATCGGTTGCGCGCCGCCCATCCGCCCGCACCTGGAGAGAAGGACAACCTGTCATGTTGTGCCGCCGCCGCCGCCATGCTCTCGGTCTGTTCACACTCCTTTTCACTGCCGCCGCACTCGGGGCCACCGGAGCGATGCAGGGCGAGCCTCTGCCGCCCGAGGCGCTGGGCCCTGGTGTCATCGAGTCCTGGCAGGCGGGCGTAGACCGCGACCGGCTCGCGGCGCCGCCGGCTGACCACCGTGCCCGCAAGCCCGGGCAGGCCGGCGAGTGGGTCGTGCCCAGCATGCACGTGCGCAGCCACCCCAGCTCGGGACAGCGCAGCGTGGTGAACAAGTGGGGCGATCCGCGCATGGGGATCGCGTTCCCGTCTACCGTGAACGTCGATGGCGCGTACTTCGCGTCCGCCACGGACGGGACCGCCGGTATGACCGCGCTGCGCGTGGTGGGCTTCCGCGGCGGGCAGCGCGTGGCGGAAACGCCCTGGCAGGCTCCGCTGGGCGACGAGCCGCGCTGGGTCACGATCGCGCTTCACGCGGTGGACCGCATCGAGGTCGTGGCTGTGCCGGTGGCCGAGGGCGGCGGCTACTTCAGCATGGACGACTTGACTTACACCGCGTCGGACTCGGCCGGGGGCCAGTCCATCGTGGTCGACTTTGAGGACGTCGCCCCGGGTCAAACGCTCAGCGGCAGCACGTATGCCGGCCTGACCTGGGAGTTCGGCCGCCCGCTGGACGTGGAGGACGACAGCGTCCACGGCCCGCTGGCGCCCGCGGTCGATCGGCAATTCGCACAGCAGGGCGTCGAGTCGAGCGTGTCGGGAACACGCGCCTACCTCCCGCAATTGGTCACCACGTTCCAGAGCGTGATCCGCGGTGACGAGGGTTCCAGCACGTACCCGCCGGACTCCTGCGGCGCGGTCGGACCGGACCACTACGTGACGGCGGTGAACCGCGTGCTGGCGATCTACAACCGGGTGACGGGGGCGAAGCTGTCGGGCGTGACGCTGGGCTCGTTTCTGCCCGGCTCGAACGGCGACCCGCGCATCCTGTTCGACCACTTCTCGGGTCGCTGGATCGTCCTGGTCACGGACTTCAATGCCGGCGCTCGGATTTACCTGGCCGTGTCCCAGACCAGCAATCCGCAGGGGAACTGGTTTAAGGTGAACTTCCCAACGAACCTGGGCATCGACGCGAGCCGGTGGCCCGACTACCCGACGCTGGGCGTGGACGCCAACGGCATCTACACGTCGGCGTACATGGTCGGCGGGACCGAGGCCATGTCCATCTTCGCGATCGACAAGGCCCCGCTCATCGCTCCCTCGCCCAGCCTGGGCACCGTGACGGCGTTCCGTGGCCTTCCGTTCGAGGGCGCCATCCAGCCCGTGCACACGTACGGCAATCCGTCCGGTCAGTACTTCATCTCCGTGGGCGGTGGCTGGAGCAGCCCGAGCAACACGCAGCTTCGCATCCGCCGCGTCGACCCGCCGCTGACCGCCCCGACGCTCGTCGACTTGGGCCTGGTGACGGTCCCGGCGTTCTCGAATCCGCCGCTGGCCGCCGCCCTGGGCAGCTCGCCGGGCCTGCACACGGTCGACAAGCGCCTGATGATGGCGGTCTACCGGGACGGCTCGATCTGGACCTGTCACACGATCAGTGCGGGCGGCCGCGCGGCGGCGCGCTGGTACCAGGTCGACCCGTTCGTCCCCACGCTGATCCAGGTCGGCACGGTGGGCGATCCGGTGCGGCACTACTTCTTCCCGTCGCTCATGGTCAACGGGGACGGGGCGGTGGTCATGGGCTTCAGCGGCTCGAGCGCCAGCGAGTATGCCGGCGCCTGGTATACCGGCCGCCGCGCAAGCGACCCCCCGGGCGAGATGGCCGCGCCGGTTCGCTACAAGGAAGGCGAGTCGGCGATCAACAACGTCGATTCGTATGGTCGAAATCGCTGGGGCGACTACAGCTACACGACACTCGACCCAGACAATCCCCTGCGGATATTGACGATCCAGGAATACGGTGCCAGTGGCGGCATGTGGGGCACGTACGTGGCTGAGCTGGCCGTGCCGGTGCCGGACTGCAATGGCAACGGCGTCCCCGACGACGTGGACATCCTCAACGGCACCAGCCTGGACTGCAACGGCAACCTGACGCCGGACGAGTGCGAGATCCCGCCGCTGGGCAACCGCGACTGCAACGCCAACGGCATCCCGGATGATTGCGACCTGGCGGTCGGGACCAGCCAGGACTGCAACGGTAACGAAGTTCCCGACGAGTGCGATATCGCGTCGGGACAGGCCAGTGACTGCCAGCCGAACGGCATCCCCGACTCGTGCGAGCTGCCACAAGTTACGTTCTCACTCCTGTTCAACCTGAACACGGATCCGGGCTGGTCGCGCGAGGGGCAGTGGGCGTTCGGCCAGCCGCTGGGCGGCGGCGGACTGACCTGGGGCTTCCCCGATCCGACCAGCGGCGCGACGGGACAAAACGTGTTCGGTGTGAACCTGGCCGGCGACTACGCCACGACGCCGGCGACGCCGATGCTGCACCTGACCACGGGGCCGATTGACCTGACGAACGCGCGGAGGGTGAAGCTGCGCTACCAGCGTTGGCTCAACACGGACTATCCGCCGTACGCTGGTGCACGCGTGTCCGTGTCAGGTAACGACGGGGCAACCTGGCAGCAGGTGTGGACGGTTCCGGCCCAGACGCCCGTGGCGGACAGCAGTTGGCGGCTGCTCGAACACGACGTTTCGGCGATCGTGGATCGCAAGCCGGCCGTGCGCGTCCGCTGGAGCTATCAGATCGGCACGTCGGTCCCGTTCCCCTACTCGGGGTGGAACATCGACGACATCCAGTTCATCGGAGAGCAGGTCAGCGTCACGGGTGATTGCAACGGTAACCAGCTACCCGACGAGTGCGACATCGCCAACGGCTGGGCCGAGGACTGCAACCGCAACGGCGTGCCGGACAACTGCGACATCGCCAGTGGCACGTCGCTGGAC
>CAADGM010000087.1 GCA_900696535.1 uncultured Planctomycetota bacterium
CACGACGAGCTGGCGAGCATTCTGCGCACGAAGCTGCCGGAGCTGGCCGACCTCGGGCGCGTGTGCGGGCTGAGTGTACTGGCCCGCGGGGTGTCGGGGCGGGCCAGTCTGATGCGAATTGAGTACGAGTCGCGTGGCGGGGCCCGGTGCTCGGCGACGCTGGAAAGCGAGTACCGGATTCGCCAGGCCCTGCACCGCAAGTTTCTCTACAGTAGCGCGATCGTTTTCGATGAGCAGCGCGACGCCGCGGGACGTCTGGAGCAGCTCACGCTCTACGGCGCGGGATGGGGGCATGGCGTGGGGATGTGCCAGATCGGCGCCGTCGGGATGGCCCTGGCCGGGCACGATGCGGAGGCTATCTGTCGGCACTATTACCCGTCGGCCCGGCTCGAGCGGGTCTACGACTGAGGGCGCAGCGAGCAGGACCGGCTTGGGCGGAGCCGATTGCGCGGGTTGAACACCAGCGATGAAGGGGCAGACGCCGATTGAGCGCCGGTGCCTCGGAGCCGGGGCGGCTGAAGGTCGGGACCACGGGGACTCGATGGGCTGGTAGAATCAGCCGCCATGAGCCAGAACTTCCACGAACTCACTGCGTCGATTGTGCTTGTCTACAAGGATGGCCTGCCGTATGACCATGCGGCCTGGACGGCGATGCTGCGAAGCGCACTCACCCAGGATCATCCGCCGGCCGACGTGATCGTCGTCGACGGCCGCGGTCCGCAGGCCAGGCCGGACTTCCTGCCCGCCGACGTCCCCGCCGATCGCCTCCGCCACGTGCCGGGGACGTATGCCAACCGCGCGGCGATGTACAACGCGGCGCTGCGGGCGGCGACGGGCGAGTTCGTCCTCGCGCTCTACAACGACGCGGCGCCGATCACGCTGCGCAAGTCGGCACTCCAGGTGATGCTCATGGCCGCCACGCGCAACCCGCCCCTGGGCTCGCCAGTCAGCGGCGCAGGCGGCGAGCACGCGCCAGTCGGGATGGTCTACGGGGACTTCGAGCGGATCGATGCGGCCGGCGCGCGGAAGGACGTCCACCTGCTCGACTGGCACGCCGGCCGATGCCGTGACATGACGGAGTTCGGCAGCGCGATCCTGTACCGCGCCGCGGCGCTGCGCGACGTGGGCGGCTTCGACGAGCAGTACGCGGCCGCCGATCATTATGACCTGCGGCTGAAGCTGGGCGAGCGGTTCCGCATTGCACACATCGCGAATCGCTACGCCGGCTCGCTCTACAGCGTCTCGGCGGCGGGCGCGGCGCATAACGTGTTCGCCTACCTGCTGGCGGGGCGCGAGTCGCAGATCGAGATGGAGCGGGCGTTTACCGAACACCTCAAGCGCACCGGGGCGTACCTCGCACCGGGCGCGCATGTGCGGAAGATCGCGTATACGCCGCAGGAAGAGGCCCGCTTCGCGGACTGCATCGCGAGCATCATCACGCCGGTGAACAATCGGCCGGGCTTCATCGGCCGGGCGATCGAGAGCGTGCAGGCCCAGACCGTGCGGAACATCGAGATGATCGTGGTCGTCAACGGGGGCGAGAGCGACCCGACCGCCGCGGAGGTGCGCCGCTACATGCCCGGCGGCGACAAGCATCGCCCGGACCAGCCGCCGGTCCGTGTGCTGGTTGTGGACATCAACAACCTCGGGCTGTGCTTCGACTACGGGTTGCAGCACGCGCGGGGCAAGTTTTACGTGCAGCTCGACTCGGACGACCGGCTCAAGCCCGACGCGGTCGAGCGCATCCTCAAGGTGTTCCAGTCCGACCCGACCTGCGGCATGGTGGTCGGCTCATACGAGGTCTGGACGCTCGATGACAAGTCCGGCGGCCTGCGGCGCAACGAGGAAATCCCGGTCGTCACGCACGAGGAGTGGACAGCCGACAACGGTCGGAACAACCTGCTGCGGATCAACGGCGCGGGGGCCCCGCGGGCGGCGCACATCAAGGTCATTCGCGAGGTGGGCTGGTTCGGCGTGAACGACTCGCCGCATTGCCGCAACTACGGCGAGGACTACGACCTGGTGCTGCGGATCAGCGAGCGCTACACGATCGGGCGGGTCTGGGAGCCCATCTACGAGGTGATCCGCCACAGCGGCGGAACGGACCACGCGATCGACCAGGTGACGATCGACCGCAACGACAACGCCAAGGACCACATGCGGCTGGAGGCGCTGCATCGCAGGCGCGAGATGAACGCGGGGCGCTAGGGGCGAGGCGAGGCGCGCGGCGGCGCGGTGTGGGCGTGTGGAGTGTGTGCGTGTGTGCATGTGGAGGTGAGATCAATGGGCAAGCTTGCTCGCGTCCATCGCGATCTCGAGGTGTACAGGCAGGTGTTCGACTGCGCCATGACGCAATTCGAGTTGACGCGCAGGTTCCCGGTCGACGAGCGCTACTCGCTCACCGACCAGGTGCGTCGATCGTCGCGCTCCGTTACCGCCGCGATCGCTGAAGCGTGGCGGAAGCGGCCTTACCCGGCCGCGTTCGTTGCCAAGCTCAATGATGCAGAGGCGGAAGCGGCGGAGACGCAGACGTGGATCGAGTATGCGGTCAGGTGCCGGTACTTGACGCGCGAGCATGGCGCCGCTCTATACCGCGCATACGAGCAAGTCCTGACGACACTGGTGGGGATGATCCGTCACGCTGACACCTGGGCGCTCGCGACCGGAGTCGACCAACGTGGCTAGCCAATCACACGCACACCCGCACACGCAGACACCCACACATCTGCTCATCGGCGTCGACGGCGGCGCCACCGAGATCAAGGCCCATGCCGTGGACTGCCGCGGCGCGCCGGCGGCGGCCACGTTCTCACTGCGAACCGAGCACGCTGCCCGCGTCTACGAGCGGCTGGACAACTTCCGCCCGCTGCCCGTCGCCGAGCAGCTTGCCCAGCGCGACGCCGGCGAGATCCGCCTGACCGCGGACGAGCGCGAGCAGGGACAGCGCTGGGTGACGGCTGCGGCGGAGGCCATCCTGGACGTCGCGCGGCAGTGCGGCGCGGCCCGCATCCAGGTCGGCATCGGCATGCCGGGGCTCAAGACCGCCGACGGCCGCGGCATCCACGTCATCAACAACGGTCCGCGGATACCGGACTACCTCGCGCAGCTCGAGCGGCGGATCGCCGCCGGCGGCGTCGAGCTCGTGCAGCCCATCGCGGCGCTGGGCAGCGACGCGGACTACTGCGGCCTGGGTGAGGAACACGCCGCCGACGGGCTGTTTCGCGGCGTGCAGAGCGCCTACTACGCCGGCTGCGGCACGGGCATCGCCGACGCGCTCAAGCTCCGCGGCCGGCTCGTACCGTTCGACCAGACCAAGACGTGGCTGCTCAAGGCGTGGCAGATCCCAAGCGCGCTGGGGCCGACGTTCGAGCGACTCGTGTCCGCCAGCGCGCTTAACCGCGTGCATGCGGACCTGCGCGTGGGCAGCCCGGCTGCTTTCCCCGAGCAGGGGGCGCGCCTGGACGAGCCCGTGGCCCGCACGTGGCTGGCCGCGGTGGCCCTGGTTCTGGCCGAGCTCATCTTCGAGCGCTTACATACGATCTATGCCGGCCGCGCCGTCGCCCCACACCGGGGCGAGCTGTACGCGAAGCTGGAGGTGGAGCACCCTTTCCGCGGCGCGCTGCTGGATCGCGTCGTGATCGGACAGCGGCTGGGCATGCTCTACATGGACCCCGTCAACCAGGGCACGTTCGCGCGGCCGCTTGAGCAGTGCCTGGCGTCGCTGATCGCCGCCTCAGGGATCGCCGACATGCAGACTGCGTATCTCGACGGCGACCCGAGCACGACCCCGGCGCGGTTGCGGCGTGGACTGCTGGTCGCCTCGCGACTGCGGGCCGCGCCCGCGCTCGGCGCGGCCGTGGCCGCGGTGCAGGCGACGGCCTGACCTGGATGAACCGACGCTCCCGCACAACCTGTGGAGCACCCGCGATCAGCGGGGGCCTGTCACTCTTGCTCAAGCGGCAGCCTATGATTGCGGCCGCACTGTTCTGCGAGAGAACCGCACAATTGTGGCGCCAGGGGCAGCCCGAAGGGCTGCACGATCGTAGCCGCGCGCGACGTATCGGGCTCGCGCACAACGACTGCCGAGCGACACCGTCGCGCGCCGCAGCCCGAAGGGCTGCACGATCGTAGCCGGGGGCCAGTCCGCCGCAGGCGGACGCCGCCCCCGGTCAAGGCGGCAGTCGTCCACACGACCCTGTAAGGGTCGTCGAGGTCACGGCGCACGGCGAAGTCACGGCGTCTGAAAGCGCCACGCACGTGCCGCAATCCCACGCGCGCCGTCCGCACACATCGCGTCTCGACGACCCCTTCGGCGACGTGGTGCGACGGGGGCGGCGGCACGGCTGCGCCTCGTCTCTATGTGACAAGCACCCGCTGATAGCGGGTGTTCCACGGGTTCTAGGACAGGTTCTGCTGTCGGCCGTCCCGTCGGGCTACTCGCGCTGGCGCACTCATGCCTCATCGGCCCTTCGGGCCGAGTCGGGCTGGAACGCTCGACCGTCCTCGGCCCTTCGAGACTACACTCGCCCGACTCGTTCGATCCTCCGAACTGAAGCAACTCACCTCGCGACAGGCAACACGGGCAGCGGAACGCCGCCGCGGTCAGTGGCCGCGGGCGCCAGGTCAAGCTGTCTCCGTGGCCGCAGCGGCGGCGGGCGCAGGCCCCGTCGTCGCCCGCCCGCGCCGTGGCGCGCCGCGTGGATCTTCTCGGTGCGGGCGCCCCCGCCGCGGCGACCGCGCCGCTCGCGGCGCCAGCGGTTCCGCACGTAGTCGTCGAGTTGCTCGGCACACGTGAAGTGCAGCTCCCAACCGTAATCGCCCGAGTGGTAATCGCAGTTGTCGGTCGTGTAGTCGCGGCAGATCTGCGGCCGCGTCTCGTAGATGCCGCAGCGGTTGTCTGGCTGGAGATGCCGGCAGCGTGACTGGAAGGCGATGTACCAGTCGCCGTCTTCCACGAAGACCGAGACGTCCTGGTGAATCAGGTACCAGCGGATGTGGTCGAAGTCCTCGCGGTCCGTCGGCTTCTCGATCGGCAACGCGATGTACTTGCAGCA
>CAADGM010000088.1 GCA_900696535.1 uncultured Planctomycetota bacterium
CCGTCAGGTCCAGGCCGGCCTCGAGCAGGTACTTGTCGAGCTTGCGGCGGACGCTGCGGGTGCTGAGCCGCTGGCCGTGCTTGTTGATGAAGAGGGCCTCCTGGTCGAAGGCCGTGCTGCGCGGGCTGCCGCGACGCATGTCGAGGAAGTGGATGATCGTCTGGACGGCACCGGGGCCGAGCGGGATGACGCGGCGCTTCTTGCCCTTGCCGGCGATGCGAACCACGTTCTGCTGGAGGTCGACGTCGCCGATGTTCAGGGCGATCAGCTCGCTGACGCGCATGCCGGTGCTGTAGAGCGTTTCGAGCATGGCGCGGTCGCGGGCCCCGAGCAGGGTGGTCGTGTCGGGGTTGGAGAGCAGCTTCTCGATCTGCTCGACCTCGAGGAATTTGGGCAGCCGCTTGTCCTGCTTGGGCGTGCGGATCGGCGCCACGGGGTTGCTGGTCAGGTAGGCACGCTTCACGAGGAACTTGTAGAAGCTCCGCAGCGTGGCCAGCTTCCGGGCGACCGTGCTCTTGCAGTAGTTGTTGTCCCGCAGAAGCGACATGAAGTTCCGCACGTCGTCGGTTTCGACGACCAGCAGGCGGCGGTTGAGCTCCTCGCCGGTGGTCTCCGCCGGCGGGGCCAGCTTGGCCAGCTCGACCGGGCTCCCGTTGGCGCTCACGCCGGGGGCCGGGGCCTGCCTGGAGCCGAACTGGCACAGGTAGCCGCAGAACTGCTGCAGGTCGGCCGCGTAGCACTTGGCCGTGTGCGGGGAGAAGTGGCGCTCCGCGCGCAGGTAATTGATGAACTGCTGCACCAGGCTGGCCTGCTCGCTCATGGCTCTTTCACTTTCCGCGAACGTCGTCGACACCGGGTCGCCATTTCGCGTCTGCACGTTCCACATTGCGGGGCCCTCAATCCAAAGGGGCGGCAGGTTCCAGCGGCCGGGAGAGTTGCTGACCCATCTGGTAGCTGAGTACGGCGGCGTCGAACCAGTCGAACTCGCTCTCCGGGTCGTTCGCCAGGGCCACGAAGCTGGCCAGCAACTCCGACTCGCGCCCTTCCGGGTAGCGGAACACGAAACGGTGTCCGCCCTTCAGGATGCTGAGGACTCGCTCGGTCGCGCTCATGACTCTGCCCCAGCCGTCGCCGCGGCCTCCAGGCCGCTTCCGTCCAGCAGGTACATCGTCTTGAACAGCGACCAACCGCAATAACGGACGTACAGTTCTTGCGACCGAACGTACCGCTCCCAGCCGTACGGGCTGGCATGCCGGTCCTTTCTTCCGGCGTACGCGCGGATTTTCTCGACCACTTCCTGGTCAGCCGCGTTGAACACGCGCTGCACCTGCAAGACCGGCGCCATCTCGCTTCGCGGCGCCAAGCGCATCCTGTCAGGCATCGCGTGGGTCTCGGCGGCGGACCCGTTCCGAGCCGCACCGGTCCGCCGCGCGCCGCCCGGCTGGTACCACTGCATGACCAGCCCGACGACCGGCGGGTAGTACGGGTTATACTCCGTCACCGCCACCACCAGCGTCCCGTCCGCGCCCAGCGCCTGGGCCAGACCGACCGCATCGGCGGCGGACTCGACGTTCAGTTTCCCGTGCGAAGCGAGCTCACCTAACGCCCGGTTGACCGGGACTACTTGAACTCCGGGGAAGCTCTGGATTTCCGACGCGACGAGATCGGTGACACGCAGCGCGTCGAAGTCCTCGCTCCCGCTCAGATTCAGAACCGGCGCCAGAACCAACACCAGCGGCGGCCGGGTGGGCTCACGCGGTGGCGGGTGCTGCTCGCTGCACCCGCTGGCTACCAGACCGGCAGCCAACACGAGAAGCGTCCGAAACGCGTTACGGACGCTCGGGCCAGTCGCGTACTTCCTTCTGCCGCACGTGGCAGCCGGACTTGCCCAGTGACACATTATAGACCCGCAACTCAAGGATAAGTCCACCACAAACGGTACGTTACGGTCTGAGCGGCAGCGCCCGTGTCAACGGGTGGCTTCGCCAAGGTCCTTATCGGCGAGCGAGTTATGAGACTTGAGCCAGCGCAGCGCCGTCTCGGGGCCCGCGAGACGCACGCGACTCGACGTACGGCAGCGCGCGATGACGGAAAATACCTGAAAACCCGCACTCACCACTCCTGGTACGCGCCCTTCGGCAACGTCGCGGGCTACGCCGCCGATTCCGGGTAGACTTCGGCCATGCCTGTCGTCGCGCACGGCGTTGACCTCGTCGAAGTCGCCCGCATCGATCGCATCTGGAAGGCACACGGCCCACGGTTTCTCGAGCGCGTCTACACGCCCGCCGAGCGCGCCTACTGCCTCGCGTGCAAGGACCCGGCCGTCCGCCTCGCAGGCCGATTCGCCGCCAAGGAAGCCGTCATGAAGGTCCTCGGCACCGGGTGGGCCGGCGGGATCGAGTGGGGGGACATCGAAACGCTGCCCGATCCGCTCGGTCGGCCGCTCGTGGCCTTGCACGGAAAGTCCGCCCAGCTTGCCGCATCGCTCGGCCTGGACGTCGTACTGATCTCGATCTCGCACAGCGGCGGGCTCGCGATCGCGTCGGCGATCGGCGTCGCCAGTCAGCGCTTGGACACCTGACTCCCTGGTGCTGCGCGCGGGCCTACGCAGTGCCCACGGCCTGGGCGCGGCGCTTGCGGCGGCGCTTCTTGACGATACCCAGCGAGGGACCACGCGGCGTTCGCGGCCCGAGCTGCGTCGCCAGCGTGAGCACTTCTCGCGGCGTGGGCGCGAACGCGTCGGCGCCGAGCTCGACCCACAGGCCGTCAGCCCGATTGAAGATTCCGCCCGAGAGCACGACGTTCATGTCGGGGCAGACGCCCACGTCGCGAATCCGCTCGATCATCGCCCGCGTGTTGGCGACGGCTTCCGGCAACGCGCCGTAGATCAGCAGGACGTGCGGGCGAAGCTGCCCGACACTGGCGAGCACCTCGTCGTCGGGCACGCCGCCGCCCAGGAAGAAGACCTCCCAGCCCTCGGCCTGGAAGAGGTCGGCCAGGATCTGTCCGCCGAGCTCGTCGCTGGTTGTGTCGGCGCTGGTGACCAGCACGCGGCGCCCGCAGGCGGGCTTGCTGCGGAGATGCGGCTGGAGCTGGTTGGCGACGGCGCGGACGATCCGGCTGGCCATGTGCTCGACGGCCACGTTGATGCGGTCGTCGTCGTAGAGCCGCTGGACCTGAGACATGGCGGGCCAGACAACATCGCAGAGCAGCGCGTCGGCCGGCATGCCCTCGTCGATGGCGTGCGACATCAGCTCGAAGCACTCCGCGCGGCGCCCTCCGAGTAACGGCTGAAGAAAGCGAGTCAGGAACGGTTCGGACATGGCACACCTCGCGTGCGGCGGGCCGCGCAAGTCGCGGCTTCCAGGCGACCAACGGCCTCGGCTGGCACGGTCGAACTTCGCAGTTTCCCGCGGCTTCCATGCCGGCGGGGCGTCGCGGCGGCCGGCGCTTCGGCACTTCGGCGCCCGCACTTGGCCGCACGCACGCGAGGTGCTATCGGGGCGCGCCGCAGGGCTGCTCCACGCAGCGCTCAACAGCGGTTGCACGCCGTCCGCGGCGCGCGGCGCGAGTTGCGCGGCGTCCGGAAACGGCGGTCGCGCGGAGCCGGTCGGGTGCAAGCGTTTCTGGGAAAGCCAGGCACGGGTGTGCGGCTCTTGCGCCGCGCGCGGCCGATTCCGCGCACGTGCTGATCCAGCCTCGAATTGCGCGACTCCGGGCCCCGGCGCCAGCTTGACATGGACTCCGGCGGGCGTAACGTTACCGCTTCGCCCCGCGAGCTATCCCTGCGGCGGTCGGCGCAGGAGCGCCGGTCGCGTGGCCGCCCGGCGGGCGAACGTCGAGGAGCGCTGCATGCGTTCGAACCTGGCACGCATCTACCGCTGGACACTCATGTTGTCGATGGGCGGCACCACCATGAGCCTGTCGACGGCCCTCGCCAACATCCAGTGGGGCGACATCGTCACCAGCTTCCTGAGCTTCTTCCTCTCGCTGGTGGTCAAGATCCTCCTCAGCGGCGGCACGCAGGGCCTGGTCTGATCACGCGACTAACATCCCCCGGTCGCATCCCGCGCGGGCTGCGACGGGTGCTGCCGTCGTTGCCTGAGCGCATCGCGGCGGCCCGGCTATGGAGAATGCGATGAACCTACCGGGCATGACCGGGATCACCGACGACCCGCAGATGTGGGACAAGGCGGAGAAGGAGACCGAGCGGCTCCTCGAGACGCTCAAGAAGGA
The DNA here is from genome assembly GCA_900696535.1 of uncultured Planctomycetota bacterium. Taxonomy (GTDB): domain Bacteria; phylum Planctomycetota; class Phycisphaerae; order UBA1845; family Fen-1342; genus CAADGM01. The sequence continues at coordinate 4,237 of CAADGM010000088.1, forward strand.
AGTCCGCGTCGAGGGGCGGGACATCGGGCTCCTGCGCAAAGAGCTCCGCATTACCGTCCCGGCCACGGTCATCGCCGAGCACATGGAGCACAATTACTCGGAGCTGATGCACGACGCGCTCGTGCCCGGCTTCCGCAAGGGCCGCGCGCCCCGCCGGCTGGTCGAGAAGCGCTTCGGGGCGGAGGTGCGCGACTCGCTCACCACGGCGATCGTCGGGCAGTCTTTCTACGCGGTCGCCGAGAACGAGAAGATCGAGACGCTCGGTGACCCGCTGTTCCGCATCGAGCTGGAGGGCGGTACCAAGCTGGTCGATTTCGGTGAGGCGATGCAGCACCTGAAGCTGCCCGCCGAGGGTGACTTCGCCTACACCTGCGAGGTCGAGCTCAAGCCCAGCTTCGAGCTGCCCGCGCTCGAGGGAATCCCCGTCAAGGCCGCCGATGTCGCGATCACACCCGAGATGGTCGAGGAGCACATCCTCCGGCGGCGCCGGCTCCGCGGCCGCTTCGAGCCGGTCACGACCGCGGCTCAGAAGGACGACCAGGTCATCGCCGACGTGGTGCTCTTCTGCGACGGGGTCGAGATCAAGAGGGAAGACAACCAGGCGCTCGGCGTGCGGCCCGCGCGACTCGAGGGTATTCCGCTCATTCACCTGGATGAGACCCTCGCGGGCGTTCAGCCCGGCGAGACGCGCACGACCGACTGCACCATCCCGCCCGACTTCGAGCGCGCGGACCTGCGCGGCAAGTCCGGCCGGTTCGAGTTCCACGTCCACGAAGTCAAGCGGCTGGTTCCCGAGCCGATGGAGGACTTCATCAAGGCCTACGGCCTGGCCAGTGAGCAGGAGTTGCGGGAGGCGGCCCGGGAGGACCTCGAGGCCGAGCGGGACACCCTCAACGAGCGGGCGAAGCGGGCGCAGGTCGAGAATTACCTGCTCGAGAACACCAAGCTGGACCTGCCCACGGAGTTTTCGGCCCGGCAGACGGACCGGGCCGTACTCCGGCAGGTGGTCAACCTGCGGCAGCGGGGCATGCCGCTGGGCGACATCGAGGCCCGGATCGACGAGCTGCGCACGCACGCCAGCGAGGAGGTCGCCCGCGAGCTGAAGCTCGGGTTCGTCCTGGAGAAGGTCGCGGCCCAGCTTGGGATCGAAGTGACCGATGAAGAGGTAAACACGGCGATCGCGCGCATGGCGGCGGTGTACAACAAGCGCTTCGACCGCGTCCGGGACGATCTCCAGAGTCGCGGGCTGCTGGCGCAGCTCGTCGAGCAGATCCGGCACGACAAGTGCATCGACTGGCTGCTCAAGTCCGCGAAGATCGAGCCCGCGGCGCAATCGACCTGACCCGGAGCCGTGCCTTCGCGAAGGCAACCCCGGCGCGGCGCAAAGGAGTGACGATGGCGTACTGGCCCGACCCGACGACGATCCGCGCCCAGGGGAGCTCGTGGCAGGCCTGGCGGCAGATGGGCCTCAACGAGATGCTGCTCGAGGAGCGGATCATCTTCCTCGACCTGCCGCTGGTCCCGGACATCCTGGTCAACAGCAGCACGGTGTGCTCGCACATCATCAAGAGCATGCTGTACCTGCAGGCGGTCAAGCGCAACCAGGACATCTCCATGTACATCAACTGTCCGGGCGGGGACATCGACGACACGCTGGCCATCTACGACACGATGCAGTTTCTCAAGTGCGACATCGCCACCTACTGCGTCGGCTCGGCCAGCAGCGGCGCCGCGCTCATCCTCGCCGCCGGCACGAAGGGCAAGCGCTACGCCCTGCGGCACGCGAAGATCATGATCCACCAGCCGTGGGGTTACGTGGGCGGGCAGGCGGCTGACATGCGCATCCAGGCCGACGAGATCCTCCGCGTGAAGAAGACCATCGTCGAGATCCTCGCCAAGCACACCGGCCGGGACGCTGAGACGATCGCCCGCGACATCGAGCGCGATCGCTACCTGACCGCCCAGGAGGCCAAGGACTACGGGCTGATCGACGAGATCCTCGAAGAAGCCAAGTTCGAGAAGAAGAAGTGAGGCCGCCCGACATGACCCGCGCCCAGACGCTCATCCCGATCGTTGTCGAGAAGGAAGGCCGCGCCGAGCGCGCCTACGACATCTACTCCCGGCTGCTCAAGGATCGCATCATCTTCCTGGGAGACGAGGTCACCGATCACCTGGCCAACGTGGTCATCGCCCAGATGCTCTTCCTGGCCAACGAGGACCGCAAGTCCGACATCCACCTGTACATCAACTCGCCGGGCGGCTCCGTGTACGCCGGCTTCGGCATCTACGACACGATGCAGTTCATCCCCTGTCCCGTGGCCACGTACGTGATCGGCATGGCGGCCAGCATGGCCGCGGTGCTTTCCGCGGCCGGCGCGCCGGGCAAGCGCTACGTCCTGTCTCACTCGCGCGTGATGATCCACCAGCCGCTGGGTGCCGCCCGCGGTCCGGCGACGGACATCAAGATCGAGCTTGACGAGATGCTCCGCACCCAGAAGCACCTGTACGAAGTCCTGGCCAGGCACACGGGCAAGAACCTGGAGACCATCACCGCCGACTGCGACCGGAACAACTGGATGGACGCCGAGCAGTCGGTGGCCTATGGTCTGGCGGACAAGATTCTCGAGGCCATGCCCGAGACCGTGCGGGTTCCGTCGCCGGGCGGCCGGCCCGAGGAGTAGCGCCCGCTGTCGACCCGCGCTTTGCAGCGCCTGCATCGGCCGGCCGGGTACCGACGTAATACCAAGCATCCATGCTGGCTCGACTGACATCCAGGTGCGACAACCTGCGGGCCCGCCGACCTGCCCCGCGCCCCGTCGCTGCTTGGCTTGCGGCGGCGATCACCGCGATCGCGGCCTGCGTGTCTGGGTGTCAGACCACCGCGGACATCGACCTGCGGCAGGAGATCCTCAAGCTCCGCGAGCAGGTCAAGGAGCGAGACGGCCAGATCGCGCTGCAGCAGGGCACAATCGACGAGCTGCATAGACAGCTCGCCGTAGCTCGCTCAATCTCTGAAGAAGACCTGAAGCGAGTCTTCTTCCCGGAGCGAATCCAGATTGACCGCCTCTCGGGCGGGTTCGACACCGACGGCAAGCCTGGCGATGAGGGGGTCACGGTTTACATCCAGCCCATCGATCGCCGCGGCGACGTCATCAAGGTCCCCGGCGACGTGACGATCCAGCTCTACGACCTGGCCGCTCCGGCCGGGCGCAACCTCATCGGTGAGTACAAGCTGAGTGTGGACCAGGTTGCCGAGCTGTGGCACGGCAAGCTGATGACACAGCACTTCAGGATCAAGTGCCCTTGGCCTGGAAAGCCGCCTGAGAACCCGGAGGTCACCATTCGCGTGACCTTCGTCGACTACCTGACGAAGCGCGTGCTGACGGCCCAGTCGACCTGCAAGGTGACACTGCCCCCGCGCTGAACTTGGCGTCTGCTCATTGCCCCCGCCCACGCGCGAACTGGCTCAACCTCCAGTTATGGCATGAGTTACAGCGCCGCGCAACACCGTCACTGCTCCGCGGACGCGGCCTGCTTTCGCTCGATCGCCCCGGTCGCCCCGTTGGTGTCGCCGAACAGCCGCTGCTTCATCAGCCGGCCGATCTTGAACTTCACGGTTCGCTTGCTGGGGACGTAGACCTTCTCCATCGTCTTGGGGTTCTGGGCCAGGCGCGCGGCGCGCGAGCGAATCTCGAACACGCCGAAGTCGCGGAACTCCAGGCGATTCCCCTCACCGAGCTCGGCGACGATCTCGTCGAGAAACTGCTGCACGATCTTCTTGACGACCACGCGCTTGTTCCCCGTCCGCTCCGCGATCCGATCGACGAGGTCCTTCTTGGTGACGGTCTTCATCGCGTTCCCCAGCAGGACCGCGTAACCGCGGCCCGTGTCCTGTCGCTTCGTCGCCCTTCGTGAACTGCGAGCCAACGCTGTCAGCCGTTCATCATGATACTTGCCCCCCCGGGGGCCTGCAAGCGGAATCCTCTGCTGGATAATGGGTTAGGGTTGATGAGACTGCGGAGTAATCAACGTGACGCCCTGCCGCCACCTCGGTTGCCCGGGCGCGCACGACCCCCCTCTACCGGCGGCCCGCGGGCCTGGGGGCCCGGCGGCGTCGGTCTGGCCGCCTCCCCGGCGCCTCGGCCCGCGCCGTGGCCACTTGCCTGCGCCGCTTCGGTGACGCCGGAGACGCTGCCTGACCATCCCCGCCCGGGACCGTTTCCGGACTCGCCAGGGCGACCGACAGCACGTCCGCGCAGGTGGTCGCGAAGACGAAGCGCAGCTCGCGGCGGACGTCCTCCGGCACATCCCGGAGGTCCGCCTCGTTCCTCTCGGGCAACACGACAGTCTTCAATCCGGCGCGGTGTGCGGCGAGGATCTTCGCCTTGACCCCGCCGATGGGCAGGATCTGCCCCCGCAGGGTGATCTCGCCGGTCATCCCGACGGCGGGATCCGCGGCGCGGCCAGTGAGAAGCGACACAAGGGCGGCGAGCATGGCCACGCCCGCGGACGGCCCGTCTTTGGGTACGCCACCGGCCGGGACGTGGATGTGGATGTCGTGGCTGCGCAGCACGTTCGCGGGCACGCCCCACTCGCGCGCGTGTGCCCGCACCAGGGACAGGGCCGCCTGGGCAGACTCGCGCATGACGTCACCGATCTGGCCGGTCAGCGTGAACGCGCCGCGGCCGGGCATCTTGGCGGCCTCGATGAAGATGATGTCGCCGCCGACCGGCGTGTAGGCGAGCCCGGCCACGACACCCGGGACGCGGGCCTTGAGCGCGTGCTCGGACGTGTAGCGGGCCGGTCCGAGCGCGGCATCGAGCAACTCGCTGTCGATCTGGGCCGGCAGGCTCTCGTCGCGCGCGGCCTTCGCCGCCAGCCCGCGGAGGACCGTAGCGATGCAGCGCTCGAGTTCCCGCACGCCCGCCTCGCGGGTGTATCCCTCGATCACGGCACGCAGGGCCGCGTCCGTCCACACGATGCGCCGCTCGGCGAGTCCGTTCTCGGCAAGCTGCCGGGGGACGAGATACCGCTTGGCGATCTCCAGCTTCTCGCCGGTCGTGTACCCGCTGAGCTCGATCAGCTCCATGCGGTCTCGCAGGGCGGGCGCTACCGGCTCGATGTGGTTGGCCGTGGCGATGAAGAGTACGCCGGAGAGGTCGAACGCGACCCCGAGATAGTGGTCGGTGAAGCTGTGGTTCTGCTGCGGATCGAGAACCTCCAGCAGCGCCGCGGCCGGATCGCCGCGGAAGTCGGCTCCGAGCTTGTCGAGCTCGTCGAGCATGAGCACGGGGTTTCGGACGCCGGCGCGGCGGATTTCCTGGATGATCCGGCCCGGGATGGAGCCGATGTAGGTGCGGCGATGGCCGCGGATGTCGGCCTCGTCGCGCACGCCGCCCAGCGAAATGCGGCAGAAGTTGCGCGCCAGCGCGCGGGCGATGCTCTGGCCGAGAGAGGTCTTGCCGACGCCAGGCGGCCCTAGGAAGCACAAGATCGGGCTCTTACCGTTCGGATTGAGCTTGCGAACCGCGAGATATTCGAGGATGCGGCGCTTGACCTTCTCGAGCCCGTAGTGGTCCTCATTGAGGATTTGCTCGGCGCGGCGGAGATCGAGGTTGTCCTGCGTGCTGTTGTTCCAGGGAAGGCTGCACAACCACTCGAGGTAGTCGCGGACCACGCCGCCCTCGGGCGAGCCCTGCGGGATGCGCTCCAGTCGCCCGAGCTCACGGGCCGCCTCGCGGGCCACGGGCTCCGGCATCTGGGCGTCCTCAACCCGGCGGCGCAGGTCCTCGATCTCGAGGCTGCGCGCGTCGCCCTCGCCGAGCTCCTTCTGAATCGCCCGTAACTGCTGCTGGAGGTAGTAGTCGCGCTGCGACTTGTCGATCTGGGAGCGGACATCCTCCTGAATCTTGCGGGAGAGCTGGAGCACGTCGAGCTGGTTGTTCAGCGTGGCCGTGACCTTCTTGAGGCGGTCGACCACGTCGAAGGTCTCGAGTAGCTCCTGCTTGAGCGGCACGCCCAGCGACAGGTTGGCCGCCAGGTAATCCGCCAGCGGCCCGGGCTGATCGATGTTCTCCAGGACGATGCGGGCCTCGTCGGGGACGTTCGGGCTGAGCTCAAGCACCTGGAGCGCGGTCTGCCGGGCCGTGTGGGCCAGCGCATTCAGCTCCAGGCTCTCGGGTGCCTCGTCGAAGTGGACATTGACGATCCCGCGCCAGTAGGGCTCGGTGCCGAGCAGTTCCTCGACGCCGACCCGCGCGAGGCCGTGGACGAGCAGGCTGCTCGTCCCGTCCGGCATGCGGAGCAGCTTGAGCACGATTGCCGCGGTCCCGATGCGGTAGATATCGTCGAGGCCGGGATCCTCGATCTCCGAGCGGCGCTGCGTGCAGACCGCGAGCAGCTTGTTGCCCCCCAGGACCGCGTCCAGGAGCCGCTTGGACTTCTCCCGCGCCACGCTCAGCGGCACGACCGTGCCGGGGAATACGACCACCTCGCGGACCGGGAGCACCGGCAGCTCGCGCGGGATGTCGTGCGCTCGGTCGTCGCTCGTGCCGCGGGCGGAGCCGGACGGCCCGGCGGACGTCGGATCGGCCGCCGGCGGCGGCCCCTGCAAGCTCATTCCCGCTCCAGCCTGGGCAGGATCACCCATAGGTACCCTCGGTCGTATGACACCTCGGCGGCCTGCGCGTCCACGGGCTCCGGCAGGCTGATCTCTCGGGAAAAAGGCCCTTCGTCAATCTCCAGCGCCTCGACGCTGCAGGGCAGCTCCAGCCCGTCGCGCAGCGGACGGCCGCGCTGCCCGCTCAGGCGGATCGTGGTCTCATCGCGGCACTCGACGCGCAGCGCGTCCGGCTCCAGCCCGGCCAGCTCGATGCAGATGACGTAGGTGCTGCGGCTGGCGTAGACGTTAATGCGCGGTTGCCAGCCCTCGTGAGGCCTGAACTCGAAGAAGATGCGGTTGCTCATCTCGTCGAGCATGTCGTGGATCTTCCGCGACCACTCGTCGATCCGCCGGCCGTGCTTCTCGAAGGGCATGTCGGGTCCCCTTCGCCGCTCCCCGGCGGGTCGGCCGGGAAGGAGCGCGGGTCGATTCCCCCAACACCGGGCGCATTCTAGCCGTTCGACCGCCGGCACGCAGCAGTGGCTGTGCACATGCCGTGCGGCGGATGACGCCGGGCAACGCCTCTGCAACGGGCTTCGCGCGGCGCACCGCGCGGGCTATAGTGAGCATCCGACGGCCAGAGCCAGTGCCCTCCACGGAGCTTCGTCGATGCAACGGATTGCATGGACCGGCGCGCTTGCGCTGGCGCTGCTGGCAGGATGCCAAGCCGAAGATCAGCGCCCCACGGTCAACCCTGCCCCTCCGCCCCCCTTGAGCACACGCGCGCCCGAGCCGATCACACCGCTTCCCCCGCCGCCCCGACCGGCGCCGCGCCAGCAGCCCGTCTCCGTCCCGCCCACGCAGCAGCCCCTTCCGCGCGCGGGCGGCGAAACCGTCCGCCTGGCCGACATCCTGCCCCGCGGAGGCATCGCCCGCGGCCGCTGGCGGATCATCGTGGTTCACCACTCGGCCGCCTCGAATGCCTCGCCCCAGGGTATGGACAGCTACCACCGGCAGCGGGGCTGGTCGGGTGGACTGGGTTACCACTTCGTCATCGGCAACGGCGTGAACTACCCCGATGGCCAGGTGTTCGTCGGACCCCGGTGGAAGAACCAGGCCACCGGCGCGCACTGCAAGAACACCGCCGGGCGCTACCTCGGCGTGTACCGCGACAAGAACTTCTTCAACGATCACGGCGTGGGTATCTGCCTGATCGGCGACTTCCAGACCGAGACGCCCTCCCCCAGCCAGCTTCGGACCCTGCGCGACCTGATCACGCTGCTCGTCGTCAACGGCGGAATCCCGCCGTCGCAGGTATATGGCCACGGCGAGATCACCAACAAGACCGCCTGCCCCGGCCGCAACATGAACATGCCGGCGCTGCGCCGCAGCATCGCCACGGCCGCGGCTGACGCGTGGGACGTGGCGGGGTCAGGCCGCGAGCTGGAGTTCAGGCTGGCCAGCTTCCCCCTGGAGGACGGGCTTGGGTGTGGTCACGACGCGTGCGCGGAGGAGGATGACGCCGCGTGCTCGGCCGCGCTGGAGCTGGCTCTCGATCCGGCCCGCGATCTTGACCAGGCCGTCAAGGCCGCCGTGGTGTGGGCCGGCGGGATCGTGAACCTGCCGTACATTCACTGACCTCCGCCAAGCTACTCGACCAGCGCGATCCAGACCCGAACGCGTGACGCCGGACTCCGCGTCCGGCGAGCCGTAGCGCCAGACTCCGCGTCCGGCGTTCCGATCGAGCCGCATTATTGCGTCGGACGCGGAGGTCCGACGCTACTGGTTTTCGTCGGACGCGGAGGTCCGACGCTACGGTTCTCGGCTGGCCGCGTCAATGCAGCACGACATCAAGCACGCCGAGCGTGCCGAGCAGCAGCCCCACCACGCCGTTGACGGTGAAGAACGCTAGGTTCACGCGGCTCAGGTCGCGCGGGCTGACCAGCGCATGCTCGACAACAAGGAGCAGCGCGACCGCGCCGACGCCTGCGTAGTAGAGCACGCCCAGCTCCGCGGTCGATCCGACCGCGACAAGCCCAGCGACCGTCAGCACGTGGAAACCCCGCGCCATCCACAGCGCCGCGGGCACGCCGAGGCGCGCCGGGACGCTGTGCAAGCCGGCCTGGCGGTCGACGTCCACGTCCTGGCAGGCGTAGATCAGGTCGAAGCCCGCGATCCACAGTGCGACCGCCGCCATCAGCAGCCACGCGGATAGGCCCAGCGTGTTCGGGCTGATCGCGATCCACGCCGCCACGGGCGCCATCGCGATGCCGACCCCGAGCACGACATGCGACCAGCGCGTCAGCCGTTTCGTGTACGAGTACAGGCACAGCCAGCCCAGCACCGGCACGCACAGCCGGAGCGGCCACGGATTCGCCGGCTGCACCGCGAACTGGAACCCGGCGCAGCCCAGCGCAAACGCGACGCACGCCAGCCCGAAGAACGCCCACGCAGCCCGGCGACTGATCGTGCCGCGCACGAGCGCCCGGCCAGCGGTGCGCGGATTGGCCGCGTCGAACGGCAGGTCGACCAGGCGGTTGAAGGTCATCGCCGCGCTGCGTGCCGCCACCATGCACACGACGATCAGTCCGAGCTGCACGCCGCTCGGCAGTGCGGGCCGCGCCGCAAGAAACGTGGCCAGCAGCGCGAACGGCAAGGCGAAGACCGAGTGCGAGAACTTAATCATCTCGCCCCAGGTGCGCACGGTGTGAAGCGGCCCCGCCATTGCTTACTCCGCCACCTCGGAGCCGCCGGCGCGCCCGGGACGCTCGAGCGGCGACCAGCGCGTGCGCAGCCCGTGCTCGAGGCCGAGCAGGTCGAGCACGCGCCCCGCGACGAAGTCGACCAACTCCTGCACGGACTGCGGATTCATGTAGAAGCCCGGGCAGGCCGGGCAGATGATCCCACCGGCCTGGCTGACCGTGAGCATGGCCCGGATCTCGATCTGGCTCAGTGGCATCTCGCGCGGCACCAGGATGAGCCGGCGCGCCTCCTTGAGCGTCACCATCGCCGCACGGGCCACCAGGTTGTCGGCGATGCCGGCCGCGATGGCCGCGAGCGTGTTGCTGCTGCACGGGCAGACGACCATGCCGTGCGTGAGGAATGAGCCGCTGGCCAGGCGCGAGCCCGAGTCGTTGTGGGAGTAGAGCGTCGCGTTCGGCGCGGAGCGGCCCAGGAGGGCTTCGAGCGAGAATCGCCGCAGGCCCACCTCGTCGGCCAGAATTCGTTGCCCGAACGGCGAGACGACCACGTGCAGGTGCACGTCCGGGCGCTCGACGAGCAGCCGAGCCAGTCGCTGGGCATACGGCGCGCCGCTCGCGCCCGTGATTGCCAGGACGATGTGCTTCACGCTTAGCCACCTTCCCGGACCGGCGTCGCGGTCCGCGGCATGAGCATAGTCAGGCGTTCCGCGGCCAGGCGGCCCCAGCACGTCTCGCCAAAACGGGACACGAGCTCGTTTAGCCGGGCAATCCCTGCCTCGCGCAGGGCCGCATCGCCGCCGGCCCGCTGCACGTCCAGGTCCGCCAACTGGAACAGCGCCTCGGCGTACGCGTCGCCCCCGTCGAAACGCTCGAGGCACGCGGCCAGCAGCTCGGCGCGCAACCGACGGTCCTCGGCATGGCTCGCCCAGCGCACCACGAGATTGTCGTGCAGCGGCCGGTCGGCGTAGGCGGCGGCCAGGCGGGCGAGCTGGTCGCGGTAGCCGGCGCGGTGCGGGTCGAGGCTGGCCAGGGCTTGCAGCGCCTCCCGGTCGCGCTCGGGTGCGTCCAGCCCGCCATTGGCCAGGATCAGCTCGCGCAGCCGCTCGGACTCGAATATGAACGCGTCCGGCTCGATCTCCAGCGTGCTCTCGGGCGACACGGTAACCAGCAGCGGCCGCGGCCCGCGGGCCGGCAGGCGCCGCTGCGCCTCGGGCGGCAACTCCATGTTCAGCACGGTCAGAGCACCACCCACGTCGCCCTGGCGCAGACGATGCTGGGCGAGCCGGAGGCGGGCGGCCACCGCCAGGGGCGACTGGGGGTAGCGCGTGAGAAGCGTGGACCAGATGGGCTCGGACTGCACGTGCGGGAAGTCGGTGTACAACTCGCGCTTCGCGTCCTCGCCCTGGAAGCGCAGCTCGTCGAGCCGCGTGTCCAGCACACGTGCCTGGATGTACAGGACGTTCGGAATAAAGCGGCTCGCCAGGTGCGTTTCGAGGAATTGCTTGCAGGCGTCGTAGGCCGCCTGGCGATCGCGGAGCAGTTGCACGCGGAGGTAGTTCGTGACGCGGTGCTTGACGGCCGCCTGCTGCTCGGGCCGCTCGCTCCACAGAGCCAGCAACACCGCCCGGCGCGCGCCGCGGTCCGCGCCGCGGTCCATGCGCTCGCGGAAATAGGTGAAGATGGCGTCGGTCGCATCCTGCACCGGCTCGAAGCGGCGCGCCCGCGGGCCGTACTCGATCTCGATCGCGCGGTAGGCCAGCTCGTCGAACCCGACGTAGGCGTGGAAGAGCGTGACCGGAAGGGCGAACATCACGCCCATGACCGGCGCTACCGAGCCCGGACGGCAGTTCAATGATTGGGCGATGAGCAGGATGATCGCCAGCATCGTGCAGGCTCCGAGGATCGCCAGGATCCACGGCCCGGCCAGCAGCAGCTTCCGCTCGGGGGAAATGCTGGCGCTGAGCAGGTCGCTCGCTCCGCGCGTCGCCAGGAACAGGTACAGCAGCACGGGCAGCAGCCCGACCAGCGCAGCGCCGTAGCGGAATCGCAGCCGGAAGGGACGCACCGAGGCCAGGATGCAGCTCGACGTCAGCGTCACCGCCAGCCAGGGGAGGTGACCCAGCACGAACACCGCCAGCGTGAACGGCAGGCTGCACGGAAAGCGATAGAGAATCGCGACGGCTATCGGTATGGCCACCACCGTTGCAATGAGCAGCCCGATGACCACCCCGTGCATGGGCGTCTGCTCGACGCTGATCGGGTACAGGATGAAGTCGTACAGGTTGAGCGTGTTGGGGCCCCAGAACCGGAAGGGCTCGGCGTACGACTCGAACGAGAAGTCGAACGCCTGCCCCACGTGCAGCCAGTGCGTGAAGACGCACAGCCCGCAGTAGAGCGTAAAATTGAGCACCAGGAGCAGCACCGCGCGGACGCGGTACTTCGCCCCCGTCCACGCCCAGACGTCCGGCCGTTCAACGGGGGCGTCGAGCGCCGCGGCTCCCCCCGACAGCGGAGTTGGCGTGGCAAGCTGCGTCACGACCCGGCATGGTAGCAGGCGGCTCGTCGAGACGAAACGCTCCAGGCTGCGCCCAACCCGACCGGCTCTCACCGCGCTCGGCGTCAGGGCGGTGTCGGCGCTGCGGCCGGCCGCGTGGCGGGCTGCGAAGCGGGCGCCCCGACCGCCCGCGCCGCCGATCGGCGCTCCCATTCGGCCTTGTTGCTGGCGATCTGCGCATCGACCGCGCGCAGGTGCTTCTCCCGATCGCGCTCGAAGCCCATCGGACAGCCCGTGCAGCAGAAGTAGAGCGCCCGCCCATCGACCGTCTTGACCGCGGCGGGATTAATCGGATTCCCGCACGTCGCGCAGCCCGTCTGAAACGTGTAGCACTCGCGCTCCAGGCGATCCCGGTACGCCGCCGGGTCGGCCAGCCACTTGCGGCGGGCCTCCTCGCTGGCGAAGAAGACCGCGTCGTCACCACAGCCCTCGTAGACCGTTCCGCGGGCGGGTTCGCCCGTCACCGGGCAGCGGACCTGGACGCGCAGCAGCGGGTCGGCGGTCCACTGGGTCTGGACCTGCTCCGCGAACCGCGCCGGCTCGCGCTCGAACTGCTGCCGCGCGGCGTCGCTGGCGAAGTACACGAACCGTCCGCGAAAGCGGGCGCAGATGCCACGATCGGCCGGCTGCCCCGTCACCGGGCACAGCAGCGCGCTCGCAGGCCTGCTCGATGCGTCGTCGGCAACGGCCGCCGGAGCGATCAAAGTAGCAGCGTGACAAAGCAGCCAAGCTCCCAGGCAGGCCCCGGCCACGCGCGGTGCAGAGAGCCAACCAGGCGGAAGCGCTCCGTTGCGTCGCTGATCGGGCGCGTGAGTTCCGCTCCGGCGCGCCAGCCACCGGCGCCGCGGTCCCACCGGCCGCGCCTTCAGCCCCGTCCCGTCATCACCCTGCCCGGGCATCTCCGCGTCATCCTCACTTCGGCAGGTACTGCTTGGCCGACTTGCACAGGTCCTTTACGTGCTGGACGCTCGTGTCGAGCATGGCCCGCTCGCGCTCGTCCAGCTCGATCTCGATCACCTTCTCGACGCCGCCGCGCCCCAGCACGCACGGCACGCCGACGAAGAAGCCGCCCACGCCGTACTCGCTGTCGCAGTACGCGGCACAGGCCATGACGCGCTTCTTGTCGCGGATGATCGCCTCGGCCATGGCGACGCTGGCTGCGGCGGGGGCGTAGTAGGCGCTGCCGGTCTTGAGCAGGTTGACGATCTCGGCTCCGCCGTTGCGCGTGCGGGTCACGATCTCGTCGAGCCGACCGGGGGCGATGAGCTGCGTGACCGGAATCCCGCTGACGGACGTGTAGCGGACGAGCGGGACCATGTCGTCACCGTGCCCGCCCAGCAGCATCGCCTGGACGTCCTCGACCGAGACGCCGATCTCAGCGGCGATGAAGGCGCGGTAGCGGGCGGCGTCGAGCACGCCGGCCTGGCCGACCACGCGCTGGGTCGGGAACTGTGAGACGACGTGAGCTGTGTAAACCATCGCGTCCAGCGGATTGCTGACGATGATCAGGACCGCGTCGGGGCTCTCCTTGGCGGCCTTGGCGGTCACATCCGCGACGATCTTCACGTTCGTCTCGAGAAGCTGGTCGCGGCTCATCCCGGGCTTGCGCGGAATGCCGGAGGTGATGATGATCACGTCACTGCCGGCGGTGGGGCCGTACTCGTTCGTCCCAACGATCTGGGCATCGAACCCCTCGATCGGCGAGGACTGGTAGAGGTCGAGCGCCTTGCCCTGGGGCAGTCCGTCGACGATGTCGACCAGCACGATGTCGCCCAGTTCCTTGGCCGCGGCCCAGTGCGCGCAGGTCGCGCCGACGTTCCCGGCCCCGATGATCGTGATCTTCGAGCGCTTCATGTGTGGTCTTGCTCCAAGTGGGCTGGACGCGCAACACCGCCGGAGGCCCCTGCGCGGGCCGCCGCCAGCCGAGGTAACGCGCGGTTCGCAAGCGAAGCATCTTAGATGCTCCCCGCCTGGACCGCGACCGGTCGGCAGATGCGCGGCGGGCACCTCCCGCCGGCGGGCGGCGGTTCGCGACGGGGCGTGACCAGCACGCTGATTCCGTCGTCACCGCGCAACATCTTTACGGGCAACAGGTTCCGACACCAGATCCGGGCGCGCCGCCCAACCGCCGGGAATCCGCCCGTGTCCAAACGGGTTGAATGGCGGTGACTGCTGAGGAGCCGCGGCGTCCCGGACGACCCTTCGTGACGTCCGGGACGCCCAATCCATCCAGTCATCCGGCTGGTCGAGCGCAAAGAGACGGCGGGAGCGAGGGCCACGCTCCCGCCGGCAAGGTACTGGCGGTCAGATCGAATTGCTTCCCGCACCTCCGGGGTCGCCGCGCGAAACGGCGGCGGGCCAGTCTGTGTCATGCGTCGGGCCGGCCCCGCGCCGTAGCGCGGGGCGCGCCCGTCAACGTGCTTAGAAGTTCACGTTGAGGTCGAAGTTGGCGGCGACCAGGCGGGCCTTGGTCAGCGTGATCCAGGGGTTGTCGCTGATCTTGGTCACGAACAGCGGCTCCGAGCCGACGATGTTGACCATCGGGCTGCGGCCGGCGGCCACGCCATCCTCCGGCACACGGAGCAGGTGCCCGCTCCACTGGCAGACGTAGGCGCCGGGGCTGTTGATCTGGTCGTAGGGAACGGTCGTGCCAAACTGCGTGCTGGTGTAGTAGTTCGTGTTCGCCGCGTTCTGCGTCGCTGTGTTGCTCATACAAGTCCTCCAGGAGCGAGAAAAGAGTTTCGGCCCTCGGAACGCTGAAGACGCCAGTGTCCTCACCCGTTCACGTCGAGACGGGCGGCTCGATACCGCACGCCTCTGAGCCTGATTGATCGGTAGGTCGACCCGGTCACCTGAACTCGCGGCGCGGGCAACTTTCGCGCGTCCGGCGCAGGGGCCGCAAATCGCCCGGGCGGGTCCGCTCACGGCGGCAGGCGTTCGGGTATTCCACGACGCAGCTTCTGCGCCGCAACTCAAGTCCGACGTCGGGGTCCGCCCGGAAACCACAGGCGAGACTGTTGCCGCGCGGGCGAGTGCGCTCGCCGAGGCCGCGTCCGATGCGGCAAAGGCTCGCGCGAGCGCAGGTCCTACGCTTCACCCTGTGCCGGACGTAACCTACGCGCATGAGCGCCCGGCGGCAGCGAGCTGGCGGCAGGTGTCGTCGCAACGAGCAACTGATCCTCTGGGCGGTGCTCGTCCTCTGGGTGGCGTGCCTGGCCCCGTTACTCACCTGGGGCTTGCCGACCCGGAAGCTGGACCCGCTGCTGTTCGGTGGCGATGACGCCTGGCGGGCCGAGAACTATCAGATTGATGCCGCCCTCGAGGAGCGCCGGCATCGCCGGGCCGGCGCGGATGTCGACCTGAACCCGCTCGCTGCCCGGGACGAACTCGTCGAGCTCACCGCCAGCGAGGCACAGCGGGCCGAAATCCTCCGCCGCTACCGCCTCTACTCACGCCAGCCGGACGAGATGATCACCTTCCAGGCCCTCCAGCGGATGAACCCGCGGGCAGGCGACCTGGACCCGAGGCTCTACCAGTACGGCGGCGCGTACATTTACGGCGTAGGCGCTGCCCTGGGAGCGGCCAAGGTACTCGGTGCGATCGAACTCACGGCTGACGCCACCTTCTATCTCGAACACCCCGACGCCTTCGGACGCTTCTACGTGGTGGCCCGCAGCCTCTCGCTGCTCATGGGCGCCGTCGCGCTCGCCGGCGTCTACGAGCTTGGCCGACGAACGGCCGGCCGCGCAGGCGGCTGGGCGGGCCTGGTTGCCGCTGCGACGATGCCCGTGCTCATCTCGGGCGTGCTGGAGGCCAAGCCGCACGTGCCGTCGGCCGCGATGCTTGTGTGGGCAACGGTCTTCGCGCTGGACTATCACGCGCGCGGGCGGGGA
Source organism: uncultured Planctomycetota bacterium (assembly GCA_900696535.1). Lineage (GTDB taxonomy): Bacteria > Planctomycetota > Phycisphaerae > UBA1845 > Fen-1342 > CAADGM01. The sequence goes on from CAADGM010000088.1 coordinate 19,987, forward strand.
CGAGACGCTCTCAAACTCGGACTCGCAAGCGGGCTGGCGGCTGGGTTGGTGCTGACGGGCGTGGCGGCGGCGCTCTACGGGCTCGCGCTGCTCATCGCGGCGCCGGCGGCGCGGCGCGGGCAGACCGCGCGGCACGTCATCCTGGCCGGCGCTGTCGCGGCTCTCGTCTACGCCGCGACGAATCCTTTTCTCGTCTACAACGTGCTCTTCGCGCGCGATGCGCTGGCAAGCAACGTGAACAACTCGCTGGCCATGTACGCCGAGCAGGTGCGCCGCGCCGGCGAAGGCGCGGTGCGCGTCGCGCAGCTTGCCGCGGAGGGCGCCGGCCCGCTCGTGCTGCTGAGCGGTTTGGGTGGGCTGGCGATCCTGCTGCGTCGCTGGCCGCGCGAGACGCTGGTTGCCGCCGCTGCGGGCCTCGGGCTGACGGTGCTGGCGGCGTTCCTCGCGGCGGGCAAGCCGGCGGAGTTCGCTCGGTTTCTCGTTCTGCCCTGTCTGCTCGCGGCCAGCGCTGCGGCGGGGCTCGTCACGGCAGTACCGCGCCGTGGGGCGTGGCGGCCGGTCGCGGTGGCCTGCGGCGGGCTAGTGCTATTGCTGGGGTCGCGCTGCTGGGTCTACCTCGGCGCATTCGCGACGGATCGCGGCCTGGAGCATGAGCCGCGGCACCTTGCCGGCTGCTTCCTGGCGGAGCATCGCGTGCCCGACGAGTCGATCGGCGTGATGCAGGAGCCCGCCCCGTACGCGGTCCCGCCGCTGGACTTCGCCCGCGCGCGTGTCGTGATGCTCCCGAAGGCTGCACCGCGCGTCGTGGAGCGCGATGCGCTTCCGACGTGGCTTGTGCTGACGGCCGACGGCGCGGACGCGCTGTCAGGTGCCTGGTGGCTCATGCATTACGAACTGGTGCGGCGCTGGCCGGAGAGCGACGCCGACGCCAGTCCGATCACCTGGGCGAGCAAGCCCACGTTCGTCTTCCGCCGAGTTGTCGATGGGGCGGGGACGTGAGACACGGCCGGCGGGCGAGCCGATCGCTCGGCCCGCTCGCCGGCGGATTGACTGATGCGGCTCGTTCGGTTCGCGGCTACGGGACGAACGGCGCGAAGACGATCACGGTGAACGGCGTCTGCACGAACGTGCCGTTCGTCGCGTTCAGAGTGATGACCTGCATCGCCAGTTGCTTCGTAGCGGGGACGAATACTGTGGGCACGACCTGGATCGTGCGCGGCGTCGTGTCACCCGCAGTGGTCTGAATCGTGGCCAGGACGGGGAACAGCCCGGCTGTCAGGCCCGGCGCGACCGCATCGGGGATATCGAGCGGCCCGGTGGTCACGGTGTAGAAACCGATGCCCAGCGTGGTCAACGCGATGTTGGATCCATACGCGAGCGTGCCATCGTCGTTCACCTTCGCGTACGCCAGCACCGAGTTCGGGCCTGGCGGACCCTGCGGTCCGGCGATACCCACCGGTCCCGGCGCACCCGGGTCGCCCTTGGGACCCAGGCAGTCCATGATGTCGACGACGCCGTCGCCGTTGAGATCTTCGAGCAGCAGGTCGGCCACGCCGTTACCGTTCAGGTCCCAGCAGTTGAGGCCGTCGGCCCCCGGAGCGCCCGCCGGTCCTGCGGGGCCCTGCTCGCCCTGTTCACCTTGCGGGCCGGCCGGGCCGGTCGCACCCGTAGCGCCGGTGGCACCGGTCGGGCCGGTGGGCCCGGTCGGTCCCTGGGGCCCCTGCGGTCCGGCCACGCCGGGCGTGCCCTGAGCGGACTGCACCTGCTCGCCCAGTTCGTTGAGTTGCTGCTCGAATCCGGGCGTCAGTGAGTCGATCCAGTACAGGTCGAGCAGGCCCGCACCGACGAGTTGACAGCCACCTGCCAAGGCCGCCAGCGATGTGAGCACGAGCAGGGCGCTTGCGTGTCGCATTACAAACGTCTTCATGAGTCAAACTCTCCCGCCAGGGACGCCCGGTGATTCTCAGCGCAGCAGACCCAGCGGGTCCCTCGAGCACACCCGCGACGAGAATACTGCACCGCGCGTCAAGGTCTCTCTCTCACGACTATAGGCCGCCGACAGACGGCTCCGGCAAGCCCCGTGCCCGCCGGTCAGATCGGTGACACCCGAGCCAGTGGCATTATTCGCCAGGCGGTCAACAGGACCACCGCGTGGAGCTTCTGTCCCGATGTCGATCTTGCCTGGATCGCGTCGCTCGCGCGCGTCGCGACGAGTTCGACGCAGGGTCGGCTAGGGCCGAGCCATAATCCCGGACTGCTGCGACTGGCCGACGTGCCAAGTGTGTCCGCTACGTGGAGTGTACCAGTATTGGGCGTCCGACGTAAACGTATCGTAGAACGTGATTTCGCCGAGTCGATATCCGACGTCGGTCGAAGGCCACGCCGCCCGGGGGAACCCACCGATCGCGAGCAGCGTCACGTCCGGATGGTCCGAAAGCACGAGGTTCGCCGTGGGGCGGTCATGTGCCAGCGCGCTTCCGGATGGCGAGGGCGCGCGATCGCCGTGGCAGCCGGCTGCGAGCGGAAGGAGCAGCGAGATGATCAGGGTCGCGCGCACCGCGCGATTCTAGCCCCCCCGTCGGACTCACACGCGAATCTCGCGCGGAGCGATAACGAGTGAGCGCGTGCGACTGATCGCGGAGCGATTACTGCTCCAACGGCTCCCCGCGGGACTGCGCGCGACCGAGAACGTGGCCGCGACATAGTGACGCGACCGCGAGAGAAAGAAGAAGCCCCGTCGCGTCGCGCGTGCGCGGCGGGGCAAAGGGGAAATCCGGGACTGTTGCGCGGGCCGGGCGGCCCGCACGGGCGCGACGATCCTCCGATCCGTCAGCCAGAAGCACCAACGGCAGTGTGGATGAACGCCCAGAGGCCATGAACGCTCGAGCCGACCGCGGCAATGGCGGCGGCGGCCGTGAGCACGATCAGGCCGAGCAGGACGGCGTATTCCACGGCCGTTGGTCCGTCCGTACCGCGGAGGAACCGGAAGCCGATCGCCAAGGTTGTGCGGAGGGCTCTCATGGTTACCGGCTCCTGGCGCGGGCGAACTCTGGGGGCCAGGTTGAGAGTACGAATCGCGCGGTGACGAGGCAAAAATCCGGATCATCGCCGCGGCGCCCGCGAGGCTGATAAGCCCCGTGCCGATACCGCGTTGCCGCGTGGCGGTGCGTCCGGGCGGGCCCCGGGGCCGACTTGTGTGAACGGCGTTTGCACGTATCATCTGAAGTTTTCGCCGCTCGCAGACCCGCCCGGGTCTGGGGCCAACCCGCAGGAAACGGACGTCGTCGCATGAACCTGGTCAAGACCCTTCGAGAGAATGGGCGCACCCTCCTGATGGTCTTCATGGCGCTGCTGCTGGTGGCGTTCCTGATTCCGCAGTCGCTCGAGGGCTGTGGCAACCAGCGGCGCGACATGCTGATTCAGTTCGGCCGGGCGTTCGGGCGCGACGTCACCAGCGTCGAGGTCCAGCGGGCCCGCGATGAGCTCCAGGTCCTCATGAGCGCCGGGATCATCGACCCGCGCAGCGCGCCGAGCGACGTGGACTACCACCTGCTGAAGAGCGAGGCGGCCCAGATGGGCATCCGTGTCGGCCGCGCCGAGGTCATCGACCTTCTGCGGCGGGCCGGCTTTACCGACGAGGCTGTCGCGGCGATCCAGCTTCGTAACAGCATCAGCTACAACCAGCTCTTCGACATGATTGGCAACTGGCTGGCGGTGATGCGCGTGCGTTCGCTCCAGGCGGCCGCGTGCCTGACGAGCCTGCCTCGGGAGATGCTGAGCTACCGGGACCAGTCGCAGGAAGCCGTGGCGCTTCTCTCTCAGATCAACTCGAAGGCCTTCGAATCGTCCGTTCCGGAGCCGACCGAGGAGCAGCTCCAGGCGTTCTTCGCCGAGGGCAAGGACCGCATGACTGCACACACGGCGGACGCGCTGGTCTTCGGCTACAAACTCCCGGACCGCGTGAAGATCGAGTACCTGACGGTCGATCCGGACAAGATCAAGAGCCGGGTGGTCGTGAAGGGCGCGCAGGTCGAGCGGTATTTCGCCGACAACGCCGCCCGCTACACCAAGCCGGATCCGACCGCGCCGCCGTCGTCGGACGGCAGCCCGCCCCCGCAGATCCCGATGACGTTCGAGGAAGCGCGCGACCGGGTGCGCGAGGAGCTGCGGGACGTGCGCGCCGTGGAGGAGGCACAGCGCGTCATCAACAACATCTACGCCGAGGCGCATCGACCGTGGGTGCTGGCCGAGCGCGATCCGAACACGGGCTTCGCCCGGGCGCCCGCGGGAGAGCTGCCCACGTTCGAGGACTTCCAGCGGAAGTACGCGGCCGACGGGGTCGAGTACTACAAGACCGAACTCGTCGACCAGGCCACGTTGCAGGCCACGGCCGGCTTCGGCCAGGCACGGCTGCCGGAGCGGCAGTCCCTGTCGGCGGCCCAGTTGGCCTTCCGCGTCGAGGGGCTGTTCGTTCCGGATCCGCAGGAAGATCGGCTGTCAGTGATCTCGGTGGGTGAACCGGCCCCAGTGGTGCTCTCCGGGCGGTTCGACTTCCAGGCCCGCCGCATGGTCCCCCGGCAGGCGTTCGTATTCCGCGTCCTGGAGGTAGCTCCGTCGGCGCCGCCTGCGTCGCTGGACGAGGTTCGCGAGCAGGTCAAGGCGGACTGGAAGACGTTTGAGGCGCACCGAGTGGCGCGGGAGTGGGCCGAGAAGCTGGCGGCGCGAGCCCGGGAAGTGGGCCTCGAAGCCGCGGTGCGCGAAGCCACGGAGCTGCGCGAGAAGTTGGCCGCGGCCGAGACCGCCGCGACGCAGGCACCCGGCGCCTCGCCGATTCCGCCGCGCTGGGCGGCCGCGCTGGATCCGATCACGCCGAGCCAGCTCACCCGCGGCAAGCAGTTCATCGAGCAGGTTGGGGCGGCCGGCCCGGTCGCCGCGGCCCTGTTCGAGTTGGCGGACAAGTCGCCGGCGGGGCCGCCCGCCCAGGCGGAGCGGGTCGCGGTGGTCGGGCTGGCCAACCAGTACAAGTGGGTCGTGGGTGAGCTGGTCGAAGTCAAGCCGATATACGAGGGCGGGTTCCAGGCGCAGGTGGCCTCGGCGTCCCTGCGGAACCGCATGACGGCGATGCAGCGGTTCGACTTCGAGTGGGCCGCGCCGCAGAATCTCTACCAGCGGATCGGGTTCGTCGCCGCTGAGCCGCGCGCCCGGCGCTGACCCGCCCGCGGCAGCCAAACCGGCGCCAGTGCGGGGCTCGGCGGCAAAGGAAGCGCCCGCGATGAGCTACGCGTACGATTTCAACGCGCTCGAGCGCAAGTGGCAGGACTACTGGGAGGCGCACGAGTGCTTCCGCGCGGCCAATCCGGGCCAGCCGGGCAGTGAGCGCCCGAAGTTCTACGTGCTGGACTTCTTCCCGTACCCTTCGGGAGCGGGCCTGCACGTGGGGCACCCGCTGGGGTACATCGCCTCGGACATCATCGCGCGGCACATGCGGATGCGGGGCTGCAATGTGCTGCACCCGATGGGGTGGGACGCGTTCGGGCTGCCCGCCGAGCAGTTCGCGGTCGAGACCGGCGTGCATCCGCGCATCACGACCCAGAAGAACATCGAGACGTACAAGCGCCAGCTCCGCATGATCGGGCTGTCGTACGACTGGGATCGCGAGCTGGCGACGTGCGAGCCGGCGTACTACCGCTGGACCCAGTGGATCTTCCTGAAGATCTACAACTCGTGGTATGACCCCGAGCATCGCTGGACCGACTCGGCCGGGCGGCAGGTGGTCGGCGCGGCCCGGCCGATCGACACCCTCCCCATCCCGCCCGAGGTCAAGTCGCAGGGCCCCGAGGCGGTCGAGCGCTTCCGCGCCGAGCACCGCCTGGCGTACCTGGCCGAGGTCCCGGTCAACTGGTGCCCGGCGCTGGGAACCGTGCTGGCCAATGAGGAAGTCACGGCTGACGGTCGCAGCGAGCGGGGCAACCACCCCGTCGTGCGCCGCCCGCTGAAGCAGTGGATGCTCCGGATCACGGAGTACGCCGACCGGCTGCTGCGCGACCTGGACGCGCTCGACTGGCCCGAGCCGATCAAGCTGATGCAGCGGAACTGGATCGGCCGCAGCGAGGGCGCGTACGTTGACTTCTGCATCGATGGCGGCGGCCCGGTCAGCGGCGAGACCATCCGCGTTTTCACCACGCGGCCGGACACGCTTTACGGCGCCACGTACATGGTGCTCGCTCCCGAGCACCGCCTCGTCCCGATCATCACGACCGCCGAGTGCCGCGCCGCGGTGGACGCGTACGTTCAGCAGGCCCGTCAGCGCAGCGACCTGGAGCGCACCGCCGAGAGCAAGAAGAAGACCGGCGTATTCACGGGGGCGTACGCCATCAACCCGGTCAACCGGCAGCGCATCCCGATCTGGGTGGCCGACTACGTGCTGATCGGCTACGGGACGGGCTCGATCATGGCGGTTCCCGGGCACGACACGCGCGACCTCGAGTTCGCCGAGCAATACGGCCTCGACGTGGTCAAGGTGGTCGAGCCGCCCGTGGGGACGGAATGGCGCGGGTTCGTCGACGACGGGGTGTCGTGCAACTCGCCGCCGGCGGGCGGGGAACACTTCACCGGGCAGTGCGTGCTCAACGGTCTGCCCACCCCGCAGGCCAAGCGCGTCATCACCGAGTGGCTCGAGGCCTGCGACCTGGGGGAGGGCACGGTCCAGTACAAGCTGCGCGACTGGCTCTTCTCGCGGCAGCGCTACTGGGGCGAGCCATTCCCCGTGCTCTACGCGCCGGACGGCTCAATCGTCCCGGTGCCCGAGACGGACTTGCCGGTCACGCTGCCGGACATGGACGACTTCCGCCCCACCGCGAGCGACGATCCGAACGCGGAGCCGCAGACGCCGCTGTCGCGGGCGCGCGAATGGGTGCAGGTTCGCCAGGGGGAGCGGGTCCTGTCGCGTGAGACGAACACCATGCCGCAGTGGGCCGGCTCATGCTGGTACTACCTGCGCTTTTGCGATCCGCACAACGAGTTCGCGCTGATCGACCGCGAGGCGGAGCGCTACTGGCTGGGCGGGCGCGACGCGGCGGGCCAGCCGCGGATCGGCGGGGTCGACCTGTACATGGGCGGGGCCGAGCATGCCGTTCTGCACCTGCTCTACGCCCGCTTCTGGCACAAGGTGCTCTACGATCTGCACGTCGTCAGCACACCCGAGCCGTTCCACAAGCTGTTCAACCAGGGCATGATCCAGGCGTACGCCTACCGCGACGACCGCGACGTGCCCGTCAGCCACGAGTTGGTCGAGTTTCGCGACGAGCAGCCGTATCACCGCCAGACCGGGAAGCCATTGAAGGCCTCGGTCGAGAAGATGAGCAAGTCGCTCAGGAACGTGGTGAATCCCGACGCGATCATCCACGAGTACGGGGCGGACACCCTGCGGCTATACGAGATGTACATGGGGCCGCTGGACGCCTCGAAGCCGTGGAACACGCGCGACATCATCGGCGTGCACCGGTTCCTGCAACGCATCTGGCGGCTGGTCGTGCCACAGCCCGCGGACGCACCCGACGCACCGCCACCGCCGCCGCTGAGTCCGCGAATCACGGGCGAGAACGACCCCGCGCTCGAGCGGCTGCTGCACAAGACGATCAAGAAGGTCACGGAGGACTTCGAGCGCTTCGCGTTCAACACGGCTATCGCGCAGCTCATCGTCTGGTCGAACGAGGCGGGCAAGGCGCCGCGCCTTGGCCGAAGCCAGGTCGAGCGCTTCCTGCTCCTGCTGGCGCCGATGGCCCCGCACATCTGCGAGGAGCTTTGGCAGCGTCTCGGGCACGAGCGCTCGCTCTCGCACGAACCCTGGCCCACGTACGATCCGGCCCTGGCGCGCGACGAGACGGCGGAGTACGCCATCCAGGTCAACGGGAAGATCCGGGCCCGAGTGAGTCTTCCCGCGGACGCCAGCCAGGATGACCTCGTGGCCGCCGCAAAGTCGTGCCCGGCGATTGCCAAGGACCTGTCGGGCAAGGCGGTCCGGCGAGTGGTCGTGGTGCCGGGGCGGCTCGTAAATATCATTCTGTAGGTGAGTTACGTTGCAGCGGCGCCGGCGGCTGGCTGCGGTGACGGCTCGTTGGTGCGGGCATGAAGTTCCCGTTGCGGCCGGCCAGAGTGTTGTATAATTGTAAAGGCGGGCAGTGCAGCCGTGAGCGAGGTGGTGCGCGGCGGCCTGAACCGGCTTTGGGCGTGGCCATGAGTCCGCGCCCCTGCGCCGCTTGGTTCGGCGGCGCGGCTGCATGTCATCGGGCCACGCGGAGGTGCGTCGCGGTGGACGTCGTCCGGCGACCACGCTTGTCTTGCATCATCCGTCCGCGCAGACGGCCAGGCTATTCGTTGCCCGAGTTGCTCGTCACGCTGGGCATCATCGCGTTGCTGATCGCCATCATCCTCCCGCCGCTGCAAGTGGCGCGGAAGCAGGCCCAGTCGGCCCGCTGCGCGACCCACCTTCAGCAGATCGGCGTCGCCCTGGAGGGCTCGCTGACCGAGCACAAGTTCTACCCGGTGTGGGACGACGGCGGCAGCCCGACCCGCTACACCTGGATCGATGTCCTCGTCCAGCGTCGCCTGCTGGGCAACGCCCGGGCCGGCTACTGCCCGGAGGACCAGCTCCCCTCGCCGCTCAACTCCGCCAGGGGCGAAGCCGAGGACGTGCTCTACCCCGGAAACCGAAACCTCCACGGCATCGACTACAGCTACGGCATCGGCGTGCCGCTGTCTTCGGGTGGGTGGAGCTGGCGGGCTGGTGCGTCGCCCGACAGCGACCTGCGCCCGCGGCAGTTCGTCAACCACGATCGCTTCACTTCTAACCGACTGCTGGCCGCGGACGGGCAGTGGAGCGCCATCTACAACCTCAGCGGCGACGCGCTGCGAACGCTCGATTGGAGCTATCCGACTCAGTTCGACAACACCGTCGCCTATCGCCACCGTACATGGACCGCCAACATCCTTTACCAGGATGGCCACGTCTCGCGGCTGCGCTACGCGCTCGACAGCCCGAACCCGGTCAACACGTCGACGACGTTCGTCTGGTACCCCGGCGAGCCGCTGCACGTCGGCCCCGGTGACCAGTACGCCGGCAACTTCTACCCCAATGAACCGCCGGTCAATCTCCAGGCGGCCGCGGATCCGTCCATGAGCGCGCTTCCGCGCGAGGTCGTACCGGCGTACTACACGCAGAACCGGCTCTGGACCCAGATCGAGCACAAGTAGCGCACTTCTCACCTTTGCGTTCGGTCCGTAGACATGCAAAGCCGTGGTTCTTCACGGATTTCGGGGCAGCGCCTGCATGTGCATGGACGCACGGACTCAGCCCGAAGGGCTGATCGAAAGTAGCCGGGGGCCAGGCGAGGCGAAGCCGAGCCACACCAGCCCGAGGGGCTCATCGAAAGTAGTCGGGGGCCAAGCGAGGCGAAGCCGAGCCGCCGCCCCCGGGGATTCGTCACCGCGCCGCATCCCGACCCTGAAGGGGTCGGCGAAACCCGATGCGCCGTCGGCGCGCGGGGTCGCTGCGCGGCGTGACTTCGACGACCCTTACGAGGTCGGCTTCGCGCCCGTCGCCTCGACCGTGGGCGGCGTCCGCCTGCGGCGGACTGGCCCACGGCTGCTATCGAGCAGCCGTGCCGGCTGCAAGGAAGCGTCGAACGCCCATGTCCGACGCCGTACGCTGCGTGCCCCCCCGACGCGAAGCTGGCCACGAGGACGGGCTCAGATGCGTTCAGCCCCACAATTCCAGCACACTTCGAAGTGCGCCGGGCTGTCCTCGCCGCAGTCCGGGCACCTCCAGTCACTGTCCGGCGTGTTCATCCGGGCGATGGCGATGTCGCGGCGCGTCTGCTGCAAGAGCGCGAGCACGTCGAAGTAGAACTCACTCGCGACGCGCAGCGCGGTCACCGCCAGCGTCGTGCCCCCGTAGATCTCGCCCAGCGACTTCTCGCCAATCGGCAGGTGCGGCACGTGCTCGCCGGCCAGCAGCGCCTGCACCGACGACATCGGGATGCCGCGGCACAGCTCGGCGTCGAG
>CAADGM010000089.1 GCA_900696535.1 uncultured Planctomycetota bacterium
GCGATCCCGCGGTCGGCCTGCATACCCAGCCGCCACAATTCGGCGTAGCGCGTCCACAGCGCTTCGTCCGTGGGCCAGGCGTAGACCATCTTCGTCCGTTCGCCCTGCCACTGCGGATGCTTCTCGCGATCGAGGATGCGGTCGGCCAGGTCGTCCGGCCGGACCACCGTCAGCGTCATCAGGCCGGCAATCTTCCGCCCCGGTCCGGCCAGGCCCAGAATCGCGCCGGCGAGGATGCGCTCGCGCGTGACGCACTGGCTCGGGCTGCGGGCGGACTCGTCGGTCTGCGGATCGTCAATCAGCACCAGCGACGGTCGCACGGATGAACCGTCCGCGCGTTTGTGTTTCATGCCGCGGATGCGGCCCGTGATACCCGCCACACAGACGATCGCGCCGTTCGATGCCGGCGAGTGATTACCTAGCCACGCCAGTGGCGGCAACGTCGGCAGCACGATCTCCCGCGCCGTCCAGCCGATGTGCGTCTGCTTCCCCTGGTAGAGCTGGCCCGCGGCGCGCTGGTGGATGCCCTCCAGCGCCCGCACCGGCCCCACGACCTCGGAGAAGTCGTCCTCGAGCAGGTCGTTCGACTCCAACTCGACCTTGATGCTATCGAGCATGCTTGCCGCGTGCTCCTCGTCGCTGCCGATCAGCGCCACGAACTCGCGGTGCCCGTACACCAGCGCCCACAGGCAGGCGACTTCACATAGCGACGTCTTGCCGCTGCCGCGCGGCATCGCCATCGCGAACAAGCCGCCTTCCAGCACGGCCTGCTCGATCTTCCGAATCACCTTCAGGTGGTCGGGCGACCACGGCAGGTGGAACGTCTGCGGAAAATACACCTCGCAGAAGTGGCGGAAGTTGCGTTCGGCTTGGGTCCGCTGCTCAGGATTCCGCGGCGCGTGGACCCACTCACCCGCGGCAATGTCGCGGCCCAGCAGCGCCATCTCCCGGTTGCGCTGCGCGGCGCGCTCCTTGTGCGCCTCGTAACCGGTGAGTCCGTCCGGTGCGGGCCGCGGCCGGTGCCGTTCGATCGTCAGCCATGCCACGTAGCGCAGCAGATCGACCGTGCGCCCGTCGCCGATCCGAAAGCCCGCCCGCGCGCGGTGGCGGTGCAGCTGCCGCTCGGAGATGACCTCGCCGAGCGGCGTGCTGTTGAGCAGCCGAACCAGCTCGGTCGGCTTCAATTTGCGCGGGTCAATCGGCACCGGACGCCATCTCCCGTACGAGCCACGCCGCGTAATGCACGAGGTTCAGCGTGCCGTCGGCGTTGGTCGGCGCGCCGGCGGCCAGGTCGGCCTGCAACATCTCCACGGTGACGGCCTGGCCACCGACCGCGGAGAGCAGCCGGGCGGCCTCCGCCACGGGGAGGGCCGTGGGGTTCAGCTTGGCCTCGGCGCCGGCCATCACGCCGCCTCCCGCCCACGGCCGCCCCCGGGCCCGACAGGGCGGCCCCGGGGCGGCGTATGTAACGAGTAACGGGTCCAGGCCGCCCCGGTGCGGGCGAGAGCGCTCTCATGGCCGGGTTGGCCGCTGACTCGGACCTGGCGCCAAGATATGCAAGACTCTCTCGAATTCCTCGCCACATCGCCTTGCTTTCCCGCGAAAACGAGCGACTCATGTGTCTGTACGCATGGGGCGTACGCGATGGAGAAACGACGATGAACGCGACCACGAAAACGAACCGCCGCCTGACGCCCGGGACCCTGGTGGTCAGCCGCGAAGACGGCGAGCCGGGCCAGATCGTCCGAGTCTGCACCTTCCGCCGCAATGGCGTCGACGCCTGGTCGTACCTGGTCGACACCGCCTCCGGCCGCGAGATCTGGGAGGTCGGCGAGTTGTTCGTCCCCACGCCGGCGTAACCCCTCAAACCAACGCGAGGAGCAATTCCGATGACCACGAAGCGCAACACGACGAAGCGGACCACACGGATCAGCATCCGGAAGATCGACGGCGGCTATCGCGTCACGGGCGACACACGGACCTTCCGCAGCCACAGCACCGCGTTCAACGCCGCGTGGCGGGCGGCGGCTCGCACGGGCGCCAGCCTGTACGCCATCACGCCCGACGGCCGGGCCATTCCACTGCTCACGGGCCGGGTGATCCGGGAGATCGAAGGCTGGTGAGCGCCACGCGCGCCCGCCGGAGGCACGACCATGTCGAAGCGCAAGACAAGGACGACCACGCCCGCCCGCATCGAGACGCTGCTGGCCGGCATCGCCCAAGGCCGCCTGGGAATCGAAACGCTCGAGCGCCGCGGTCTGGATCGGCTCGACTTCCAGGAGGTCTACGTCCCGCAACTTCGCCGCGCCCTGCTGCAGGCCTACGTGCAGGGCTACCAGGACGGCGCCCACGACCGCGGCGCCGGGCTGGACGCGCTGGTCGCCATGCTGAGCGCGGGCGAAAGGCGGGTTCCCGCCGCGCCCGAGAGCGCACTCGGACCTGCCGCAGATTCCGCTGAGAAATCGCAGAATTCCAGCCCCCCGAGTGGATTCCCGGCCAAAAGCAGCGAACTGATGTGACTGTCGCAACGCGAAGGAGCAACGCCGATGACAACGAACCACACAAACCAGACGCCGGACGCCAGCGAGGTCCTGGAGACCATGCGGATCACCAAGGTCCAGCGCCGCACGAGCTGCGGCGGGTCCTGGGTGGTCGGCACGATCGCCGGGCACCGCTTCGACGCCCTGGTCTTCCCCGAGCACGCCGAGTCGCCGGATTTCGAGTTGGGCGACAGCCGCA
>CAADGM010000090.1 GCA_900696535.1 uncultured Planctomycetota bacterium
CGGGCTCGCCGCGCCACGCCACGATGACACCGTCGGCGAACTCCAGTTCGAATCGGCCCGGTGAACCGACTACGAAGCGCGCGTCGCGATGGAGCGCGTATAACTCGCCCGTGCGAGCATCCTCGAATGGCAGTTCGTCGTACCGCGGAGCGGCGGGGACGCGCGAACCCCAGCTCCGTGCGCTCGACGGAGCACCAGCCTGATCGGGACCGCGTCCTGTGAGCGCCGCACAGCCCCCCAGAGACGCGGCGAGCACCGCCGCGAAGACGAAGGCACCACTCGAGGCGCGACTCGCAAACATGATGCGCTCACCTCGCCGCCGATCGTCGGACGTCGGCGACATGCCGGCGACACCCAGCGCCTACTTGCGCAGCGCGTGGATCGCCGAGCCGAAGACGCCCTCGGCGGCCTCCATCACCGTCTCGGAGATGGAGGGGTGCGGATGGATGCTCATGGCGATGTCGTCGGCCAGGGCGCCCATCTCCATCGCCAGGACGCACTCGGCGATCAGGTCGCCCGCGTGCTCGCCGACGATACCCACGCCCAGCACCCGCTTGCTCTGCTTGTCCGCGATGATCTTGGTCAGCCCCTCCGGCCGGCCCATCGCGATCGCCCGACCGCTGGCGCCCCACGGGAACTTGCCCACCGTGTAGTCCAGCCCCTTCTGGCGGCATTCGTCCTCTGTCAGGCCGCACCAAGCCACCTCCGGGCTCGTGTAGACCACCGCCGGGATCGCCCGCGCGTCGAACTCGGCCTTGTGCCCGGCGATGACCTCAGCGGCGACGATGCCCTCGCGGCTGGCCTTGTGCGCCAGCATCGCTCCGCCGACCACGTCACCAATCGCGAAGATGTGCTTGTCGGCGGTGCGACACTGGCGGTCGATCTCGATGAAGCCGCGCTCGCTGACTTTCACCTTCGTCTTCTCGAGGCCGAGGTTCTCGATGTTCGGCTGCCGGCCAACCGAGACCAGCACGCGGTCAAAGGTCTCGGACTTCGTCTTTCCGTCATGCGCGAACGTAACCTTGACCTCTTTGCCATCCTTCACGCACTTCTCGAGCTTCGCCCCCGTCAGAATCGCCTCGAATTGCTTCTTGAGGCGCGCGACCAGCGGCCGCGCGATGTCCTCGTCGGCGCCAAGCAGCACGCGGTCGAGCACTTCGAGCACCGTCACCTTGCTGCCCAGGGCCGCGTACACCTGGCCCAGCTCCAGGCCGATGTAGCCTCCGCCGATCACCAGCAGCCGCTTCGGAATGTCGCGCAGGTCCAGCGCGCCCGTCGAGTCCACGCAGCACTCCGGCGGCACGAGCGCAGCCGGCAGCGACTTGGGCCGAGAGCCGGTCGCGATGATCGCATTCTTGAACTTCAGACGGCCCCCGCCCTCGATCCGCAGGGAGCGGCTGTCCTCGAACACGCCGCGCCCCTGGACCACCTCGACCTTGCGGGCCTTGGCGAGCGTCTTGACGCCGCCGCACAGCTTGGCGACGACCGATTCCTTCCACTTGCGGAGCTTGTCGACGTCGATCCTGGGTTCCTTGAAGCTGACCCCGAAATCCTCGGCCTGGCGGGCGGACTCGAGGAGGTGCGCCACATGCAACAGCGCCTTGGAGGGGATGCAGCCCTCGCGCAGACAGACGCCGCCGAGCAGCTCATTCTCCTCGACGAGCGTGGTCTGGATGCCCAGGTCCGCGGCCTTGAACGCGGCCACGTAGCCGCCGGGCCCGCCGCCGATGACGACCAGGTCCGTTTCCTGTGCGAGTTCGCCGACAACCACGGGGATTCCTTTCAGGCGGAGGTCACGAGTGAGAAGCTAGAAACAAGAAGCAAGAAGTGACAATCCAAGTCCGCCGGCGAGACATTGCGGCGCTTGGCCGGCCTTCTCACCTCTTCATTCTCACCTCTCACCTCTGCATCTAAGTCAGGCTGAGCAGTCGCAGCGGGTTCTCCAGCGCGCCGATCAGCTCCGTCACGAAGCGCGCCGCGTCCGCGCCGTCGCAGACCCGGTGGTCAAAGCTCAGGCTCAGCGAGAGCAGCAGCCGCGGGACGATCTGACCGTCGCGCACCGCCGGCTCCAGCGACGCCCGTCCCACGCCGAGGATGCCGACCTCGGGAAAGTTCACCATCGGCGTAAAGAACAGGCCGCCGATCGCGCCGACGTTGGTAATCGTGAAGGTCGCCCCGCGGAGATCGTTGACCGCGAACGCGGCCGCCCGCGCCTTGGAAGCGATGTCCGCCAGCTCCGCCGCGATCTGCGGCAGCGGCTTCGTGGCCGCGTCCCGCAGGACGGGAACAACCAGCCCGCGCGGCGTGTCGACCGCGATGCCGATGTGGCAGTAGTCCTTGTAGATGATCTCCTCGCTGGCGGCGTCGAAGCTGCAATTGAGCATCGGGTAGCGACGCAGCGCGGCGGCCACCGCCTTGACCAGCACCGCCGTCACGGTCAGCTTGGTCTCGCCCTCCTTCAGCGCCGCGTTGTACGCCTTGCGGCTTTGCTCCAGGTCTGTGATGTCGGCGCGGTCCGCGTGCGTGACGCGCGGGACGTTCTGCCAGGCGCGCGTCATCGCACGGGCGATCGTCTTGCGGATCTGCGGGGGCGTCTCGCGCCGCACGGGCCCCTGCGTCGAGAAGTCCGGCAACTCGGCCCCCGCCATCGGCATGGCCGGCAGCGACGGCGCCGCGCCTGTGTCCACGACGACCGCGCCACCCGCCGACGCGAACCGCTCCACGTCCTCCCGCAGAATCCGACCGCCCGGACCGCTGCCGGGGACCAGGTTGATGTCCACGTTCAACTCGCGGGCGAGCTTACGCACCGCCGGCGCGGCCGGCACCGGACCGTTCGACTCCCGCACCACCGCCGCAGGGCGCGCCGGCTCCGGTGCCGTGACGACAGGAGCAGGCGCTGTGCGGGCGACCGCCGGGGCGGCGGCGGGAGCCGCGGCCGGTCGTTGCGCCGCGGGGGGCGGAGCGGGAGCGCGAGCCGGGCCGGCGGGCGGCTTGGACTCGGCGACTTTGGCCTCCGCTGGCTTGCTCGCCGGCGCGGCCGGGCCGCCGCCCGTCGCGGAATCGTCGATCACCACCAGGACCTGCCCCACCTTAACCATCTGCCCGGGCTGGCAATTCAGCTTGGCCACCCGCCCCGCCTTGGGAGCAGGAATCTCGACCGCCGCCTTGTCCGTCTCGACCTCGAGCATCGGCTGATACTCGTCGATCGTGTCGCCCTCTTTGACCAGGACGTTGACGACCTGGCCCTCGTGGACGCCTTCGCCCAGGTCCGGCAGCTTGAACTCGAACATGCTCCAGTCCTCGGTTCCGCGCCGTCGGGCAGCGGATCAGCCCAGTTCCGATACAACCGGCGCCGCACGCTCCCGCGGCCCCGCCGGGGCGTCGAATATTAGCATGCCCCGCCCAGCGACGCATCCCGGCAGGCGCACCCCGCGGCCCGCGGAACCGCGCCCCGGATCCAGTGCCGCGCGGCACGGCCGCCGCGCCTCGTTTCGGTAGCTGGCGGGGCGAGCGGGGGCAGTCGTACGATAGTTGCTTGCGAGGCCGCCGTGACCCGACAGTCGGGCGCGCCTCGCTACTGGGACGAAGGCATGCACTCGGACGGGCCAGAGCACGGCAGACGCGTCAGCGGCGGCTGGGGGACCGCCCCGCAGCGCACGCGCGACGCCTGGCAGCCGGATGAGCCGGTGCCCGATCGGCCGACCCAGAACCTGAACATCGTCCGCACCCGGACGCTCATCTACCCGCGGCAGATCAAGCGTGAGCTACCGATCACGCCCGCCGCCCACCGCACGGTTGTCGAGAGCCGGGAGGCGATCAAGGCGATTCTGAGCGGCGACGATCCGCGGTTGCTGGTGGTGGTGGGGCCGTGCTCGATCCACGACGAGAAGTCGGCACTCGAGTACGCCGAGCGTCTCGCGGCGCTGTCGGCGGAGTTGGCCGACCGGGTATTCGTTGTCATGCGCGTGTACTTTGAGAAGCCGCGCACGACGGTCGGGTGGAAGGGCCTGATCAACGACCCGCACCTCGACGGCAGCTTCGACATGGAGTCGGGGCTTCGCCTGGCCCGCAAGCTGCTCCTGCGAATCACCGAGATGGGTCTGCCAACCGGGACCGAGGCGCTCGACCCGATCACGCCCCAGTATCTCGCTGACCTCATCTCCTGGGCCGCCATCGGGGCGCGCACCACCGAGTCGCAGACGCATCGCACGATGGCCAGCGGCCTGTCGATGCCCGTCGGATTCAAGAACGGCACGGACGGCAGCCTCCAGGTCGCACTCGACGCGCTCGCCGCCGTCCGCCACCCGCAGGCCTTCCTCGGTATCGATGAGAACGGTCTCACCGCCGTCATCGAGACCCGCGGCAACCCGTGGGCGCACGTGATTCTTCGGGGCGGTCGGGACGGTCCGAACTATGGCGCCGACCACGTGGCCGCCGCAGTGGAAGCGCTGCGTCGGGCGAACCTGCCAACCGGCGTGATGGTGGACTGCAGCCACGCGAACGCGGAGAAGAAGTACCAGAACGAGGCCCGTGTCTGGGACGCCATCATCGAGCAGCGTGCGGCCGGCAACCGCGCACTTATCGGAGCCATGCTGGAAAGTCACCTCTTCGAGGGGAGCCAGAAACTCGGGCCGGACCCGCGTGGCTTGCGCTACGGGGTGTCAATAACGGATGAGTGTATCGGCTGGGACGAGACGGAACGGCTGCTTCGCACTGCTCACGCCCGACTCGGTTAGCTCGAGCGAAGCCCGGCACGCTCGCGCGCCGTGCGAGAGTGCTGCGGGGGTTCCAAACCGCTGATAAACAGTGCGATATCAAATCTACCCGAATTCGGGCGGAATTCGCTGGTGATGGCGTACCGGGTCGGTTAGTATCGGCGCTTCGTGAGGGAATGCAGGCAGCGCTCGCGCCGGGGCCTTGAGTAAGGGTTGGCCGATTAAGGCGCGTTTATAGGTGCCGAACAGATCACGCCCTCCGCCGCCATAGCAGAAGATGCAGTTCGCTCGTTTGCCGATTTACAACCGCCGGCGCTTCGTCGCGCCAATTGTCTCTCTCGGTGCGCACACCGGGATGCACACGCCAAGGAGTGAAGGGTCCATGTCAACACGCGCTTCGGTTCTGTCCTTTCAGCGCATTGCGCTGACAGCCCTCGCGGCCGGCCTGCTGCTGGCTGCGATGCCCGCGCCGGCGCTCGCCGGCGATGGGAGCACCCAGGGGTTCCTCAAGTGGCGCAGTGGCGCCGTCGTCACCCCGCAGCAGGACGTCGCCAGCCTGGCCCAGGCGGTCGACGCGACGCGCAGCACTGGCGCGCGGGTTGTGATTCAGCTCGATCGCCCGCTGACTGACCAGCAGAGTCAACGGCTCGAGGCCGCGGGCGTGCGCTTGCTCAACTACGTGGGCGACAACGCCTACTTCGCATCGTTCAACCCGAGCCGCGCCACCGGCGCATCAGTCGCCCAGGTCGGCGGCGTGCGCTGCGTGCTGCCGATCGCGCGCGACTGGAAGCTGCACCCGGACATTGTCGTCGACCAGTCCCCCGACTTCGCCTTCGTCTCGGAGGACAAGGAGATCGAGACCGGCGAGCCGCTGCGCGTCGCTGCGTACATCCTCCTGCATCCCGACGCTGACCTGGCCGAGGGTGCCAACCTCGTGCAGCAGTACGGCGGCGAGATCATCTCGGCGATCGGGATTGTGAACGGCCTGGTCGTCACGCTCCCCGTCGACGCCGTCAAGCCGCTGGCCGAGGAAGACCTCGTCCAGTGGATCGAGCCCCCGCTGCCCAAGTTCTCCGAGCTCAATAACAGCAACCGGGCCATCACCGGCGTGGACATTGTCCAGGCGCCTCCCTACGGCCTCGACGGCACCGGCGTGGGTGTGCTGGTCTACGACGGCGGCAAGATCCGGGCCACGCACCAGGACCTGACCGGCCGCGTCACCATCGGCCCCAACGATGCCAGCTCGACTTCCGATCACGCCACCCACGTCGCCGGCACCATCGGCGGCACCGGCGCGGCCAGCGGCGGCCTGCGCAAAGGCATGGCCCCGAACGTGCAGATCATCTCGTTCGGCTTCGAGCAGGCGGGCGGGCTCTCGCAGGGCTTCCTGTACACGAACCCCGGCGACATCGTCCAGGACTACGGCTGGGCAATCGCGAACGGCGCGCACGTCGCGAACAACTCGATCGGCACGAACACATCGACGAATAACTTCCCCTGCTCCTGGCAGGGCGACTACGGCTTCACCGACACGATCATTGACGCCATCGTCCGCGGCACCGGGACCGACCCGAACCTGCCGCAGTTCAACACGCCCTTCCGCGTCGTGTGGGCCAACGGCAACGAGCGCCAGAGCACGCGGTGCGCCGATCCGAGCGTCCCGGCGGGCTACCACCTGACCGCTCCGCCGGCCTGCGCCAAGAACCACCTGACGGTCGGCGCGCTCAACTCGAATAACGACACGATGACGACCTTCTCGAGCTGGGGCCCGGCCGACGATGACCGGATGAAGCCCGATATGTGCGCCCCCGGCTGCCAGAGCAACGATGACAACGGCGTCACGTCGTGCGGCTCGGCCAGCGATACGACCTACACCTCCAAGTGCGGCACGTCGATGGCCTCGCCGACGACCTGCGGCATCGCAGCACTCATGCTGCAGGACTTCCGCGCCAACTACCCCGGCCAGCCGGACTTCCGCAACTCGACGCTCCGCGCGATCCTGGCCCACACGGCGCAGGACCTGGGCAACGTCGGGCCGGACTACCAGTACGGTTACGGCTCGATCCGTGTGCAGCCCGCGATCGACCTGATCCGGGCCGGCAACTTCATCGAGAACGTGATCCCTGGCACCGGGGCCACGTTCCAGGCCATCGTGCTGGTCGGCGCGGGCGAGCAGGTCAAGGTCACGATCGCGTGGGATGACCCGCCCGGCACGCCGAACGTCAGCCCCGCCCTCGTCAATGACCTCGACCTGCGCGTCTACGACGCCCAGAACAACGTGTACCTGCCGTGGACGCTCGGCGGCCTGGCCAACCCCGCGGCCCCCGCCGTCCGCACACAGCCGAACCGCGTCGACAACATCGAGCAGGTGCTCATCGACGCCCCGGCGCCCGGCGCCTACCGCATCGAGGTCTTCGGCTTCAACGTCGCCCAGGGACCGCAGTCCTTCTCGCTGGTCGCCACGCCGCAGCTCGTGAACTGCTCGTCGGCCGGCACGGCGTCGCTGGACCGCAACACGTACGCGTGCGCCTCGACCGCGGGCCTGCGGGTCATCGACTGCGACCTGAACACGAGCGACCTGATCATCGACAGCGTCACGGTCAACCTGGCCTCGACGAGCAACCCGAGCGGTCTGAGCGTGGTGCTGTTCGAGTCGGCCCCCGAGTCGGCCACCTTCCTGGCCAGCGTGGTGCTGAGCACGACCCCCGGCCCGGGCGAACTCCTGATTGCCCCCGGTGACACGGTCACAATCACGTACAACGACGCGGACAACGGGAGCGGCCAGCCGGCCATCGTGACCGACACTGCCCTGATCGATTGCACGGCGCCCCTGATCTCGAACGTGGCGGTGGCCCCGATCAACCCGCGGGATGCGACCATCACCTTCAACACCGACGAGCCGGCCCAGGCCACGATCCGCTACGGCGAGTCGTGTGCCAACACCGAGTTCAGCGTCACGGCCCCCGGCTTGAGGACGTCGCACTCGATCAAGATCAGCGGGCTCCAGGATGACGTGACGTACTACTTCGAGATCGACGTGGTCGACGCCGCCGGCAACACCGCCACCGACGACAACGGCGGCTCGTGCTACAGCTTCACCACGCCGGAGGTCCCGGACTTCTTCACCGAGCAGTTCGTGGCTGGCGATGAGAACGACCTGGACTACATCTCGCTGATCTGGACGCTCAGCGGCACGTACGACTTCTACGACCTGTGCAACGACACCCCGATCACGCAGCTCCCCAACGATCCCAACGAGGGGCTGGTGTTCAGCTCCCCGCACACTGACGACTCCTTCCGCACCATCACCCTGACGGGCGGAGCCCAGGTGCAGCTCTACGGCGTGTCGTATCCGCAGGTGCACGTCGGCAGCAACGGCTACCTGACCTTCACGGCCGGCGATTCCACGCTCACCGAAACGCTCGCGGCCCACTTCAACCGCCCGCGCATCTCGGCGCTGTTCGACGACCTGAATCCCACCCAGGGCGGCCGGGTCACGTACCAGCAGCTCCCCGATCGCCTGGTCGTGAGCTTCGTCAACGTGCCCGAGCACAACGTGACGGGCAGCGTCAACACGTTCCAGTACGAGCTGTTCTACAACGGCGAGATCCGCATCCACTACCTGCTGGTCTCGGCCGCCGACGGCATCGCCGGCCTCTCGGCCGGCAACGGCCTCTCGCCCGACTTCTACGAGTCGAACTTGAACACGTACGGCGGCTGCGCCCCGGGCTTCACGCTGACCGCGACGCCCGCGAGCGCTACGCTGTGCGCGCCGACCAACTCGCTGCACACCATCGCGGTCGGGATCGTCGAGGGCTTCACCGACCCGGTCACGCTGACGGCGATGAACGTGCCCGCGGGCATCCACGCGAGCTTCTCGGTGAACCCGGTGATCCCGGGCAACTCGAGCGCGCTCACGTTTGATGTGACCGGCGCGGTCGCCCCGGGCGACTATACGATCCAGGTCCAGGGCGTCTCCGGTGAGCTCACGAAGAACGTCTCGATCGGCCTCAGGATCGCCACCGCGGTGCCCGCCACGCCGGTGCTGTCGTCGCCGGCCAATGGCGCGACCAACCAGCCGCTGCGCCCGACGTTCGCCTGGAACGCCGCGGCCCAGGCCGTGACGTACGCGATCCAGGTCGCCACGGATGCCGGCTTCAGCAACATCGTGGCCTCAGCCACCGGCCTGACCACGGCGAGCTGGCAGCCGAGCGTCGACCTGACCCACAACACCACGCACTACTGGCGTGTCCGCGGAACGAACATCTGCGGCGACGGCAACTGGTCGGCACCGTATAGCTTCATGACGCTCTTCGTGCCTGACTACTTCACGGAGCTCTTCACGACCTCGAAGCTGAACGATATCGACGACGTGTCGTTGAACTGGACCCCGGATGGCTCGCCCAGCTTCTACACGCTGTGCAAGGACCCGCTCGACGGGCCGCTGCCCACCGATCCGAACACCGGCGCGGCGCTGGCCTTCACCGCGACCAACCAGTTCCGCCAGATCAATCTGACGGGCGGTGCGACCGTGAAGCTGTACGGCGTCGAGTACTCGACCGTGTACGTCGGCTCGAACGGGTACCTCACGTTCACCGCGGGTGACACGGCGTCGGCCGAGACGATCGCGGCGCACTTCAACCGTCCGCGCGTCTCGGGCCTGTTCGACTCGCTCAGTCCGCACCTGGCCGGCGCGCAGGCCACCTGGGAGCAGTTCGCCGACCGCCTGGTGGTCTCGTTCGTGAACGTGCGCGAGTTGAGCACCTCGCCGGTGCCCAACACGTTCCAGTATGAGTTGTTCTTCGACGGCACGATCCGGATTCACTACAAGACGATCGGCGCCACCGACGGCCTGATCGGCCTCTCGCTGGGAGGCGGCACGCCGACGTACTTCGCCGAGTCCGACCTCAGCTCGTACGGCGCCTGCGGTCCGCGGCCGCCGAAGGCCAACTCCCAGGAGGTCCAGACGCCCGCGAACGTGAACCTGAACGTGACGCTCACGGCCCAGGACGACGGCCTGCCGGATCCGCCGGCTTCGCTGACGTTCAAGATCGAGTCGCTGCCGACGAATGGCCGGCTGTTCGACCCCGGATTCGGGCAGATCACGAGCGTCCCGCACACCCTGGTCAGCGGCGGCGCCCTGGTCACGTACGATCCCGACCACAACTACCAGGGGCTCGACGGCTTCACCTTCCGGGCCAATGACGGCGGGACGCCCCCGGAGGGCGGCGATTCGAACCTCGCCACCGTCAGCATCATGGTCGGTGGTCCGCAGCCGATTTACACCTTCCCGCTCGATACGAATCCGGGCTGGAGCGTGGAAAACCAGTGGGCCTTCGGGCAACCCGCCGGTCTGGGCGGCGACCCGAGTTCGGGCTTCACCGGCTCCAACGTCTTCGGGTTCAACCTCAGCGGTGCCTATCCGAACAACATGCCCACCACCTACTACCTGACCACGGGTCCGCTGGACTTCTCCGGCGTCTCGCAGGTCTCGTTGCGGTTCCGCCGGTGGCTGGGCGTGGAACGCTCGCAGTACGACTACGCCACGATCGACGTCAGCGGGAACAATGGCGGGAGCTGGACGAACGTCTGGACCAACCCGCAGCCCGCCGGCACGTCGATTGTCGAGACGGCCTGGTCCTACCAGGTCTACGACCTCTCGGCGCACGCCGACGGCCAGACGCAGGTCCGGATCCGCTGGGGCATGGGCCCGACCGACAGCTCCGTGACCTACAGCGGCTGGAACCTCGACGACATCGAGTTCTGGGCCATCGTGCCGCTCGGACCGAGCGGGTGCCCCGGTGACCTGAACTGTGACGGCGTCGTCAACTTCGACGACATCGACCTGTTCGTCGAGGCGCTCGGGTACGCCGGCGGCATCGGCTGGCCGCACGACTGCCCGTGGATCAACGCCGACTGCGACGGTGACGCGAACGTGACGTTCGACGACATCGACCCGTTCGTCGCGCTGATCGGCACGAGCTGCCCGTAAGACCCGGAGCCGGCCGGCGACGGCCGGCACCGACCCGGCGGGCATGGCCCGACCGGCCGCGACGCCCCGCCTGCTCGATGAGTGGGCGGGGCGTCGCCCTGCGCGGCAGCCATCGCGCACCGCGGCGGAGCGATATCAGACCCCGCGATCCGACCGACAATTCGCTGGTGATTTCCGGGCGAAGTCGGTAGCATCGAGCGCTCGGGGAGCGCGAGCGCTGCCAGCCGCTGTTCCGCGCCCGCTCGGCACCGCGCCACGGACGCGCGATGGTGCGCATCGACTCGTACCCCCGCGCATTGGCTGTCCGTTGAGTGCCGCCGCCGTCCAAGCTGCCGATTCGATTCCGCCGCCCCGCCTGAGTGCGTGACGAGTTGTTCTCGCTGCGCGCCGGGTGGTCGAATCGGCCGGAGATCCGCTCCCATGCTCACACGCGCAACTTCGTGGGTCGGTCGCTGTCTCGTGCTGACCACCGTGATGCTCGCGGGCCTGCTGATCCTGCCGGCCGCCGCGGCCCAGTCTGCCGACGAGGCCCGCACCGAAGGCCTGATCCGCTGGCGAAGCGGGGCGGTGGCAACCCAGCCGCAAGACCAGGCCGCACTCACCCAACTGGTCGATACCGCCCGCCAGACCGGCGGGCACGCCGTGGTCCAGCTGGAACGCGCCCTGACCGACGCCCTTCGCGACCAGCTCGACGCCGCGGGCGTGCGGCTGCTAAGCTACCTTGGCGACAACGCCTTCTTCGCCGCGATCGACCCTGCTCGGGCCAGCGGTGCGGCGGTCGCATCGGTCCCGGACATCCGCTGCGTGCTGCCCATCGAGCGCGACTGGAAGCTGCACCCGGACTTCGTCGCTGACCGATTCCTGGACTACGCGATCGTCTCGCGCGACGAGTCCGGCGAGGTTGCGTACCCGCTCTGGACCGCGGCGTACATCCTCTTTCACTCTGACATCGACACGGCGGCCGAGGGCGCGTGGCTGGTCGAGCAGTACGGCGGACGCGTGCGTTCGTCGCTGGCGGGGATCCACGGGCTCGTGATCGAGCTGCCCGCCGACGCGATCAAGATCCTGGCCATGGAGGACGCGGTGCAGTGGATCGAGCCGCCACTGCCCGGCCTTGTCGAGCTCAATAACAGCAACCGCGATCGCGTCGGCGCCAATACCGTGCAGGCGCCGCCGTACGGCCTGAGCGGCGCCGGCGTGAAGGTGCTGGTTTACGACGGCGGGAAGATCCGCGCCTCGCACCAGGATCTCTCGCCGCGCGTCGTCATCGGCCCCGCCGACAACAGCGGGACTTCCGACCACGCCACGCACGTGGCCGGGACCATTGGCGGTACCGGCACCGCCAGCAGCGGCAACTTCAAGGGCATGGCCCCGGGTGTGACCTTCATCTCGTTCGGTTTCGAGCAGCCCGGCGGCTTGCAGCAGGGCTTCCTCTACACCGATCCCGGCGACCTCTACAAGGACTATCACTGGGCCATCAGCAACGGCGCGCACATCTCCAACAACTCGATCGGCACCAACACCGCCCCCAACGGCTTCCCCTGCGAGTGGGAGGGCAACTACGGCGTCACCGACGTGCTCATCGACACGATCGTCCGCGGCGATGGCTCCGACCCCAACTTCGCCTCACCCTTCCGCGTCGTCTGGGCCAACGGAAACGAGCGCCAGACCTCGCGCTGCGGCAGCACCTACAACACGACCGCGCCGCCCGCCTGCGCCAAGAATCACATCACCGTCGGCGCGCTGAACTCCAATGATGACAGCGTCACCAGCTTCACGAGCTGGGGGCCCGCCGACGACAACCGCATGAAACCCGACGTCTCCGCCCCCGGCTGCCAGAGCAATGACGACTTGGGCGTGACCTCGTGCGGCAGCGCCTCAGACACCGCCTACACGGCCAAGTGCGGCACGTCGATGGCGTGCCCCACAACCTGCGGCGTAGCGGCCCTGATCCTCCAGGACTTCCGTCAGCACTACCCCGGCCAGCCCGACTTCCGAAACTCGACCCTCAAGGCCATCCTGGCCCACACGGCCCAGGACATCGAGACACCCGGGCCGGACTACAAGACCGGCTACGGCTCCATCCGCGCCCAGCCCGCGGTCGACCTCGTGCGCTCCGGCAACTTCTACGAGGGCGTCATCAACAGCACCGGCCAGACCGTCAATCTCTACGTGCTCGTCGGGGCAGGAGAGGGCCCCGTCAAGGTGACGCTCGCCTGGGACGACAAGCCCGGCACACCCAATGTCAATCCGGTACTGGTCAACGACCTCGACCTGCGCCTGTACGACGCGCAGGGCAATTCCTACTTCCCCTGGACGCTCGGCGGCCTGGCCAACCCCGGCCTGCCAGCGATCCGCCTGCTCCCTAATCGCGTCGACAACATCGAGCAGGTGCTCATCGACGCGCCCACGCCGGGCGCCTACCGCATCGAGGTCCGCGGCTTCAACGTCCCGCAGGGCCCGCAGCCTTTTTCGCTCACCGCGACGCCGCAGCTCGTCCAGTGCTCCTCGGCCGGCATCGCCAGCCTCGACCGCGTGAAGTACGCGTGCACCTCGACTGCCACGCTGCGCGTGGTGGACTGCGACCTGAACACCAGCAACCAGGTCGTGGACACGGTGATCGTAAACCTCGCCTCGAATACGACGCCCGCCGGCGTTGATGTGGTCCTGACCGAGGTTGCCCCCGAGGCGGCCAACTTCGTCGGCACAATCGACCTGCGTACCAGCGCCATCGGCGGGGCGCTCCAGGTCTCGCCCGGTGACCTGCTGACCCTCACCTACTTCGACGCGGATGACGGCACCGGGCAGAGCGCCTACGTCACTGTGACGGCCGCGGTGGACTGCGCACCGCCAGTCGCGACCGGAGTCGGCGTCAATCCGCTCGGCACGCGCACAGCCACGGTGGTCTTCAGCACCGACGAGCCCGCCCAGGCGACGCTACGCTACGGCCGCACGTGCAACGCGTTCACCAGCACGGTCGCCTCGCCCACGTTCAGGACCAGCCACGCCTTCCCGCTGACGGGGCTGAGCGACAACACTACGTACTTCTACGTCCTCGAACTGGTGGACGAGGCGGGCAACACGTCCGTCTTCAACAACGGCGGGTCCTGCTACGGCTTCACCACCCTCCAGATCCCGGACTTCTTCACGGAGCTGTTCGACCCGAACTCCGCTGCGACCAGCAACGACCTGGATTACCTCTCACTGACCTGGACGCCCACGACGAACGTCAGTCGCTATCGCCTGTGCCGCGAGACGATTACCGCACTGCCGACCGATCCGACCGGCCACGCCTCGCTCGGCTTCACCGCCGGCAGCCAGTTCAAGACGATCCAGCTCGCAGGCGGCGCGACGGTCAAGCTGTATGGCCAGTCCTACGGCACAATCTACGTAGGCGGGAACGGCTATCTCACTTTCCTGGCCGGCGACACGGACAACACCGAAAGCCTCGCGGACCACTTCGCTGTCCCGCGGATCTCGGCCCTGTTCGATGCGCTCCAGCCGCAGCCACCCGCCTCCGCGACCTGGGCCCAGCTCCCCGACCGCGTCGTCATCACCTTCCGAAACGTCCGCGAGCCCGGTGGTCTGGGCAATAACACCTTCCAGTACGAGCTGTTCTTCGACGGCGTCATCAAGATCCA
>CAADGM010000091.1 GCA_900696535.1 uncultured Planctomycetota bacterium
CCGCACGAAACTACACACAACTCGGGTGGTCGACAGACGTTGAGCGTTTCCGTATAGTTCCGCCCCATCGCGGGCTGCCGCTCGGCGGTTCCGGGAGGAACCAGCATGTCGGATGCTTGCAACGTCGCGCTGCTCGGCCAGAAGTTCATGGGCCGCGCACACAGTAATGCCTACCTCAAGGCAGCCCGGTTTTTCAACCTCCCGCTCCGGCCGGTCATGCACACGATCGTCGGGCTGGACCTGATCTCGCTGGCCCCGTTCGCGGCCCGCTGGGGGTGGAGGAACTACAGCACCGCCTGGAAGGAGATCGTCCGCAGCCCCGAGATCCACCTCGTGGACGTCACCACGCCTAACAGCATGCACGCCGACCAGGCGATCATGGCGCTCTCGGCCGGTAAGCATGTCGCCTGCGAGAAGCCCCTCGCGCATACGCTCAAGGACGCGCGGGCCATGAAGAACGCGGCCGCGCGGGCCCGGAAGTGCCGCACGTTCGTCTGGTTCAACTACCGGCGCTGCCCCGCGGTCGCCCTGGCGCACCGCCTGGTGCAGGAGGGTCGCCTGGGGCGGCTCTATCACCTGCGCGCCAGCTACCTGCAAAGCTGGGGCGGGCCGCAGACGCCGCTGGTCTGGCGCTTCCAGAAGAAGTACGCGGGGTACGGCGCGCACGGCGACCTCGGCGCGCACATCATCGACCTGGCGCGCTTCATCACCGGACAGGAAATCACCGAGGTCAGCGGCGCCATCCTCGAGACCTTCGTGACGGACCGGCCCCTGGCGCCGACCCCCGGGCGGGATCCGACCGGCGGCCTGCCGCGCAAGGTCAAGAGCACCGGCAAGAGCGACGTCGACGACTGCGCCCTGTTCCTGGCCCGCTTCGCGGGCGGCACAGTGGGGACGTTCGAGGCGACGCGCCTGGCCGTGGGCAACCAGAACCAGGCGACGATCGAGATCAACGGCGAGTTCGGCGCGCTGCGCTTCGCGCTCGAGGACTTCAACGTGCTCTGGTACTACGACCAGCGCGAGTCGCGTGCAACCGCCGGCTGGCGGCGCATCCTCTGCACCGCAGCGGGCGACCATCCGTACGCCGGCGCCTGGTGGCCCGACGGGCACGTCGTGGGCTACGAGCACACGTTCGTGAACATGGTCGCGGACATGATGGCGGTGCTGGCCGGCGAGCAGCCCACTGTTCCGCTGCCCGACTTCGCCGACGCCTATGAAACCCAGCGCGTGCTCGAGGCTGCCGTCCTGGCCGCCAAGCACCGCTCGGCGGTGAAGCTCTCCGAGATCAAGTAGCGATCACCCCTCAGCCCTCTCCCTTCCAGGGTGGGGTTGCGGGAGGATCCAACCCTCCGGCTGGGCCAGCACCTCGACTCTTCAGAACCTATCCCAGAGCTTGGATGGGCACGACGTGGTGCACTCGCTACCAGCGGGTGTTGCACAAGCCGCACGGCAGACCGGCCTGAATCACGGCCTGTAACTCGGCTCCGAGCGCCAGGCACCCGCTGATAGCGGGTGATCCACGTCGTACGCCCGCAGGTTCTGGAGCGCGTCTGGCGACGGCGGCTTACTCACGTCGCCGGGGGGCCCGCCGAAAGCAGCCGCTCCACCTCGCGCCGGGGATCACCGCGCCAGGGATTCCGTGCCAGCAGCAACCCATACAGAAGCCAGGTCGCCGCGGCGGCAATGGTGCCCGCCGCCAGCGCCCGCGTGCCGCGACCGGCGGTTACGGCCGCGGTGGTCGTGTCGATGATTTCGACGCGGTCCGGCTGCGGCCCCTGGCGCCGAATACTGGCCAGGTGCGACTCGACCTCGCCCAGCCGCGTGGTCAGGTCAGCCAGCGCGGCGTCGGCCTGCGCCACGCGGGCCGCCAGGGCCTCGCGCCGGCGCACGTCCTCGTCGAGTCGTCGCAGGCCGTGCAACCGGTCGAGCGCCTCGGCGACCAGCGCTTCGCGCCGCTGCTCGAGCTGTCGCACGTCCAGACGGGCCTGCTCGGCGCTGGCCGCGTGGCGGGCGCGGGCGGCCTGGGCTGCTTCCAGCTCGAGTCGCTGGGCGACGACCTCGCGCCGCTGTCCGATCCGCGTGCGCAGCCCGCGAATCTGCCGGTCGTGGGCGTCCAGCTCGACGTTCGCCGCCGGCGCGCAGCGCGCCGCCGCGGCCGAGATTCCTTCGATCGCCGCGCGCAGCGCGCGGTAATCGCTGCGCAGCACGGTCGCCACGACGAGTTCGCGCGTGCTGCCCGCGCCGCGCTCCGCGAGCGACTCGATCTGGCGACCGATCTCCGCGGCCCGCCGACCGGCTTCCGCGCCGAAGCGGCCCGCAGTCTCTGCTGCCTGTTGCTGCTGCTCGGCCAACTCGCGCACCGACGCTTCCAGCCGGTCGGCCGACACGCGGTGCGACTGCACGGCCTCGAGCCACACGCGCCACTGCTCGCCCAGGCTCGCCGACTGCTCCACCAGCCGGGCCGCGATCTCACCGCAGGCCGACAGGACCGGCGTCACCGTCTCCGGCGGCGACAGGTTCGACTGCTCCTGGATCGTGGCCGTCAGCGCGGCGAGCCGGCGGTCCAGCGTCTCCAGCGGCTCGGCCATCAGGACCATTGCCGTGTGCAGCTCGTCGCGGTAGCGCGCGGCCGTCGCCGTCAGCTCGACGACATCCTGGGCGTAGATCTCGTCCTCTGCGAGCGCGTTCTCCACGTCCAGCGGATCGACGACGATCGCCGGCACTTCCGCCGACAGCAGCGCCGCCAGTGCGGCGCGCTGCTCCTCCAGCCCGGCGGAAACAGCCGTCAACTCCTGTCGAGTGGATTCGAGGCGGGCAGCCTCGGCGTCGCGATGCTCCGGCCCGGGCAGGCTCATCATCGCGGCAACGTCGGCGTCGCGCGCCGCGCGCGCCTGAGCGATCTGCCGCTCCAGCGCCTGCCGCCAGCCGTCCAGCTCCGCGTAGTGCTCCGGCAGCGACGGCGCGGCGGCGATCGCGTTGACACGCTCCGCGTAGGCGGCCGCAGCGGCCCGGCCGAGTTCGCTCGCCCGCGCCGCCCACCGGCTGGACACGCGCAGCACGAGGTCCAGCGGCCCAGGTCCGGCCTCGACGCGGACTTCCGTGGGGCCGCCGACCCCGGCGCTCGCCGAGCGCCATGCGGCGGCAAGTTCCGGCGGCGCGGCGGCCGTCGCGAGAAGGTCGGGGTCGAGCAGGCCGCGGACGTGCTCGGCGCGCACGCGGGCGAACCAGCGTTCGCTTTCCGCGGTGGTGACCGTGTTGTCGTCCGTGGTCGTCGCGGGGGCGGCGGCCAGCGACACGTCCTCGCCACGCTCCGTAGCCACCCGAAGCGCGGTGCGGGACTCGTAGTGGACCGGGTTCGTCCAGAGCCAGGCGAGCGCGGCGACGACGCCCGCGAGTGCGGAGAGTCCAGCTACACGACGCCAGCCGGCGCCCGGGGCGGCGGTCCAGCCATGATCGGCCTGCCTTACCCGAGCGGACCACTCGAGGATCAGCTTGCGAGCCTGCTCGGCAGCCTGCTCGCGCTCGACCTGCAACTGGTCGAAGCGGGCCTCGAGGGCCTGGAGCGCGGCGCTGCGCTGTTCGAGCGCCTGGCGTTCGGTCTCGATGGCCATCGCGGCGTGCCGACTATTGGCGTCGCGCGGCTCGGTCTGCTCCCGCAGGGCCCGGGCCTCGTCGAGCGCCTGGCGGGCCTGCTGCTCAATTTCGTCCGCACGATGCTGGGCCGCGTCGATCGCCTCCTGGCGCCGCGCCAGCGCCGCCGACGCCGCTTGAATCTGCTCACGCTGCGCTTCCAGCGCGGTCGCCTGGGCGGCCAGCGCCTGTTCGCGCCGTTCGGCGCGCGTCACCAGCTCGGCCAGTTCGCCCCGCTGCCGGTCCAGTGCGCTGCGGCGCGCTTCCAGCTCGTCCAGCTCCTGCGCGAGCCGGGTGTGCTCGGCTTCCAGTTGCTCGCTGCGGGCGGCCAGCTCGGCCGCGCGGCTCTCCAGCTCGCGCTGCCGGGTGTCCAGCGCGCTGCGGCGGGCCTCGACATCGCCCGCGGCCCGAGCCACCGCCTGGTGCTCGTCGCTGAGGCGGCGCCGCTCGGTCTCGAACGTGTTGAGCCGCTCGCGCGCGTCCGCGGCCTGGACCGTCGCACTGGCGAGCCAGCGCTCCAACTCCGCACGCCGCAGCGCCAGCGACTGCTCCTGCTCCACCAGGCGCCCGGCCTGGGCATCCAGCTCGGCTCCCCTGCGACTGAGCGCTTCACGCTCCTGGACGATCTCGTCTCGGGCCAGGCGGATCCGCCGATTCAGGTCCGCTTCCCGTGTGCGGACGAGCGCGATCCGCCGGCGGAGGCGCTCGCGGTCGCGGCGGAAGCGACCCGCGAGGCTTTCGACGCGCCGCTTGACGTGCTCCGTGCGGCGCGCGAGCTCCATCTGGCGGGACTGCACGCGCTGGGCTGCCTGGTGCACCTCGACCGCCCGGGCCTCGATGCGCTTGCGCTCCTCGACCAGCTCGGTCGCGCGCGCGGCCAGGGCCGCCTTCTGCCGCGCGAGCTGCGTTCGCAGAATCTCGGCCTCCGCGCGCGCGGCGACGCGGGCGGCTTCCTCCATGCGCCGCTGCTCGGCCGAGAATTCCTGCTCCCGGCGGCGAAGGTCCAGCTCGTAGGCGCTGATGTCGGCGAGCTCGGCGCGAATCTGGCTGACAATGTCCTCGACGCCCCCGGATGCGCGGGATCCCGTCCGCGCCGGTGGACCTGCGAGCGTCTCGGCGCCGCTGGCCGTCGGTGCTGCGGGTGTACGCGGGTTGTTCGGAGCTTCAGCCATCCAGCTCGACGCCACTCACGTGACGGGCCAGCAACCCGATCCGCGCCGCGCGGCCGTGATCGGTCTTTCCCACTTTATCG
>CAADGM010000092.1 GCA_900696535.1 uncultured Planctomycetota bacterium
AGCGCGTCGTTGACCTGGCTCCCCGGCCGCGCGGCGACGCCGAACCCGAGCCCGATTTCCACGCCCTTGAAGGCCTGGATGGATCCGACGGCCTGCATGAGCCGCCCGTCGAGCTTGTCCTGCCAAGCCGCGCAGGTCCCGAGTCCCGGCGGAACGCCGTACACGCGCACCTCGACGATTCCACCGATCGTGTCTTTGGCGATCTTGGCCGCGCGAACCTCGGACTCCATCGCCTCGGCCGCCGCCGCGTCGGGCGTGTACAGCTCGTTGCTGTCCCGCTGCGCGACGATGCGGTCCGCGGCCCATTCCTCGGGCACGACAGCCTGAGCCTTGCCGACCTGCGCGACGAAGCCCACGCAGCGCACGCCGAACTCGCTCAGCAGGCACTTGGCCAGCGCGCCCGCGGCGACTCGGGAGGCCGTCTCACGGGCCGAAGCACGCTCGAGCGTCTCGCGGCAATCCGTCGTAAGCCACTTCATCGCCCCGGCGAAGTCGGCGTGGCCCGGACGCGGGCGGTGAATTGGCGGCGCGTCGTCGATGCGAAAGTCGCGGTTGGCGATCTGCATGACCAGCGGCGCGCCGGTACTCACCCCGCGACGCACGCCGCTGAGCACCTGCACCGAGTCCTTCTCGATCTTCATCCGCCCGCCGCGGCCGTAGCCGCCCTGGCGTCGGCGCAGCTCGGCGTCGATGAGCGCGACATCGACGCGCACACCCGCCGGCAGCCCCTCGACCAGGACGGTCAGGGCCCGCCCGTGCGACTCGCCCGCGGTTCGGTAGAAGAGGTCCGCCATCGCGCCTCCGTGGCCTACCTGACGGTTCAGCCGGCACGCAGTCGGGGAAAACCCGCCTTCGGCGTGCGGCGCCCGCCGGGCAGCCCACGCGAGTTTACCCCGCCGGCCGCATCCGTGCGCTGCGCGGCCGCCCAGGTCACCAGGCCGCCCCCGAGACAGGCACGGCCGTCGGCCGCACGAGCGGTTGATCCGAACGCCGAGCGCCATGCGGAGGCGACGACTGGCGGCGGAATTTTGGCGCCCTGGGGAAGCGATTTTCGTTGCTCTCGATAGACGAGCTGCTAAGCTGTCTACTGTCTTGGACAGCTACACGTTCGGGCGACCTTGCAGGGAGATGGTGTCTTATGCGAATTGACCGGAGCAGTGCTCGTGTTGCGGTGCTCGCGGCTTTGGCTGTGGCCGCTCTGGGCGGCGCGAGCGCGTCGGCCACGTTCGACCTGAGCTGGTACACGATCGACGGCGGCGGCGCCATGTTCAGCACGGGCGGAAGCTACTCGCTGGGTGGCACGATCGGCCAGCACGATGCCGGGGTAATGTCAGGCGGCTCGTACACGCTAGTGGGCGGGTTCTGGGCGCTGCCGACCTCGCCCGCGCTGTGCCCCGGCGACATGAACTGCGATGGCGTCGTGAATTTCGACGATATAGACCTGTTCGTCGAGGCTCTCCAGGGTCAGCCGAGCTGGCCGTACCCGAACTGCCCGTGGCTGAACGGCGACGTGAACGGCGACAACACGGTTAACTTCGACGACATTGATCCGTTCGTCGCCGCGATCGGGACGAGTTGCCCGTAAAGCGTCGATCCTTCGTGTGCAGAGGGACGGAACCGGGTTTATGGGACTTCGAGGTAGCGCCCGCTTTTATATAAGAGGGCTTCTACGTCCCATGACCGAGCGGTATACTGCCGATGTGACTCGCAGCAGAATGTTCAACGGTTCGCATCTCGAATCGGAGGAAGAGGAAATCATGAAAGCGCTTGCCAAAGTCGCCATCGCCGCCCTGCTTCTCTCTGCAACAGTCCTCGCCGCCCCCACGGCGACGCTCACCCTGACCTCGCCGCAGAACGGGGCCTCGGTCCAGGCGGGCGCGACCGTGTCGTGGAGCATCTTCGTCGGCGTCTCCAGCGGTGACAACGCCGGCCTCGCGCTCGTGTGCGTCGACCTCGCACAGGACGCCGCCAACCCCGCCAAGTTCGACATCCCCTACGCCGACAGCGTGCCCGCCGCCATGGCCAGCTTCAGCCGCCCGCTCGGCATCAGCAACCCCGGCGAAGGTGGGAACACGACCGGCTACGTCGGCGTGCAGCGCGGCGCAGACAACCAGAAGAACCTCATCCAGCTCGGCGGTGCGCAGAATACATTCGGCGCTCCGGGCGGCTCGATCGGCACTGACTTCACCCCCGAGGGCGGCATCGGTCAGGGTGCTCAGCCACAGCTCGTCGCCTCTGGGAGCTTCGCCGCTCCGGGCACGGCCGGCGTCTACACGTTCCGCCTCCAGAACCCGCTCGTCAACGTCATCACGACGCTCAACTCGCCCCCGGCTTTCTCGCCGGTGCAGGCGGTCGCGACCAACGACATCAACATCGCCGGCGGGGTGATCAGCTTCATCGTCACGAGCGGCCCGGCGATCTGCCCGGGTGACGCGGATTGCGACGGCGACGTCGACTTCGACGACATCGACCTGTTCGTCGCGGCCCTGGGTGGCGAGTCGGCCTGGGCGGCCCAGTACTTCGCCCTGTACGGAACGCAGCCGCCCTGCTCGTACCTGAACAACGACGTCGACGGCAACAGCAGCGTCGACTTCGACGACATCGATCCGTTCGTCGCCGCCATCGGTTCGTTCTGCCCGTAGTCGGCGCCTACAGCACGCCGCAGCACGGCGTGACATCGCAGAAAGACATGAGGCCGGCGAGCGTACTCGTCGGCCTCTTCTTTTGTGGTACGCCCGTTCGTCAGAGCGGCTCGTCAGTCGCTGCCGTCCGCGTGAGCCGGACGCAGCGCCGCCCGCGCAGTTGGCCGGGGGTGCCCGCGTACTTGTTGCGGCCCTCGACCTGCACGATCAACTCGCCCGAGGTCGGTTTGTCGACCGCGATCACGTCACCAACGCGCAGCGACCGCAGTTCGCCCACCTTGAGCGTCGCCCGCCCGAGGTACGCCGTGAGCGCCACCTTCGAGCGTCCCAGGCTTCGCCGGATGCGGCGGCGCTCGTCGTCGCTGGCGCCCTTGCTGCGGTAGCCGAACCAGGACTGCGTGGTCAGCTTGCTCAGCACGGACTCGATGGTGTTGAACGGCACGCAGATGCTCATGGTGCCCGCGCACTGCCCCATCTTGATCTCGAAGGTGATGAAGACCACCACCTCGGTCGGCGCGACGATGTGGACGAGTTGCGGGTTGCTCTCGGTCTCGACGATCTCGAGCTTGGCGTCCACGAGGTTGCGCCACGCCTCGGCCAGGTGTTCCAGGGCGCGATTCACGAGCCGCGACATCAGGCGCCACTCGATCGTTGTGAGGGGGCGCTGCGGGATGTACAGGTCGGACTTGCTGCCGCCCAGCAGGCGATCGATGATCGGGTAGACGATGAGCGGGCTGAGCTCCAGGCACATCTGCCCTTCGAGCGGCGGGGCCTGGATGATCACGAAGCAGGTGGGGCTGGGCAGCGAGTGGATGAACTCGCTGTAGGTAAGCTGCTCGACCCCGACCACGCGGACCTCGATGATCGTGCGCAGGAACCCGGACAGCGTCGCGCCGAAATTGCGGGCGAAGCCGTCGTGTATCGAGTGCAGCGCGCGGATGTGATCCTTGCTGACCCGCTCGGGGCGCTTGAAGTCGTACTGCGTCACGTCGGTCCGCGCGGTCTCGGCGGGCGAAGGACGCGGCGGGCCGCCGCGCTCGCCGGCGCCGGCCGCAGGCCGCGGCGGCGCCGTCTCCGCGGCCACGGCTGCCAGCAAGGCGTCAATTTCGGACTGGTCGAGAACGTCGCCCAAGCGCGCACCAGAGGCGAGCGGGACCGCGCCCGGCCAGGGCGGGGCCGCCAGGTTGTCTGTGCCTACTATCGGAGCCCCGTGCGCGGAGCGTTGAGCGCCGCGGCAGGGCAGGGGCGGGGGCCGCGCAGCCGGTGCGGGTGCGCCGCCCAACCTTGCCGGCGTGGCGAGGGGTGGCTATAGTGACGGTTCTGCGGATTGGGCGTCCGCGGCGGTGGCGAGCCCAGGGTGGGCCGCCCGGGAACCAGCGATTGAACAGAAGCCCCGGGGGGCGCCCACGGGGCTGCACGATTGGCGTCCGCGCGCCGCGGACGCGGCGAGGTGCGCTTTGGCATCAGAACTCGTTCGCGAGATGCTCGACGCGGGCATCCACTTCGGCCACCGGTGCAGCCGGTGGAACCCGAAGATGCAGCCATTCCTCTACGGCAAGCGGAACAAGATCCACATCATCGACATCCGGGAGACGCTGCGGGGCCTGCTGCGGGCGCGCAAGTTCATCAGCCGGCTGGTTGCCAACGGCCAGGACGTGCTGTTCGTCGGCACGAAGCGCCAGGCCCGCGAGATCGTGCAGCAGCACGCGGACAGTTGCCAGCAGCACTGGGTGACGGAGCGCTGGCTGGGCGGGACCCTGACGAACTTCCGCACGATTCGCTCCCGGTTGCAGCGCCTCGAGGAGCTGGAGGGGCTGGTGGCCAGCCCGCAGTGGGAGACCGGCTACTCGAAGAAGATGAAGGCCACGTTGACCCGTGAGCTCGAGAAGATTCGCAAGAACTTGAGCGGCATCCGCAAGATGAACCGCCTGCCCGGCGCGCTCGTCGCGATCGACGTCCGCAAGGAGTTGAACGCCCTGCGCGAGGCCCGCTCGCTTGGCATACCGACGATCTGCCTGGTCGACTCGGACAGCGACCCGAACCTGGTCGACCTGCCGATTCCGGGCAACGACGACGCCATGCGCGGCATCCAGATCATCATGCGCGAGTTGGCCGCGGCCGCCCAGGAAGGACTCAAGGGCCGTCCCGATCCGCGCGAGGCCCACGAGGGTCACGAGGCCCCCGCCGGCGGATTGGAGGCTCGCCCCCGCCGCCGCGGCGCAGGTGGCCGACGTGGCGAGCGCGAGGCGCCTGTCGCCGAGTCCGCGGCCGCCGGCGTGCCGATCGAGGGCGCGCCCGCCGTTGGTCGCGTCGAGGATGCGGCCCCCGCGGCGGCCGCTCCCGAGCAACCGTAGACGCGCCAGCCCGACCCGCCGGGTGCCGTTGGAGCGCCGCGAGCAGCGAGATTGTCGCGGCAGCGCCGGCGTCCCCGAAACGACGCGAGGAGTGATCCGATGAGTATTTCCGCCGACGTGGTACGTCAGCTTCGTGAGAAGACCGGTCTGCCGATGATGGAGTGCAAGAAGGCCCTGGAGGAGGCCGGCGGGGACGAGGCCAAGGCGATCGAGCTGCTGCGCAAGAAGGGCCTGGCCCAGCTCAGCAAGCGCGCCGGCAACGAGACCGGCCAGGGCCGCGTGTTCTTCCATGCCGACGGCTCGCGGGCCGCGCTCGTCGAGCTGCTCTGCGAGACCCAGCCCGTGGCCGACACAGCCGACTTCAACCGCCTCGGGCAGGCGATCGCGCAGCTCGCGGCGACGCTGGGCGCCACCACGCCTGACACGATCATGCCCAAGCCCATGCCCGGCGCGACCGAGACCGTCGAGCACTTCTACCACGACGTGGTCAACCGGATCCGCGAGAACATCCGCGTCGGCCGCATCGGCGTGGCCGGTGGACACCACGGGCACTACGTTCACCACGACGGGCGCAAGGGCGTGCTCGTCGAGTTCAGCGGCCCTTGCCCGACGGAGCTGGCCAACGACGTCTGCATGCACATCGTCGCGATGCGGCCCATGTGTGCCCGCCGCGAGGAGGTGCCCGCCAGCCTCGTCGAGACCGAGCGCCGCGTGGCCCAGGACCAGGTCAAGGACAAGCCCCCGCAGATTCAGGAGAAGATCGTCGCCGGCAAGATCGACAAGTGGTACGGCGAGATCGTCCTCGTCGAGCAGCCGTTCGTGAAGGACGACAAGAAGTCCGTCGGGCAGGTGCTCCGCGAGGCGGCGCAGGGCCTGACGGTCAACCGGTTCGTCCGGCTCGAGATCGGCGAGTCCTGAGCGTGCATCTCCCGTGAGCCGGACCGCGTCATAGCCGGACGGCCACGGGTGAGGCCTTCGCAATCGGCCCCGCGACCCGCGCATTGCCTGCGCGGCAGACGCGGGGCCGTCACGTTGCCTTCAGGTTTGCGGGGGCGTCCGCCGATACAGACACGTGACGGCGTCAGCTCAGTATTGATGCCAGCGTGCCACGGAGGGCACGGACCCTTGGCGTGCGAAGGGCGTGCCTGCGGGGTCAAGCCGACCCCGGTCCGTCTTGCGGAGCAGGGCACGGACGCCCGTCCCACGGATCGCCCCTCGCCGACAAGGTGCCAGCCGGCGCAACCTGCCCGCGCCGCCGCCCCGACGATACCCGCCCTCACGCCGCCGCTTGTGCCCGGATGGGTTCCGTGAATAATCGCCGCGGCGGACCGGCGCACACGGGAGTCGCGGCCCGCGTGTGATCCGGCTACTGGCCCGTTTGACGGCGGCTATGCGCCAGACCCAGCTTGTAACAACTCAGGGCGCGCTTGAGGACCACTGCAAGGCATGGCGCGCCGCGCGGTGCCTGGCGTTCGATACCGAGTTCATTCGCGACGAGACCTACGACGCCATTCTCTGTCTCGTCCAGGTCAGCACGCCGAGCAGCGTCGTCCTGGTCGACCCCACGTCCGGGCTTGACCTGTCGCCGTTCTGGGATCTGGTCGCCGACCCCGACGTGGTGACGATCGTGCACGCGGGCAAGGAGGACTTTGACGTCTGCCAGCGAAGCACCGGCCGCCTGCCGCGCAACGTCTTCGATGTGCAAATCGCCGCGGGCTTCGTGGGCCACGGCTATCCCCTCAGCCTCGCGCGCCTCGTCAGCCAGGTCCTCGGCAAACGCATGACCAAGGGCCACACACTGACGGACTGGCTGCGGCGTCCGCTGACGCCGGAGCAGGTTCGCTACGCGGCGGACGACGTAGCGCACCTGCCGCGGCTTTTCGCGGTGCTCGCCGAGCAGCTCTCGGCCGCGGGTCGTAGTGCTTGGGCGCGCGAAGAGTTCGCCCGCTTCGAGCAGGCCGCCTTCTATAAGCTTCCGCCGCAGGAGCGGGCCGCGCGGCTCCGCGGCACGGGCCGCCTCGACGGCCTGGGCCTGCTGGTGCTGGAGAAGCTGATCCTCTGGCGGGATGACTGGGCCCGCCAGAAGAACCGCCCCGTCAGGGCCCTGATTCGGGACGACATCCTGATCGAGATTGCCCGCCGCCGGCCGCAGCAGCCGCGCGACCTCGAAATCCTGCGCGGCTTCCCGCAAGCCCGCAACCCGGCAATCGTGAAGCAGATTCTCACGCTGATCGAGGAGGCCCTGGCCGCGCCGCCGGACGAGCGGCCCCGACCAGCGGAGAAGCGGGACGACTCGCCGATGGAGGTGGCCCTGCTGGACCTGCTGTCGGCGGTCGTGCAGGTGATCTGCGAGGACGAGAAGCTGAGCTTCCCGCTGCTGGGCTCGACGCAGCGGTTGCGCGAGCTGCTCGACTTCCACGCCGGGCGGCTCAAGGAGCGCCCGCCGCTGCTGCGCGGCTGGCGCGACGAGTTCATCGGCGAGCGAATCCTCGACTTGCTCGAAGGTCGCAGCGCGGTGCGCGTCTCCGGCTGGCCGAAGCAGCTCCAGATCCGGATCGAGTGAGCCGAGAGGCGAGGCCGAGACGCGCGGTCTACAGCGGCTTGCCGCAGGTGGTAGCACCAGACGTCTGCATCCGAGGGTGGATTCGCCTCTGACTCCTCGTCGGACGCGGAGGTCCGACGCTAAAGAGACCTGCGCGGAGGTCCGACGCTGCGGAGCAAGCTGAGCTACTCGACTGGCACCAGTCGCAGGATGCGATCGTCGGTGGCCGCCGGTGTGCCGCGGCCGTCACGATTGCTCGTGGACAGGTAGATCGAGCCGTCCGGCGCCTCACGGATCGCCCGCAGCCGGCCGAACTCGCTCTGGAGTCCGCGGTCGACCGAGACGATTCGCGTGGGGTCGTCGGGGTCGAAACGAATCACGAAGAGCGACGCCCCGCGCAGCGTGGCGAAGAGCAGCGCGTTCCTCCACGCGGGGAACTGGCGCCCCGTGCAAAACGTCGCGCCGGCCGGCGCGATCGACTCGTCGCCCGAGTTCCATAGCGGAGCCTCGAAGCCAGGCGCCGTCGCATCGCGTCGGTAGAGCGGCCAGCCGTAGTTCGCGCCCGGGCGGATCAGGTTGATCTCGTCCTCGCCGCCCGTGCCGTCCAGGA
Source organism: uncultured Planctomycetota bacterium (assembly GCA_900696535.1). GTDB lineage: Bacteria > Planctomycetota > Phycisphaerae > UBA1845 > Fen-1342 > CAADGM01. The sequence continues at coordinate 8,149 of CAADGM010000092.1, forward strand.
GAATGCTCGACCCGTGCTCGGTCGCCATGAGCAGGTCGGGCCGCGCGGGGTGCCAGGCGAAACCCTGCGGATTGCGATGCCCGAGCGACCAGACCGGCGAGCCGGGGAAGGGGTTGTCGTCCGGAATCGAGCCGTCGGGATTGAATCGCAGGAACTTCCCGCCGAGGTAGTCGACGTCCTGCGCGCGGGCGGCCTGCAGGGCGTCGCCGGTCGAGGCGTACAGCTTGCCGTCCGGGCCAAGACCCAGGCCCAGCCCCTCGTGGACGAACGCGGCCGGCAAGTTCGCGACGATCGGCCCGCCGCCGCGCTCGATCCGGTCGCCGACAACGATCCACGGCTCGATGACGTTGCGCACGCTGCCGTCGGCCAACTCGCTCGTATAGCTGACGAACAGCGTGTGGTCGCGGCTCCAGTTCGGCGACAGCGCGAGGCCCATCAGCCCGCGTTCGCTGCGCGGGATCGGGGGCGCGACGTCGGTCAGCTCAGCGACCAGGACCGTGCGCCGGGTGCTGAGGTTGAAGACCGACAGCCGCCCCGGCCGCTCCGTGAAGTACAGGAATCCGCCGCAGTCACAGAACGCGATGGACCAGGGAATCTCCAGGTTCTCGACCACGGCCTCGACGCGGAACCGCTGCCCGGCCAGTTCGTACACCTTGTCCGCGCCTGATCCGGTCCCGTCGACGATCGGCCTGGAGTTCGTCGGCAACAGGAGTTCGAGGCCGCACCCGGCGATAAGGGCTGTCAACATCATCATTGCGGTCGCCGTTCGCACCGCGCGCTGGGTGTTCATCGAGTTGCTCCTCCACGAGCGTCTGCCACGGCCCGCATGTACGGGATGATTCTATCGGCCGCGGGCGCGAAGCTCGCCTCGGGGGGCACTTCGTCCGACACTTTCAGCGCCCACGTTCCGTGTGGCGGCCTGGGAAGGACGCATGACTCGCCGACCCGGGTCTCGAAAACCGCGGGGCGGCGGCTCGCGGGAGCAAAATTCCGGTTGGCGGCCCCCAAGCGAGGGGCTACGCTACAGTGCTCAGGTGTTCCCGGAACCGGCCGTTCGCGTGAGCCCGACCGGCCGACGTGAACCCGCCGCCAACGCGCTGAGGTCTGCACATGACACGTACCCATCGCTCCGCCGCGCGGTGTTGCCTTGCGCTCCTGGTCTGGACCTGCACAGGGGCATTCGCCGCGGCCGCGTCCGTGCCCACACCGTTCGTCGAGTTCAACGGACGGGCGTACCACGTCCAGGTGGTCCGCACCGACGACGGCGAGCACCAGCTCTACTTCGACGGGCAGCGCTGGTTCACACAGGACGAACTGCGGGCACACGTCGCCGCCCAGCCGCCGCAGGTTGTCGCATCGGACCTCCTGGATGTTCTGGCCCGGTCGCTGCCGGATGACGAGCTGGACCTGACCATCCTGCTTCGTCCGCAGCCGGCCGCGGCCTTGGCACGGGCCTCGCGCGCGCGTTCGGCGGCGCAGCTCGACGGCCTCACGGCCGCCATCCAGGCGATCACGCGGGAAAGCCTGCCGCGCGATTCTCTGACACCGGCCGAGGAGCGCGAGTATCGCCCGACGCCGCTCTCGGCGGAGCAGCTCCAGGCCCGGCGGGCACTGGCGGAGTTGCGCGACGAGCTGGCGCGACAGGAGCGTGCGGCACTTCACGCGGATATCGAGGCGGCGGTGACCCCGGACCAGGACGCCGTGGCTGTCTACATCGCGCACCTCGGCGGGACGGTGTACGCGCGGATGGCGGTGCTCAGCGCGGTCGGCGCCCGCCTGCCGGCGCGGGCCGTGGCTGACCTCGCGGCGCACCCGCTCGTCGCGCAGATCGACCTGAACCGCCCCGGCGAGCCGGAGCTGGACGTACAGCGCGTCTCGCTGGGCCTGACTACGGGCTTCTGGGCCAACGGAATTACCGGCGGCGTGCATGACGTGGGCGTGCTCGACACCGGCGTGCAGCAGAGTCACACCGCGCTGAACACGCATCCCTTCCTCAGCAACATGGGCGTCAACGATACCGGTTCGCACGGCACGGGCATCGCCGGCATCCTCGCCTCCACCGACACGCTCTATCGCGGCATGGCCTTCGGCTGCGACAAGATCGTCGTGGCGCTCGCTGGCGACATCAACACGTCCATGCCAGGCATGAACTACATCGCGGGCACGGGCGAGCCGGAGAACGTCAATTACAGCTTCGGCAACGGAACAGCCACGGGCACCGACTACACGACCACCGATCAGTTCTTCGACGGCGCTATCAGCGCCTTCGGATTCATGGTGTCCAAGTCCACGGGCAACGGCGGCTACAGCCAGTCGTCGCTGACCATCACGCGGCCCGCGCCGGCCTACAACCTGATGGCCGTCGGCAACATCAACGACTTCAACACCGTCTCCCGCGCTGACGACCGAACCGAGACGAGCAGCAGCGTCGGGCCCACGGTCGCGGGACGAAAGAAGCCCGACCTGTGCGCCCCGGGCACGAACTCGATGTCCACGTATCCGTCGGGCGGCTTCCAGAACATCGGCGGCACGAGCGCCGCGGCGCCGCACGTCGGCGGCGCCGTCGTGCTGCTCTGGGACATGGGCAACACCAGCGCCATGGGCGCGAAGGCCGTGCTCCTCAACACGACCGATGCCATGACGGACAACGGCACCAGCACCACTGCGGACGACGCCTTCGTCAACGGCTCGCTGTGGAATCGGCGCTACGGCTGGGGCTACCTGAACCTGGGCAACGCATACCTGCACGCACTCAACGTGTTCCTCGACTCCGTGCCCGCCGCACCGGAGAACGCAGACTTCCGGCTCTACGCCGGGCAGATGTTCACCCACGAGCGGGCCACGCTGGTCTGGCAGCGCCACGTCGCGTACAACGGCGCCACCTTCCCGACGCAGATCGAGGCCCTGAGTAATCTCGACCTGTTCGCCTACCGCGAGTTCGACAACACGCTCGTTGCCTCGTCCACGTCGGCGATCGACAACGTTGAGCAGCTCCACGTCAACGCCGACGCCTTCGTCGTGCTGAAGGTCGAGGCCACCGGCCAGTTCGACCCGGACATCGCGTCCGAGGACTTTGCCCTGGCCACCCAGGAGAACTTCGTCGCGGCCACGGGCCCGGCGTTCGCTCCGACGTTCACGGTCCCGTTCGCCGTGCTGCCCGGCAGCGCATTCAACGTGTCCGTGACGGTGCAGAACGCGGGCGACCTGGCCGCGCACGCGGTCAGCGTCACCCTGTCGGGAGCGAGCGTGATCGGCGGTGCGAACCCGGCCCCGCTGGGCACGATCCTGGCCGGGCAGAGCGGGATTGCCAACTGGACCGTGCAGGCCGCCGCCGTGCCGGGGACGTATCCGCTCTCAGCCGGCGTCACCAGCAACTCGTACGGCGAGACGTTCACTGGAAGCGGCGCTGGGTCGTACACCGCGAGCCCGGCAGGCTGCACGGGCGACACGAACTGCGATGGCGCCGTGAGCTTCGACGACATTGACGCCTTCGTACTCGCCTTGCAGGGTCAGGCCGCGTATGCGGCGCAGTACCCGGATTGCGCCTGGCTCAACGCCGACTGCAACGAGGACGGCGGCGTCACGTTCGACGACATTGACCCGTTCGTCGCGCTGATCGGCACGGAATGCCGATAACGATGCGGCTATGCGGGTAAGACGGTAGAGAGCCTCGCGAAGGCGCTTCACCGAGGGGGCGTGCGTGGCTCCCGTCGCATACGTGCGCGCACGACGAATCCGCGCCCCCGCCCCTGGTAAGTCTTGGCTTGAGCCGACCGCCGCGTTATACGTGACGTTGGAGGTCCGGACTTTGTCCGGTGGCCTACGCCATGCGCAGCACTTCTCCGGCGGCGAAGGGTTTGGGGGTACGGGAACCGGAAGCAGCCGGCAAGGACGGCGTGCTCCCGATTCTCGACGCGCTCCCGGTGGGCTTGTATACCGCAACACCCGACGGCGAGTTCCGCTACGTCAACCCGGCCCTGGCGCGCGCGTTTGGCTACGACGCGCCAGAGGCACTGCTCGCGGCCGGTTCGCGCGCGCTTTTCGTCGACCCGCAGCAGCGACGTGACTTGCTGGCCCAGGTGCAGAGCTCGGACGGCCGGCCGATGCGCATCCAGAGCGAGGCCCGTCGGAGTGACGGCTCAACCTGCTGGGTGTGCGAGGTCGTGCGCGGCCGTGTTGACGAAGACGGGCGGCTGGTTGGCCTCGAGGGGGCATTGATCGAGTCCTGCGAGCATCGCCGGGCCGAAGAGGAGTTGCGGCGTCACGAGGAGCAGCTTGAGCGGCTGGTCGCACAGCGGACGGCGGAGCTTTCGCAAGCCAACAAGAACCTCAGAATCCAGCGTGACCTGGGCATCGCCCTGATGGAGGCGACCGATGTCGATGAAGCCCTGCGGCTGATTCTGGAGGCCGCGCTGCGGATCGACAGCATCGACGCGGGCGGCATCTACGTTGTCGAAGAGGCCACGGGCGACCTGGTGCTGAGGGCGTGGCAGGGGATCAAGCCGCGCTTTGTCGAGCACTACGCGCGCGTGCACAGAGATTCACCTGAGTTCGTCCAGATTCGCGCCGGGCTGCCGGTATATCGGCAGGTTGATTCGCTCGATCTTGACACCAGCCTGATGCGTGAGGAGGAGCTGCGCTGCGTGGCGAGCATTCCGGTTCTTCACGAAGGGCGATTTCTGGCGTGCCTCAACGTCGGCTCGCGTCATCTCGCGGAACTGCCGGAGATGTCGCGCGACACGCTTGAGGCCCTGGCGGCGCGGCTGGGTGGCGCGCTGGCGCGCATCCTGGCCCGCGGCGCACTCCAGGCCAGCGAGCGGCTCTTCCGCACACTGGCGGACACGATTCCGGCGCCAGTCACGATCGTCCAGGGGGAGCGCATCTGCTACGTAAACCAGGCCGCCGCCGAGATCCTCGCCTGCCCGGTCGAGTCGCTGCTGGGGGCGTCGGTGCTGGAGTTCGTTCATCCGGACATGCGCGAGATCGTCCGGTCGCGCCTGGCGGCCCGCCAGGCCGGCCAGCCGGCCCCGGCGCGCTACGAGGTGTGCGTCGTCTCGCGGACGGGTGAGGCGCGCTGGCTCGACCTCTCCACTTCGCTCATCGACTACGAGAACCGGGTGGCCTCGCTCGGCGCTGCCCTGGACATCACCGACCGGAAGCGCACCGAGATGGCGCTGCTCGATACGCAGCAGCGCCTGCAACTCGCCATCCTCGGGGCTGACCTGGGCGTGTGGGACTGGAACGTCGCGACCGGCGAGGTGAACTACAGCGATCGCTGGGTCACGATGCTGGGCTACAAGCCCGGCGAGCTGGCGCCCCACTACCTGACGTGGGAGACCCTCGTCCATCCGGACGACAAGCCGCGCGTCCTTGCTGTACTCCGCGAGCACCACGAAGGCCGCGACCCCTACTACGAGGTCGAGCATCGGCTGCGATGCAAGAACGGGGAGTGGAAGTGGGTGCTGGCCAGCGGCCGGGTCGTCGAGCGCGACGACAGCGGCCGGCCCGTGCGCATGACCGGGACCCACCTGGACATCTCCGACCGCAAGTCGGCCGAGGAGATGGCCCGTCAGCACCACGAGCAGATGGCCCACGTCTCGCGGGTCAGCACGGTCGGCGAGATGGCCTCGGGCCTGGCGCACGAGCTGGCCCAGCCACTCTCGGCGATCCTCTACTATGCCCGCGGCTGCCTGGCCCGCGTCGGGTCCGGCGCCTGGGGACTGAACGAGACCCGGGAGGCGCTTCAGAAGATCGCCACGCAAGCCGAGCGGGCCGCCGAGTTCATTCGCCGCATCAAGGCCTTCGTCCGCAACACGGCCCCGGTTCGCGGCCCGGCGGACGTCAACACGATCGTTCGCGACGCGCTGACGCTGGCCGAGCCGCTGGCGCGCCAGAACCACGTGACCCTCGAGCTCGATCTCACGCCGGACCTGCCGAGCGTTGTCGTAGACAGCATCCAGATCGAGCAGGTGGTTCTCAATCTGATCCGCAACGGCGTGGAGGCGATGCGCGACCTGCCGCCGCACCGGCGACGACTGCGGATCACGACGCGCCGCGAGTCGGACGGTTTCCTTCACGTCAGCGTGACGGACACCGGCCCGGGCCTGCGCGCCGAGGTCGCCGCTCGCGTCTTCGAGCCCTTCTTCACGACCAAGCCCGGCGGCACGGGCCTGGGTCTCTCGATCAGCCGCTCGATTGTCGAAGCCCACGAGGGTACGCTCCAGGTCGTAGCGGCTGAGCCCCAGGGCACCCGGGTCGAATTCACGCTTCCGATTCCCGCGCGGGAGGTGAGCCATGTCGGATCCTGAGCCGAACGTCTTTGTGATTGACGACGACGTTGCCCTTTGCGAGTCCCTCCACTGGCTGCTTGAGGGGGAGGGATTCCGTGTTCGCACGTTTCACTCGGCGGAGGCCTTCCTCGAGCAGTACGATCCCCAGGCCCCGGGGTGCCTGGTCGTCGACATCCGCATGAAGGGGATGAGCGGAATCGAGCTCCAGTCCCGGCTGGCCGAGATCGGTGATCCGCCCCCGATCATCATCATCACCGGCCACGGCGATGTGCCCCTGGCCGTCAAGGCGGTCAAGGGCGGCGCGCTCGATTTCCTCGAGAAGCCCGTCAACGACCAGGTGCTGCTCGAGCGGATTCGGGGCGCGATCAAGCTCGACGCGGAGCGGCGGCACACGCGCGTCGACCGCGAGATGGCCGAGATGCGGCTGCGCAAACTGACCCGCCGCGAACGCGAGGTCATGGAGTGCATCTTCTCCGGGCTGGCCAACAAGCAGATCGCGGCCCGCCTGGGAATCTCTGAGAAGACCGTCGAGGTCCACCGCAAGCGCGTCCTCCAGAAGACCGGCACGCGGAACGCGGTCGAGCTGGTACGGCTCGTCATGGGGACCAACGCCGCGGCACCGGTCGCGCCGCCCGCGGCCTCATGACGTCCGGCTGGCGTGCCGACCCGAGACCGGCAGGCCGCGTGCTTCCCTCTGCGCCCGGGCGCACAGACCTCGTCGCGATGGGGCGGAGTGCGTTCCTGCTCGCGGCGGGCCTGATCCTGGTCGCGAGTGGCGCGCTCCGTCTCTACCACGCGGCGGCCATGCCGGTGATGTCCCGTGACGGGGTCGTCTTCTGCTGGTACGCCCGCGACCTTGGGCGCGTCGGTCCCGCCTACCTGCGCGATCCGCAGGCCCAGCAGCATCCGCTCTTCCCGACGCTGATTCTCGGCGTGGCGCGGCTGGCCGAACTCGTGGGCGCCGAGCCGACGCCTCTCCTCTGGCAGCGCTGCGGGCAGGCCGTTGCCTGGCTCTCCGGGCTGGCCGTGGTGGTGCTCAGCGGGGCCTTGGCCTCAACACTTGTTCGCAGGCTCGAACTGCCCATCGACGCGCGGCTCGCGACCCTTGTCGCCATGCTCCTGGCTGGATTGCTCGACCTGAACGTAGGCTTGTCTGCGGACGTCATGTCCGACCAGACCCACCTCGCTCTGTACCTTGCCGCCGTCCTTGTGCTCGGACGGCTCGACACGCTGTCCGCCGCGATCGGCGGCGGCGCCCTGGCCGGCTTCGCGTTCCTCACGCGGCAGGAAGGGTTCCTGCCTGCGGCCGCAGCGATGCTCGCGCTCGGTCTCGGTCGCGGCCCGACGCACTTCCGCACGAGACTGGCCTGCGCCGCGGCGATCGCGGTCGGCTTCGTCGTCGTGGCCGGCCCGTACTGGGCAGTCACCGGCCGCATCTCCACCAAGAAGGACCCGCTGCACTGGCTCGAGCACGAGACCGCGGCCGCGGAGCCCTGGATGCCGGCCGACGGCGCAAGCGCCTCATTGCCGGGTACCCTGCCGCCTCCCGTCTTGGAGCGCTCCGGGAACGCGGATATCCGAGAGCTTGGGAGTAGGCGTGCCAACTCAGTCGGCGGATCTCACCCTCCCCCGGCCCCTCCCTGGGAGGGCGGGGGGATGAGGGCCAGCTCCGCTCTCGCCAAGCTCGAAACGCACGATTTCGGCTGGTACGCCCTGCTGCCGTACGCCGCGTACAAGACCCTCCGCGCCGGCCGGGTGGTCATCCCACTCCTGGCCGTGCTGCCACTGCTGAACCTGCGCTCGCGCTGGCGCCACCCGGCGCTTGTGGTCGTCTTGCTCTGCGCGGTGGGGCACCTCGGGCTGACGACGCTGCTGCTGGATCGCTACGGGTACCTCGCTACGCGGCACACGCTTGTCATCGTCGCTCTGCTTACGCCGCTGGCCGCGATGTTCGTCGCCCGGCTCGCGCAGTTGGCAGTGGAGAGGCAGTCGGCGTGGATCGGGCTCCTGGCAGCGGCCTTGGTGTGCGGGCCTCTGCTCCCGTATGCGCTGCGCACGCCCAACGCGCGGGATGCCCACCTGGCGGTCGCGGTCGCACGCCTCAGTGAGACGGAACAGCCGGCAGGTCGCCTGCTGGTGAGCGGAGCGAGCCAGAAGCGCATCGCCTATTACCTCGACATGCGCTGGGAGCCGTGGTCGGAGGACGCCGAGGACTTCGAGGACGTGCAACGCCGCCTGGTGGGACTGGATGGCGGCTATTTCGCCCTGGAGACCGGGCCTGGATTCGAGCGGCGAGGCAACGAGGTCTTGCTCGGCCGGTTGCGGGCCGACCCAGAGCTGGGACCGAGGCTTGAGGACGCGCTCGAGCTTGCGACCACGGACGGCGCGCGGCTGCACGTTCTGCGCGTGGGCGCGCGCCGGTAGCGCGGCCCCGGCGGAGGATGCTCGGCCGCGTGTTCCGGCCCGTGTCTCGGCGGTCGTCCGCTCTTGGCGGGAGTATTTCCTGTCAAGAGACCTTGACCGTGGCAGCGGACATGGAATAATTAGGGTGGAACGCCGAGCGGCGCGATCAGCCCAGCCCGAAAGATGGCTCGGGCGGGCCAGCGCGGTGAGGCGGTCTTCACGCCGGTTGCACGCCGGCGTGGCGTGTCCGCGGCGACGGCCGCGGGCGGGTCTAAGCCGGTCGGCCTGTGGATCACCAGCGGCCGACTGGGACGTGCCCGTTGAGAAAGGAGGTGATCCGTGAAGGGTGATAAACCGTAGGCTGCAGCAAGCAGCGAACGTGGCTGCCCCTACTGCAGCCGAACACGATACGACCCGCCGGCCTCCGCAAGGCGCCGGCGGGTTGCTTTTTGTAAACTGCACGAGCGTGGAACGCGCGGCCGGGCTGCGCTGCGCAGTGCATCGCGGGCCATCGACAGGCCGCGGCCGCTCACTGGCGCTCGCGGTTTGGATTGAGGCGCGCGCCGTCCGGGGCTACTGGGGCTGTACGGGGGTCAACTCGCCCACTCGCGCGGGTGTGCTCGGGCTCGGGGGGCTGCTCGGCGCGGCGGTCTCGGGCGCCGGTCCGGCCGGCTTGTCCGCGCGTGCGTCGTTGCTCTTCTCACGCTGCGCGAGAATCGGCCGCAGTTCGCTCGGGTCATCCCAGATGTAACCGACCGACTCGGCGTCGTGGTCGTAGCCGAGCAGTTGCCGGCTCAGCTCGCCATCGCTCTCCTGGACGGTCACGGGCGGTGTGACGATGAAGCTCACCGGCAGCCCGACCCAGTTCACATGGAAGCGGGCGAAGTCGTAGGGGGCCGCGACGAAGTCCTCCCAGCCGCCGCGGTAGACATCGAGCGGGTGCGTCTCGTCCGTTCGGCCGTGGCCCTTGTCGACGAAGGGATTCTCGAAGTACACGGGGAAGTGACGTACGACGCCGTCCTTTGGCGCCAGCGTCTGCGGCTCGCCAGTCCGGGCCACGACCGGCGTGGGCTGGTAGCGGGCCTTGACATCGGCGGCGGACGGGGAGTCCCAGCTCATGGTGGTCGCGGGGCCGTCCTCTTTGAAGTAGTTCGGCACATAGGCACAGCCCGCCACGCCGACACCCAACAGCGCCAGGGCGAAGCCCGCGCGGCGTACCCAGTCGGCCGGCCGAGCGCCGTGCAAGGCGTGGGGCGAGGCGAGCGCGCGGCGCGCGCTACTCTTCGAGGTTGTAGTCGATCGCATAATTGGTCGGCTCTTTCGTAATCATCACGTCGTGCGGATGCGACTCGGCGACACCGGCAGTCGTCACGCGCACGAAGCGGGCCAACTGGCCCAATTCGGCGACCGTCCGCACGCCACAGTATCCCATACCCTGCCGCAGGCCGCCAACAAGCTGGAAGACGTACTCGCTGAGCCGCCCACGGTAGGGCACACGGGCCTCCACGCCCTCGGGGACGAGCTTGCGGGGCTGGTCGGCCGACTGGGCATAGCGGTCGGCCGAGCCGCGCTCCATCGCCGCGATCGAGCCCATCCCGCGGTACTCCTTGAACCGGCGTCCTTTCCAGAGCACGAGCTGGCCGGGCGACTCGTCCATGCCGGCGAACAGCGAGCCGATCATGACCGCCTGGGCCCCCAGGCCGAGCGCCTTGACGATGTCGCCGCTGTAGCGGATGCCGCCGTCAGCGATGATCGGCACGTCGGCAACGCCGACGCAGTTGAGGATGGCGGTGGCCTGGGGCACGCCCGCCCCGGCCACGATGCGGGTCGTACAGATCGAGCCCGGGCCGACGCCCACCTTGACCGCGTCGGCCCCCGCGTCGACCAGGTCCCGGACGCCCTCGGCGGTGCAGACGTTGCCGGCGATGACCTCGATGCGGTGCTGCTTCTTCAGCGTTCGGACGGTCTCGATGACGTTGTCGCTGTGCCCGTGGGCCGTGTCCACCACGATCACGTCCACGTCAGCCGCGATGAGCTGCTCGGCCCGCTCGTAATCGAACACGCCGATCGCGGCCCCGACCCGCAAGCGCCCGCGCGCGTCCGAGCACCGCTGCGGATAGACGCGCGAGCGCTCGATGTCACGGATGGTGATCAGCCCGGCCAACTTTCCGCGATCGTCCACCAGCAGCAGCTTCTCGACCTTGGCCCGCATCAGGATGGCCTCGGCCTCGTCCAGCGTGGTGTGCGGCGGCGCCGTGACCAGCTTGTCCTTGGTCATCACGTCGGCGATGCGCTTGTCGCCTGCCTCGAGGTACTTCATGTCGCGGCGGGTGATGATGCCGACCAGCACGCCGTCCGGCCGCGTGATGGGGACGCCGCTGACGTTGTGCAGCCGCATGATCTCCTTGGCCCGGCCGACGGAGTCGTCGGGGCGGAGCGTGACGGGATCGAGAATGACGCCACTTTCGGAGCGCTTGACCTTGTGGACCTCGCGGGTCTGGGTGTCGATCGGCAGATTGCGATGGATGATCCCGATGCCGCCCTCCTGGGCCAGCGCGATGGCCAGGGCGCTCTCGGTGACGGTGTCCATCGGCGAACTGACGAGGGGGATGTTGATGCGGATGTTGCGCGTCAGTTGCGTGCTGACGTCGGTCTCGCGGGGGTGAAAACTGGCGCGGCGGGGAACCAGGAGGATGTCGTCGAAGGCCAGCGCCTGGCCCACGATCTTGTCGGCGTGCGCGTCTGCCATGGGTCAATATAGTACGTCGCGGGCCGGTCCGATCAAGTCGCCCCCCGCTTCAGCCGCAGGCAGCCTACTCAATTGGCACGCCCAGCAGCGTGTAGCCGATCGTGCGCCCGTTGAAGAGCGTGTGGACCAGGACGCACGGCCACAGAACGCCGGTCCGCAGGCGAACGTACGCGAGCATCATTCCCATGACGGCCAGGGGCGCGACGGCCTGGGGCTGGAAGGCGTGCACGAGGCCGAATGCGACGCCGGTTGCGACGATCGCCACGGCCGGGTCACGCGTCGCCCGCAGGACGCCGCCGAGCAGCACGCCGCGAAACAGGAGTTCCTCGACCAGCGGCGCCACTACGAGCGCGCCGAAGGCGAGCTGCGCCACGGCCGCCGCGGGCAGCGTTCCCTCTCGCAGGGCGATGAGCACGGGGTGCTCCGGTACGTCCCAGCCGGCCGACTTAAGGACGGGGTGTACGATCGCAAGGATGGCGGTGGTGGCGGCGAGAATCGTGAGCGTGCCGCCGAGGACGTAGCGCCATGCGCCCGCCGCCGACATGCCGACTACCCGCGCTGCGGCGCCGCGCTCCAGGCGCACGGGGCGTGGAGCCAACAGGGCCGCGAAGACCATTGCGGCAACGAGCTTGGCGCCGTCCGTGGCCAGGTTGGCCGTATACCAGGCGGGGCTGGCCGGCTGCTCCACTTGACTGGCCGGGTACCAGATGGTGACGGTGCCGATCGCCATGAGTTGGGCCACGTAATACAGCCCGAGGCACGTGAAGCCCAGGACCAGGCCGGGACGGGCCGCGGCTGCGCTTGTTGCCAGCAGAGCAGCGCCGGCCCGGGCGGAGCGGCGCGCGTTTCGCCAGTAGACCAGGCCGATCACACCGCCCGCCACCAGCAGAGCGAGGTCGAATGCTTGAAGCGCCCAGAGCACGCTCGCTAGCATGGCCGCGAGTAACGCGCGACGCAACCAACGCCGCGGCGCTCCAGCCCTGACGGGCGCGCCGCGCGCGGCATCCCAGACCAGTGTGCTGCCACGCAAGCACTGCGACTTCTCCGGCCCAGTGGGGCGGGCCTCCGTGCCCGCCGGCAGGCAGGGACGCCTGCCCCACTGCTCGCAGATGCTTCGCCCCTCGGCGCACAGACGCGCCACGGTGTTTCGGAAGCAGTACACTAACCACGGGGCCTGCGAAGCCAGGCTGGCGCAACTTTGAGCAGCGTTCTTGACGAGATTCTCGAGCACAAGCGGCAGGACGTCGCCGCACGCCGCGCGGCGCGCCCGCTGGAAGTGCTGCGCGGCCTGGCAATGTACCGGGTGGCGCGGCGGGATTTCTGCGCCGCGGTCGCGCCGCCGGAATCGACGCGTCCTCGCCTGATCGCCGAAATGAAGCGCTCGAGCCCGTCCGCGGGACTGCTTCGCACCGACTACGAGCCGGTCGCGATTGCCCGCCAGTACGCGGCCGCCGGGGCGGCCGCCCTGAGCGTGCTCACGGACGAGCGCTACTTCGGCGGGGCCGGTGAGCACATCGCGCTCGTGAGGGCGGCAGTCGATCTGCCGGTGCTGCGCAAGGACTTCATCGTCGATGCGTACCAGGTGCACGAGAGCCGGGCCCAAGGCGCCGATGCGGTGCTGCTGATCGCCGAAGCGCTCGAAATCGGCGTGCTGCTCACGCTCCTGGAGCTGGCGCGCCGCCTTGAATTGGGCGTCCTGCTTGAGGTCCACGACGAGGCTCGGCTGCGCGAGGTCTCCGCGCGGCTGCCGAATCTTCCCGCGGGTGTCCTGCTGGGCATCAACAACCGGGATCTCCGTCGCCAGTGCACGGACCTGGCCAACTTCGAGCGGCTTGCCCCCCTGGCACCGCGCGGGGCGGCGCTGGTGGCCGAGAGCGGTATCCAGACGCGCGACGACGTCGAGCGGCTGCACCGCGCCGGGGCTCGGGCCCTGCTCATCGGCGAAACGCTCCTGCGCGCACCCGAACCGGGAGCGAAGATCGCCGAGCTGTTCGCTTGAGCTTCATCCTGCATCCCCTCGCTGACCGTAACGCCGGACGTCCATGTCCGACGATGAGTGCATGCCCCGATTGATGCGCCGGACGCGGATCCCCGGCGCCGCTCGCTGCTAGGGCGCCGGACGCCGAGGTCCGGCGCTACTCGTCGGACGCGGCGGTCCGACAGCACGGATGCACGCAGATTGCCTCACGCCACCGACGCGGGCTGGACTGTGGAACTTTCGGCTGCCGGCACTTCATCGGCAGCGCAGGCCGGCAGGCGAACCGTGAAGACCGAGCCGCCGCCACCACGCGGCGCGACGGTGATGACGCCGCGATGCGCATCGACGATTCGGGCGGCGAGGGCCAGGCCGAGGCCGGTACCCTTCCCGCCCGTTTTGGTGGTGAAGAACGGTTCGAAGATGTGCGGCACGACGTCGGGGGCGATGCCGTCGCCGCTGTCAGCCACGTCCACACAGAGGTCGACGCCGGGCGCGTCACCGTCGGCGCGGGCCGGGCGGGGGTCCCGGCGGACCGAGAAGCTCAGCTCGCCCCCGGCCGGCATGCTGTCGAGGGCGTTCAGGGCAAGATTGACGAACACGCCTTCGAGCAGGGGGCGATCAACCGGTGCCACGTCCTGCCCCGCGGGCAGGTAGTTCCGTTCGAGGCGTACGCAGTGACTCTCGAGCTTGGCACCGACCACGGTAAGGGCGCCGTCGATGACGCTCGCCAGCGAGGTGGGCGTCGGGCGGATGACGTGCTCGCGCGCCAGCGTCAGCAGTCGCCGCACGATCAGCTCGATCCGCTCGAGGCCGCCCTCGATAAGGTCGAGCATTTCGGCCGCGCGGCGTGGGTCGCCCTGCGCGCGGCGCAGGATGCGGACGCAGTTCTGCACGCCATCGAGCGGATTGTTGACCTCGTGGGCCACGCTCGCGGCCAGCTCGCCCAGGAAGGCGAGCCGCTCGCGGCGGCGCAGCTCGTCGTGCAGACGGCGTTCCTCCCGGGCGGCCGTTGCCAGCCGGGCGGCCACGAGCTGTATCGCCCGGTTGAGCTTGTACATGTCGTCGCCCGGCTGCGTCTGGAGCGCGTCGGCGGAGGCGCCCCGCCCGATGTCCTCGGCGACGTGCCGGAGCCGTCCGAGCGTCGTATGCAGATACTGCCGGGCGATGCGGTGGCAGACGTGTGCCGTCAGCGACGAGCCCAGCGTGGCGATCAGGATGGCCTGCCAGGCGGCGGGGTACAGGGCGACGCCGACCGCCCCGCTGAGGAGGATCCCGGCCTGGAGGTAGAGCAGCAGCTTGTGCCGGAAGCGGCGGAACATGTCGGCGCGTATTATCTTTTCAATTGGCGCCGACACAAGCGGAAGCTGTGCGGACCGAGACGCGAGGGCCTGCCCATGAGTCACGACAGCCAAGCCCCCGGGGCCGCCGAGCGACCGCCGGCGAACCGCCTGGGCCTGGACTATCGAGCCGCGCCCCCGCGGCGCATCGCGGGGCGGATCGTCGACGTGCATGCGCACGTTTACGACTGCGCGACGACGGACACGTTCTTCGAGGCGTTTTCGCTGTACGGGCTGACGCGGGTGGTCAGCATGTCGCCGGTCGAGCAGGCCGCGGGCCTCAAGGCGCGCTACGGCGAGCGGATCGACTTCATCGCGGTGCCGCGCTGGCGAAGCATGTCGAGCGAGGATGCATTTCGGACGCAGTGGCTGCGCGACCTGGAGACGTTCCGCGAGCTGGGCGCCACGCGGATGAAGTTCTGGATGGCTCCGCCCATGCGCGAGCGGCACGGCCTGACGCTAATGGATTCGTTCTTTGAGCCGGTCATCCGCCACGCGCTCGACCTGGGCTACCACTTCATGACGCACATCGGCGACCCGAGCGAGTGGTGGCGGCCGGGCGGCAAGTACGGCAATGCGTCCGTGTTCGGAACGAAGCGCGACCAGTATCCGCAGCTCGAGTGGCTGCTCGAGCGCGTCGCCCCGCGAACGGTCATCGGCGCCCACATGGGCGGTTCGATCGAGGAGCCCGAGTTTCTCAACCGGCTCCTGGAGCGCTACCCGAACTACTTCCTGGATACGAGCGCGACCAAGTGGATCATCCGCGGCGTGGCGCGACAGCCGAGCCTCGTACGCCAACTGATGATCCGTCACGCGGACCGAATCCTGTTCGGCAGCGACCTGGTGGTGGACGCCAAGTACGACTTCGACCACTACGCCAGTCGTTATTGGTGCCACCAGCAGATGTGGGAGACGCGCTACCGCGGCGAGAGTCCGATCGAGGATCCCGATGCCGACGATCCGCCCCGGCTCGCCGGTATCGACCTACCCGACGA
>CAADGM010000093.1 GCA_900696535.1 uncultured Planctomycetota bacterium
CTCGAGGCGACCAGTGACGCGATCTGGGACTGGGACATCGAGGCCGACGTGCTCTACCAGAGTCCGCGCTGGTTCGCAATGCTGGGCCTGCACCCGGACGGCTCAACGCAGGGGATCGAGTCGTGGGAGCGGCTCATCGTTGACGAGGACGTCTCCCTCGTCAGGCAGCGGATTCGTCAGGCGCAGGTCGAGCGGGGCAGCTTCGAGGTTGAGTATCGCGCGCGAGCGGCGGACGGCACCACGCGCTGGATCCTGTGCCGCGGACGCGTGACGGCCAGCGACGCTGACGGACGGCCGCTACGCATGTCCGGCGCCAATGCGGACATCACCGACCGCCGGCGGGCGGAGGACGCCGCCCGCGAGGGTGAGGCGGTCTACCGGCGGCTGGTGCAGAACTCGCCGATGGGAATGCTCTTCTACGAGTTGCATGACGATGGCGGGCTGGTCCTGACCGACGTCAACGCGGCCGCCGACGACCTCCTCGGCATCCGCTGCGCGGCGCTCATCGGCAAGCGCCTGGAGGAAGCGTTCCCCCCCCTTGCAGCGACCGAGATACCGGACCGTTACCGTGCCGCGGCGGTCGACGGCCTGCCTTGGACGTGCGAGAACTTCGAGTACGAGGACAGCCGACTCTCGGGTGTGTACGAGCTGCGCGCGTTCCAGACCTCGCCCGGGAAGATGGTGGCCGTCTTCATGGATGTGACTGCCCGCGTGCAGGCGACGCACGCCCTGCAAGTGAGCGAGGAGCGCCTGCGGACGATCTTCGACGTCTCGACCGCCGGTATCTTCATCACCGATGCCGAGGGGCGCATGACGCTGGTCAACCGGCGCATGGCCGAGCTCTTCGAGTGCGAGCCGGAGCTGCTCGTCGGCCGCGAGTACCTTTCGCTCGTTCACCTCGACCAGCGCGAGGAAGCCCGGGCGCACGTTCTGTGGCTTCTCAGCGGCGCGATCCCCGGAGTGGCCAGCGTCGAGCGGCGCCTCGTGCGCCCAGACGGCACGGAGTTCTGGGGACTGGTCAGCGCCCGGCACCTGGCGGCGCAGGGGCACTTCGCCGGCGGCCTGGTCGGGACCATCGCCGACATCACCTCCCAGAAGCGGGCCGAGGCCGCGCTGCGGGCCAGCGAGTCCCAGATCGCCTTGAAGGCCGGACGCGCCGAGGTGGCCACCGACGTCCTGCACAACGTGGGCAACGTGCTCAACAGCATTAACGTCTCGGCGGCCCTGCTGGACGAGAAGCTCAGGCAGTCCGAAGTTCCGGTCGTCAAGCGACTGGCCGAGATGCTGGACACCCACCGAGACGACATGGCCACGTTCCTGGCGAGCGACGCGCGCGGCAGCAAGCTGCCCGCGTTCGTGCATCAACTCGCGGACCTGCTCGCCGCCGAGCACGCGTTCATGCGCAGCGAGCTGCAAAGCCTCGCGGAAGCGGTTGAGCACATCCGCTTCGTCATCAGCACGCAGCAGGTTCACGGTCGGAACCAGGGGCTGGTCGAGTGCGTCGATCCCGTCGCCGTCATGAAGCAGGCGCTCGGCATGACCGCCGCCTCGCTGCGACGGCGGCAGGTGGAGGTGGTCGAGACGTTCGAGCCGATCGAGCCCGTGCCCCTGTACCGGCACAAGATCCTCCAGATCCTCGTCAACCTGCTCACCAATGCCCGGCATGCGCTGGACGGCCACCAGGATCAGCCTCGGATGGAGCTGACCGTCGCGCGTGTCACGACGCGACAGGGCGAGCGACTGCGTTTCCGTGTCGCCGACAACGGCGTGGGCATCGCAGCCGAGAACCTGGAGCGGATCTTCCGCTTCGGCTTCTCCACGCGCCGCGACGGTCACGGCTACGGCCTGCACGGCTCGGCCAACCTGGCCCGCGAGATGGGCGGCGAGCTGCGCGCCGCCAGCGACGGACCGGGGCGGGGCGCGGTCTTCACGCTCGACGTGCCCATCGCCCCGGTGCCGGCGCCGAGTCAGTGACGCCGCGTAGCATCTGACCCGATTCTGTCGCCGGGTTGGCGATCCGACTGCGCCGCGGCTATCCTTTCCTTATCTGACTTGAATTCGCCGGTGTTCACGTGCCGGCTCGACTCTTGATCGAGGTTGCACATGGCCGCATCGCCCCCCGCGCCCGGCTCGCCGGGTATGCCGCCGGTGACTCCCATCCCCGGCATTCGGCACGTCGTGGCGGTCGGGGCCGGCAAGGGCGGGGTGGGGAAGAGCACGATCGCGCTCATCGCGGCCGTGGGGCTCATGCGCCGCGGTCACCGGACCGCCATCCTCGACGGCGACGCGTACGGTCCGTCGATTCCGAAACTGACGGGGACCGACGAAGTCCAGCCGCAGATCGACGGCGAGGGCTGTCTCGTTGTTCCCGAGGTGCAGGGCGTCAAGGTCATCAGCCTGGGGCACCTGATGAGCCGCGACCAGGCGGTCATCTGGCGCGGCCCGATGGCACAGAAGTACGTCAAGGAGATGCTCGACCGCGCGCGGTGGGGCGAGTTGGATTACCTCTTCGTCGACCTGCCGCCCGGCACCGGCGACATCCCGCTTACGCTCGCCCAGAGCATCCCGCTTACCGGCGCCGTGATCGTCTGCACGCCGCAGGAGGTCGCACTGCTGGACGCCGTCCGGGCCCTGCGGATGTACCAGAAGCTCGGTGTCGAGCCGCTCGGCATCGTCGAGAACATGAGCTACTACGTCTGCCCCCACTGCGGGCACCGTGACGAGATTTTCAGCCACGGCGGCGCGCGGGCCGCGGCGGAGCAACTGGGCGTGCCGTATCTCGGCGCCATTCCGCTGAACGTGCGCATCCGCGACCACGGGGACCACGGCCGGGCGCTGGGCTACTTTACCGACACCGAGCCCTCGGTCATCGCCGCCATCGAGGACTTCGTCGTCCGCCTCGAGCAACAACTCACCATCCGCGAGCAGGGCATGGCCCCGCCGCCACAGGTGCACATCGAGGGGTAACTCGGCTGCCGGTTCCGCTCCCGGCGTTGCCGTGCGGGGCACTGGGCCACCGATTTGGGTTGACTTCGAGCCAGGCCGGCGTAGGCTCAGGTGCGAGCCGGCGGCCCGGAAGCCACGAAGCTTCCCCGCACTGCGAAGGAGTCGTCCATGACCAGCTTCCTGTTGGCGGGCCTGCTCGCGCTTCCCCTGCCATTCGCCGCACCGCTCGACACGCCCGCTCCCGCCGTCGGACCGACCGTGGTCGTTAATGATGGCGTCGCCACGCTGGCGGATGCGCGCGGCCACGTCCTTCGGCTGGAACGGGTCAGCGAGGCCGACGGGCGCGTCGGGACGCTGGTGACGCTCGATGAGCGCAACTTCTGGTTCGTCTACGACGGCGACCCGAGCGGGGAGGTCGCGCGGACCGGCGCGGTCAGCTGGACGGGTATCAGCGACGACCCGAAGGTCGGTGAGCTGACGGGGACGCTGGCCGCCTTCAGCCATCAGCCCGCCAGCGCCGACGTCACGATCCGCTGGTCGTGGGATGACGACCAGAAGGTCGAGGTTACGGTCGACGAGCAGACCGCCTCGGGCGTCTTTGACTCGATTCTGCCGATCCTGCGACGGACGGTCAGCTACTGCCGGTGCAACAGCGGCAACACGCCCTGTGGCTCCATCCAGGCCTGTCAGCAGCGAGAGCCGTGCCCGAGCAACCCGATCGGCCGGTGCCTGTATCGCGCGTCGGCGCTGTCGATGGACGTGGAACAGTCGGGCTTGCAGTTCAAGAAGGTCATCATTTCACCGATCTGACCGCGGGTGCCCAAGAGGGCCGAAGCTCGACCGTCAGGAGTTGGCTCCGCGCTCAGCAGGCACCGCTCGCGCACCAGGACCGGTTGCGATCCCGATCGTGTAGCCGGCCCGCGCGGCGCTGAAGGCCAGTTCGGCTGCGAGCCCGGCGGGACGCGCGTAGCGACGGGATGCTCGCTTGCGCGGGCGCAGCGGTGTGGAAGCCGTCATTCCCGTGAAAGCGAGCGACT
This sequence comes from uncultured Planctomycetota bacterium, assembly GCA_900696535.1. Classification (GTDB taxonomy): domain Bacteria; phylum Planctomycetota; class Phycisphaerae; order UBA1845; family Fen-1342; genus CAADGM01. Next base: position 3,984 of record CAADGM010000093.1, read on the forward strand.
CGCCGCCATTTCCGCTTGCGCGGGAGTGTGGCCTTCATTCCCGAGCGGTCGGGCGCGCGTCCTTCATTCCCGAGCAGGCGGGAGCGTGGGTGTCATTCCCGCGAAAGCGGGAATCCAGTCCGCTTGCCGGCAAACCCATCGCACCCAGTCATCGGCGTACGCCAGGGACCGCGTGGGGCCAAGACCGGCCAGAGGCCGGTTCCCCAGTGAGTTACGCCGCACGCGAGCGATCGGATCCGGCGCGAACAGAGCCGATCGCGCCAGCGATCGGGGGTGCCCTCATCGGAGCCGATCGCGGAAGCGATCGGGGGTGCCCTCATCGGAGCCGATCGCGCAAGCGATCGGACAACGCGTGGCGTGGCCGCATGCACGGTCGCATCCGATCGCGACCGACCGCTCGCGCGGTCGGCTCGGTTCATGACCGACCGCTTGCGCGGTCGGCTCTGTCTGTGACCGACCGCTTGCGCGGTCGGCTCGGTTCATGACCGACCGCTTGCGCGGTCGGCTCGGTTTGTAACCGACCGCTTCCGCGGTCGGCTCGGATTAGCGCGCCGCCGGCGCCGCACCGACACGGCGCCCCCGCCGCTGCCCCGGCGCGCCGGCGTTCGCTATCATCGCGGCATGCAGCGGTCCAGCCGTCCGCCCGAGACCGACCCCGACGCCGTGCGCATGTCGCTCGGCGAGCACCTTGAGGAGCTGCGCTGGTGCCTGCTGCGGGCGCTGATCGCGCTGGTGGTGGCGTGCCTGCTGTGCATCTGGCCGGCCCGCTACTTGCTGGAGATCATCGCCCGCCCGGTGATTCTCGTGCTGCGGGCCCAGGGGCAGCCGGACTCGTTCCTGGCCACGAGCCCGGTCGAGAAC
>CAADGM010000094.1 GCA_900696535.1 uncultured Planctomycetota bacterium
CCGACACGCCGCCAGGCCGGCGACGGACCGTCAGCGACGCGCAGCGCCGTAGCCCCGGGCCCCCACGAGCCGCCCTGCGGCGCGTCATTCGCCGCGACGGCGACGAGATTCCGTCCAATGGCCGCGAGGATGTACGTGAGCCAACGCTCTGACGGCGCGGCCCAGTTCGGCGCCAGCACGAGCACGCCGGGGCGCCTGGCGCCAGCGGCGTGGCTGCTCGATGGTGTCGAATGGCTCGACTGCACGTGACAACTCGGCGCAGTACGTGCGGCCTCGGCGACGCCGAGAAGCGGACGTACCGAGACGTTATCGACGGGCGGGCGGCTCGGCTCGCTGTCGGGGCGTGCGCCGCGCGGGGCTGTCGCGCAGGATGTGCCCGTTGACCCGCATCGACGCCTCGCCGGGGACTGTCAACAGATCCGTGTCGAATCCGAAGAGTTCGGCGATCCGCCGTCTGAACACCTCGGCAGACAGCTCCTCGCGCCGGGCCGCCTCGCCCGCGGCGGTCATGCGGCGATAGTTCCCCGGCTCGCCGGCGACGCGACGCAGCGCCCCCAGGATTTCGCGCGGCTCCCGACTCGTGCAGCACAAGCCGGCCGGGTAGCGCTCGAAGAAGCGCTCGACGGCCGACCGGGGCGGGCCGTGATAAAGAACCGGGCGACCCGCGGCGAGGTACGTCGTCAGCTTGGTTGGGAACACGGTGTCAGCCGAAACGCGCCAGGCCGGCTCGGAGAAGAACGGCAGGTAGAGTATGTCGCAGTCGCTCAGGTGCTGCACCACGTCGGGCAGAGGGCGATAGCCCAGGTGCTCGATGTGCGCCTCGGCTGGAGTGCTCTCGCAGATCGAGTGCGACAACGTGCGCAGAACCACCTGGCGCCCATCCAACTTCCAGCGCGTGCTGTTCAGCGCGGCCACCAGCGCACGCCACTCGCCCGGTCCGTTTGCCGTGCCCGCGAAGCCGATCATCAGGCGTTCATCCGATTGCGGCCGCGGCCCGGGCGGCATCCATAACGCCTCGTCTATTCCGTGTCGCAGGATCACGCTCCGGACGCCGTAGCGCGGGGCATAGCGTGCCTGCATACCCTCCGACATCACGCTGCACGCCACCAGGCCGCGCATCAGCGCGTCGAAGTCGCGAAGCATGACATCGGTGCTGAGCCGATCCAGGTGGTGCGTCATGGCGACCGCTTCGGGCGGATCCCAGATCGTCGCGTAGAGCGGGCAGCACAGGGCCCGGCTCACCTCCCGGGCGATCCGGAACATGTGCGGCCGCTCAGGAATCGCCCACACGCGCTCCACGCCCTGTCCCCGGGCGAGGCTCACCACCCGCGCAACCAATGCGCGCTCGCGCCAGCCGCGCACCCAGGCGAGCCTGGCGGCGTGCAGCCCGCGGCGCAACCGCCCTTGCACCCACGTCTGGGGATACGCGCACGGATACGCGCAGGTGTCGAAGCGATTACCCAGGCCGCGCGTGCACCGACCGTCACCCGGCGCCGCCACGGCGAAGCACGCCAGCCGGTCGGGCGGGAAGAGTCCGAGGATGTCGCGGAGCCATACCCCCCCAACCCCCGGCTCATCGGGCGACGTGCCCGTCAGCAGAAGCAGCTTCGGGATGCTCACGGGTCAGGTCTGTCCGACGCCGACGGCCCGCGGCGTGACTCTGCGCGGCGTCCGGGCAGCGTCGGCGCTGGCCGTAGCCTGGGTTGCACTTGCGCCGCGCGCAGCATCAGGCAGACCGTAGACACCCCGCATCCACTCGGCGGTCAGTTGCAGTCCCTCGTCCAGCGTGTACGTGTCCACGTGCCCCAGCTCGCGGATGGCCTTGCTCGCGTCGACCTGCTTTACGCGCGTCGTGAGCACCTCGCTGTCGCGGTACTCCACGAGCCCGGGGTCCGCCCCGGTGACACGCAGAACCGCGTCCGAGAGCTCCTCGATCGTGTGCAGCCGCGTGCCGCCGATGTTGTACGTCTCGCCGACCGTGAACCGCTCGCTGATGTTGGCGAGCGTGCGCACCGCATCGGCCAGGAACGTCGACGTGCGCGCGTGCCCGCGATGCACCACCCACGGCAGCCCGCGCAGGGCGCAGTACAGGAACCGGCTGTTGACCGAGCGGTACGGGCTGTAGTACTCCCCCGGCCCGTATGTATTGAACAGCCGCACGACAACCGTCTCGGTCCCGAACTGCGTCCGCGAGTTGCGGATCTGCATTTCGTTGACCCACTTGGTCATGGCGTAGTCGTTGAGCTGCTTCACCTCGTACTCGTCCATCACCGACTCGACCATGATGTGTGGCCAGTCGCCGTAGACCTCGGACGAGCTGAAGTGCACCATCCGGAACCGCAGCCGTTCCTGGAGGCGGATCAGGTTCTTCGTGCCGATGCAGTTCGTCTTCCAGAGCTGCTCGTAGAAGTCCTCCCCGTTCCAGCGGCCGAACTCGGCGGCGCAGTGGTAGACCAGGTCGAAGGGGCCAAGCCGCTCGAAGAGCCGTTCGAGCTGGCGGTACTCGCCCACGTCGCACCGCGCATAACTTGCCCCCGCCACGGCGGTCCGCAGACCGAAGCCGATCTCGTCGGGTTGATGCTCGAGATCGCACGCGGCGACCCGGTGTCCGCGACGACGCAGCTCCGGGATCAGACCGGAGCCGATCGTGCCCAGCCCGCCGGTAACCAGGATTCGCATGGGCATTCCTTGCCGCGCCGATCGGCCAGCACCGTGGCGCAGCCAGCCGCATCGGGCGGCGCGTCGCGCCGGGCGGCGAGCGCCCCGCGTGTCCGACGCGCAACGCCTGCGTGAGCCGCTCCGGTCGCTGATGGCTACGCATTAGTGATCGGTCTGCCCGGGGGGACCCTTCACACGGCGCAGCGCCGAGCGGGATGTTCCCGGGCGCACCGCTTACGCCGCGGTGCGCCGCCGCACCGATAAAGAGGACGAGCGGATGCCCCGCCGCCGTCCGGGCCGCCGGCCAGACGGGGCCGGCGCACGGGTCGGCAAACCGCAGTCCGGAGCCGAGCTTGCGTTACATCCTCTGCGTCGGCGACTCGCTCACCTTCGGGGCGCGCGACGAGTACCAGCGCGGCTACCCTGCCGAGCTGGGGCGTCTCTATTGGGAACGGCGGCGGCTCCCTGTGTATTGCGTCAACGCGGGCCTCAACGGCGAGACCAGCAGCCAGCTTCGCAACCGCGTCGTCGGCCTGCCGGCCCTCGCGCCGGCCGCCCGCGTGGCATTGCTGCTCATCGGGACGAACGACACGTTCCTGCCGCAGAACCCGGAGATCTACCGCGACAACCTGCGGCAGATCGTCCAGGTGCTGCAAGCGGGCGGCGCGCGGGTCGGCGTGGGCCTGCTGCCGCCGGCACTGGGGCCCGGCCTGCCAAACTACCCCCGCGACGCCCAGCGCCAGATCGACCGATTCAACGAGATCATCGCCGCGCTGGCGCGGGAGCTCGCCTGCTTCACCGCCGACTTCCGCGGGCTCGGCCCGTTCGTCATCGACACGGTGCACCTGAATCATGCCGGCTACCGGCGCATGGCCGAGCTGTGGTTTGACGCCCTGTCCGCGGCAGGGGTCGAGCCGTGAGCCGCGTCGCGCGGGCCGCGTCCGCCTCAGGAGAGCGCTCCGCATGCTCGTGAACATCTGGGCGACCATCACGCACCTGAGCGACCTCGACTTCATTGGGCCGGCGACCTTCGGCACGTGCGAGTGCGAGCCGGAAACGCGCGCGAACCCGGCGGATTCAACCGCCCCCCTCGACCTCGAGCTGTACGAGGCGTTGTCCGGGCAGACGCACGGCCGGCAGATCTGGATGCTGCGGCCGCGCTACTGCCCCCACGGGACACTGGGCCTGCTGCTGCGCGAGGGCTACGCATTGCTGGCCGGTGCCGCGGAAAGCTACCTCGCGCTGATCACGCCGGGCTACGCGGACGCGAGACTGGGCGTGCCGGCGGACCTCGTCGAGCGCCAACTGACGCAGCTGGCGCGCTGCGCCCGCGCGTTCAACAAGCGCATCGTGACCGCGCTGATGCCGGTGCCGCCGGGCGCGCCGCCCGACCTCGTCGCACGGGTAGGGGCGCACAACGATCGCATCGCGGCTGTGACGGCGGCGTTCGGCGGTGAGTGCGCCGACTTGCGGTCGCAGCCAGTCAGCGCCTGGGACGAAGGGGCCCAGCTCCTCGATACGCGCGGCGCGGCTCGCTTGCTCGCCGTGGCCGTCCTCAACTCGCACGCTGAGCCGCAGCGGTGGCTGGAAACCCATGCCCATGAGCAGGCCTGATCGTCCGCTGCGGGTCGCGGTCGTCGGCTGCACGCCGCTGGCCGCCAAGGTCATCGACCTCATCGACGAGCTGGCGGAACTGGTCGGCGTGGTCGGGTTGCACCCGCTGCTCGGTGTCGACAAGTCCAACTATGACGGGCTCTTCGCCTTCGCCCGCCGAAACCCCGGCGACCTCCTGCACACGACCGACATCAACGCCGCCGAGACTATCACCTGGCTGGCGGCCCGCCAGCCCGACGTGCTCATCCAGTGCGGCTGGTCGCAGATTTTCGGTCCCGACGTGCTCGCGGTGCCGCGGCTCCTGTGCGTAGGTGTGCACCCCTCGCCGTTGCCAACCGGGCGCGGCGCCGCAGTCATTAACTGGCGACTGCTTGAGGGCGGCGGACCGTGGGGCAACACGCTCTTCGTGATGCAGCGCGGCGTCGACACAGGGCCCATCCTCGACTTCGAGCCCTTTGAGCTCGAACCCCGTGACGACGCCCGCACCGCCTACCTCAAAGTCGATCGCAGCGCGCTGAAGATGCTCCGCCGCACGATTCCCCGGTTGGCGCGGGGCGACCTCTCGACACGACCGCAAACGGGCCCCGCCAGCCGCTACCCGCGGCGATCACCCGAAGACGGGCGGATGGAGTGGGACTGGCCGGTCGAGCAGGTCCTGCGGACCGTTCGCGCGCTGACACACCCGTTTCCGGGCGCGTTCTTCGAGACGCGCTTGGGGCGGCTGATCGTCTGGCAGGCATCCGGTCACCACGTCGAGCCCATGAACCAGGCTCGCGGCAGCATTGCTGAAATCCGGTCAGGTCGGGGCATCAGCGTGGCGGTCGGTGACGGGGCCGCTTGGCTCGAGCTGGTCACGCCGCCCGGCGACGTCGAGTGCTGGGCGGATGAGTGGGCCGGCGAGGCCGGTCTCGCGGTGGGCGACGAGCTGGTGATTCCGTCGCACTCGGCCGCTATCCGTTAACTGCGGGAAGCGCCGAGTTCACCAGCGTCGCTCTCGCGCCGGGCGTCGCGCCACGCTCGCGGGCCGTCAGCTCGCGCACGACCCGGGCCCGGTTCCCGGCAACGATGGTCCACGCCGGCGTGTCGCGGTCGACCACACTGCCGGCGCCGACGATGCAGCCTTCGCCGATCGTGACGCCCGGCAGGATGATGCTGCCGAAGCCGATCCAAGCGCGGTCCTGGATGCGAATCGGGTCGCAGCGCACCACCGACCAATCTTTGTCGTCGCTGGTGAGGCCGCGGTGCCGGCCGGTGATGAGCACGTCTCGGGCCCGCTCGGCAAAGCACAGCGAGTGCATGTTCGTGTCGAGCAGCGAGCAGCCCCACGCGATCATGACATCGTCGCCGATGTCGATCTCGCAGGCGACGCGGCAGACCGTCTGCGGGCCGACGTAAGACCGCGCCCCGAGCCGGAACATCCCGCCGCGCAGGAAGTAGACGGCTCCGCACAGCATCGACTCCGGGCCAATATGCAGGGCCGCCGCGTCGTCGATGCCATGTCCGGCCGATGGGTCATACCACGCGGTCGGGTGGATCGTCCCCGCCCGCCGGAAGCGCCGCAGCGGGTCGACCTCGGGCGGTGCGGTCCTCGACGCCAGCGCCGCGCTGACGCGATGCAGCGCGGTCCGAAGCCCCGAGCGAAGTCGCTCGCCCCAGACGATCCCGGCGTGGCGCCGCCCGTGGCTCACGACGAGGTCTCCGCGGCCGGCGCTCGACGCGCAACCAGAAGCTGATGATCGCGGCAGTATCGCAAGCGGGGGTAGCGCCCTGTGCGGAAGCGCTGCCAACGGGCACGCAGCACATCGGGGAGCCAGGCGGCGAGTGCCTTGCTGTACGGATGGTCAACCGTCTCGGCCGCCTCGACGACCAGGCCCAGCGACGCGGCGCAGCGGACCAGCGCGGGGCGACTGAGAATCGACACGTGACCGGCGCAGTGCAGGTACTCCCAGACTGGCCCGGCCAGGCGCGCCGTCCATGCCGCCGCATCGCCGGTCAGCACGATGAGAACGCCGTCGGGACGCAGCATGCCGGCCATCGCGGCCAGCTCGCCGAGCGGATCGGCCACATGCTCGATCACGTCAAAGCAAAGCACGGCGTCGGCGCACTCACGCAGGCCGGCGGTCGTCGCCGAGCCCGCCCGAACGTCCAGGCCCGCCTCCCGGCAGCGCTGCACCGCGCTGCGGCCGGGCTCGAGGCCGGCGCACCTCCACCGCGCCGACAAAGCGCTGAGTAGTTTGCCGTCGCCGCAGCCCACATCCCACACGTACGGTCCGCGCGCGTAGCGCCGCAGCAAGCTCTCGATCCAGCCGAAGTACGCGTCCGTCGCAACCAGCGGCCCCCAGTACTCGGGCGGCAGGTTGGTGTACAGGGCGTCAAGCAGTCCCGGCGCGCGGCGCGCGTCGTCCGCCCACAGCGAAGCACAATGCACGCAACGCACGAATGTGAAGTGGGGCACGAGCGCCCGAAGCTGCTCGGTCAGGAATACCTCGTCGACCCGGCGCGCGTCGATCCGCGCATGCGGCCGCACCGCGCCGCCGCACAACGGACACGAAGCCAGGGGCACAGACCGCGGGCGCGGCTCGGGCAGCACGCACGTGCGCGATGAGGCCGGCGGCGCGGCGGCGATCATCGGCCGACCTCCGCGAGCGATGCCTCATTCAAGTCGCTGGCCGGCACAGCGCGCTCGGTGCGCCAGGGCATCGCCGCCGCGACAACCGCCGGGTGCGGCTTGCTCAGGCGGGCGAGCAGCGAGTCGTGATCGACCACCTCGAACGCGGCGACATGCTCATGGAACTCGAAGAGCTCGCCGCCCTGGGGTGCGTACGCAGCCAGCGAGACGGTGTATCGGCCGGCGGGCAACAGGCCCGGCGGCAGGGCGACGCGGGCCCGGTACGCGCCCGGGGGGCGCACCGCGGCCAGTTCCGCGGCGTCCTCGACATCGGCCGACCAGAGCACATTCACGCCGCCTTGATTCGTCACGCACACGCAAAGGTACGTGCCGACTGGCCAATCGCGGACCACGTAGTCGACAACGAAGCTCAGGCGGTCGTCCCGCTCGCACCGCCGCGCCGGCTGCCCGTCCCCATCCACGATGCACAGTGTCGTGAACGCCACGCGGGCGTCTGGCGGCGGTGTGAAGCGTGCCGCCGAGCCGGTCTCGATGTCGCGCCCGATCAGTCGTCGCGTCGCCTCCTCGGGCGGCCCGTCGTAGGTGATGTGCCCGCCGTCGAGCACAATCGCCCGTGTGCAGATCTGCGTGATGGCGGCGAGATTGTGGCTCACGAAGAGTATTGTCCGCCCGGCGCGCGAGGCATCGCTCATCCGCCCCAGGCACTTCTGCTGGAAGCCCACGTCACCGACCGCGAGCACCTCATCGATGAAGAGAATCTCAGGCAACAGGTGCGCCGCGACCGCGAAGGCCAGACGGACGTACATGCCGCTGGAGTAGCGCTTCACGGGCGTGTCGAGGAAACGCTCGATTTCCGCGAACGCAACGATCGCGTCGAAGTGAGCGCGAATCTCCGCCCGCGACATGCCGAGGATCGAGCCGTTGAGAAAGATGTTCTCGCGCCCGGTCAGCTCGGGATGGAAGCCGGTGCCCACCTCGAGCAGGCTGCCGACGCGCCCGCGGACGACCGCCCGCCCGGTCGTTGGCGCGACAACCCGGGAAAGGATCTTGAGGAGCGTGCTCTTGCCCGACCCGTTCCGACCGATCACGCCGACAATCTCCCCCGCGCGTACCTCGAAGCTGGCGCCGCGCAGCGCCCAGACGTGATCCGCGGCGGATTCGGCAGCCCTTGCGCGTCGCCCGGCCAGGCGGCCGAGCCACCCGCGCAGGCCCCCCCCCGTCACGGTGCAGCCCAGGCGGTAGCGCTTGCCAAGGCGCTCCACGCGGATGACGGCATCGTCGACCGGCAAGCTTCGTCTCCGGGCGAGTTCGCGCGGCGCCGGCGCGTTCCGGCCGAGCCGCACGTCCCATCCGACTATCGGCTGTGGGCACGTCGCCGGCCCATTCCGGCCGCGTGAATCGCCCCGCGCGGAGGGCCGATAGTTCCAGTGGACGAGCGGGGTTACGGAGCAGCGCCCGTGCGGTCACCGCGAGCGATCATGGCGTCCCTCTACTCGGCGCTGAGCCTCGCACCCCGCCCGCGCACCCCGCCCTTCCTGCGGCACCGACGTCCCGGTGGTGCCCCAGCGGCTGCGAGCACCCCACCAGTCGCAGATCCCAAGTGCCCCGCTCCGACCAGTCGCGTCTTCGGACTGGACCGCGGCCGCCCCATCGACCGCTACTTCATCGAACGGTTCCTCGAGGCGCAAGCCGCAGACATCCGCGGGCGCGTCCTCGCGATTGGCGAGGACACCTACACGCGCCGCTTCGGCGGCTCGCGCGTGCGCCGGCGCGACGTCCTGCACCTGTGGCCGGAGCCGCAGGCCACCATCGTCGCCGACCTGACCGCCGCCGATGCGATCCCCGACGCGACCTTCGACTGCTTCATCATGACGCAGACGTTGCCTTTCATCTTCGATGTCCGGGCGGCGCTGCGGCACGCGCGCCGCATCCTGAAGCCCGGCGGGGTGCTCCTGCTGACCGTGCCGGGTATCAGCCAGGTCTCCCGCTACGACGCCGAACGTTGGGGCGACTATTGGCGCTTCACTCCGCAGGCCGTGCAGCGCTTGCTCGAGGAGCACTTTTCCGCCGAGGCGGTGCGGATCGCGACGTATGGCAACGTGCGCGTGGCCGCCGCGCTGCTCGACGGCCTGGCGCAGGAGGACCTGGAGCCCGGCGTGCTCGACCCCGTCGACCCCGACTATCCCGTGCTGATGACGGCGCGTGCCGTGCGGACCGAGCGCGGGCGGCGGGGTGCGGAAAGCTGAGGAGCCGGTCGTGCCGCCCAGCACGCGGGAGAGTGAGACCCTCGCACCGCGCGGAGCGCGGCGGAGTCTGCGGCGGCGCCTGGCGCCGCCCACCCTGGTACTGGCCTATCACCGGGTCGTGCCCAGCATCGGGGCGGACGTCAATCAGCTCTGCGTGTCGGCCGAGAACTTCGCGGAGCACCTGCGCTGGCTGCGCGCGGCGTGCCGCCTGATCGGGCCGCGCGAGTTCCTGGGCCAGCTCGGCCGGGGCCCGCTCGCGGGCGTGGCCCTGGACGGCGGCCGGCCGCGCGTGCTCGTTACGTTCGATGACGGCTACGCGGACAACGTGCTTCACGCCCTGCCGATCCTGACCGAGAACGGCGCGCAAGCGATCCTGTTTGCGACATCGGGAGCGGTCGACAGCACGGAGGCGTTCTGGTGGGACGCGCTGGAGCAGATTGTCTACCGCGGCCATCCTTCCGCGTCGGGGTGGCGGCTCGCCGATGTCGCCATCCCGGCCGACTTGCCTCCGGCGGAGGCGTACACGGCGCTGCATCGCCTGGTGCTTCCACTGGATTCCCAGTCGCGAGCCGCGGCGCTGGCTGATCTGGCCGACCAGGGGGGTGTGACCACGCGGGCCGATGAGCATTCGCGCCCCGTGACGCGCGACGAGCTGCTGGCCTGGGCCGCGGCGGGATGCGACATCGGGGCGCACACGCGGACGCACGTGCAGCTCTCCGCCCAGCGCGATGACCAGGTCGCTATCGAGATCGCCGGCGCCCGGCGCGACCTCCAGCAGCTCACGGGGCTGGCGATCGACACGCTGGCGTACCCCTTCGGCACGGGCGGCGACTTCGACGAGCGTGCGGAGGCCGCCGCGCGAGCCGCCGGGTACCGCTGCGCCTTCGCCAACCGGGCGGGCAACGCGCGCTGGGCGCGCAACCACTACGCGCTGCCGCGCCACCTCGTTCGCAACTGGTCCGGCCAGGAATTTGCGGCCCGGTTCATGACCTGGTGCCCGCCATGACGCCGGGCAAGCCCGAAGCCCTGCGCGTGCTCATGGTCAACGCTTACCACACGGGCGGCGGCGCGGGCCGCGTCAGTGAGCAGCTTGGCGCCTGGCTGCGTGCGGAAGGCTGCGACGTGCGCGCCTACGTGCGAGCCAATCCTGCCGGCGACCCGAGCTGTCACCGCGGCGGCCATTGGCGTCTCGACGGTCTGGCGGCGCGCCTGGCCGCCGCCGGCCTGCCTGAGCTGGGCCAGCTCGCCTCGCTGCTGTGGCGCTTCCGACCCGAATTCGCCGACGCAGATGTGCTCCACTGGCACAATCTTCACGGCGAGTACCTCTCGCTGCTCGCGCTGCCGCTGTGGGGTTGCGAAAAACCAATCGTTTGGACGCTGCACGACATGTGGCCGCTGACGGGCAATTGCGCCACGCCGATGGGCTGCCAACGCTGGCGGCGCGGCTGCGGGCACTGTCCGCTGACGGGCGTGTACCCCATGTCGCCGGTGGACCGCAGCCGCCTGTACCGCTGGCTCAAGCCGCGGCTCATCGCCGCCGCCCGCCCACGGCTCGTGACGCCGTCGCGCTGGCTGGCCGAGCGTGTGGCGGCGGTGCCACAACTCGCCAGGCTGCCTGTCCGGGTCATTCCTCACGCGGTCGATACGCTCGCGTTTAACGCCAGCACATCACGGCGAGACGCACGGCAGCGCTGGGGCCTGCCCCCGGACAGCCCGACGGTCATCATGGCGGGTGCGAACTGGTCGGACCCGAAGAAGGGCGCCGCCGAGGGCGTTGCGGCGGTCCGCGCGTGTGCGGCGCGCATCAGCGGGCTTCAGTTGCTGATCGTGGGCGCGGGAGCGGACCAACTGCTGAGCCGGAGCGGGCTCAGCGGCGCCGCCGTGCCGTTCATCGACCGCCGGGCCGAACTCGTGCTGGCGTACCGCGCGGGGGATGTGTGCCTGTTCCCGTCGCGGGCGGAGAACTACCCGCTCACCGTGCTCGAGGCGCAGGCCTGCGGCACGCCAGTCGTCGCCTTCAATGTTGGCGGCGTCGCGGAGCAGATTGTGGACGGCGTTACGGGACGCCTCGTCGACGACGGGTCAGTCGGCGCGTTGACCGATGCACTCCGCTCGGTCTTCGAGTCACGCGAGGCCGCCGGCATGCCCACGGCGGCGCGAGCGTGGGTCGAGCAACACGCATCCCCGGCCATCGTGACGCGCGCGTACCTGGAGGAGTATCGGGCCGCGATCGCGGCGTGGCGCCGTCGGCATCCCGGCCGCGCGGTCCGCTTGCGCCGTAGCGCTTTGGCGCGGGCGATCGCTGCGCGGCTCGGGTGGGAGCACCTGGCTGTGGCGGATGCGGCTCAGCTCTCCGCGCCTCGATCGGAGTCAGCTTCGACCGGGAAGTCCGCGCGGCCGGCCGGGCCGCGAGCCATCCTGACCGAAGGCGGCAGCGGGCGGGGTGATGACGCGCGAACCTGGCCCGGAGGACTGCCATGTCCACGCTGACCGCTGGCACGCCGCCGCGCGACGCCACGCCGTTGTACTCACATGCTCACACCGCCGCCGACAGCGGCGTCGCGTGGCCCACGATCGCTCTCGTGACGCCCAGCCTCAACCGGGTCGCCTACCTCGAGCAAACGCTGCGAAGCGTGCTCGATCAGGAATACCCGCGCCTCGAGTACGTCGTCCTCGACGGCGGCAGCGCGGATGGCTCGCGCGAGATCATCGCACGCCACGCCGACCGCCTGAAGTACTGGCACTCATCGCCGGACGAGGGGCCGTACGCGGCCGTGGCGCGGGGCTTCGAGCTGACGAGCGGCGAGATCATGGGTTGGCTGAGCGCGGACGATCGTCTGCACGCTGGCGCGCTGCACACGGTCGCCGCAATCTTCAGCCAGTTTCCCCAGGTCGAATGGGTCACGGGCACGCCAAGTTGGCTGGACGCGACGGGCCGCGTGTTCGTCGCCGGCGACGTGCCGCGCTGGTCGCGCCTGCGGCTGCTGTCGGGCGATTATCGCTGGATCCAGCAGGAGTCGACATTCTGGCGACGGTCGCTCGGGGAGCGGGCCGGCGCCCGCCTCGACACGCGCTATCGACTGGCGGCCGACCTGGAGCTCTGGGTGCGTTTCTCCCGGCACGCGCCGCTCTACACGACGACCGCCCTGCTGGGCGCGTTCCGCCTGCTGCCCGATCAGCGCAGCCGCGTGCACCGGGCAGCGTACCTGGCCGAGGCCGAGGCGATCCTCGCGGCCGAGCCGCGCTCGAAGGCGGACCGCGCCGGGCTGAGGCGCCTGGCCCGCTGGAAACTCATTCGAAGACTCCCTTGTCTGGGCGCGAGCTGGCGCGTGCGCCGCGCGATTCAGCGCGCATACGAGTTTCCGCCGCGGATCGAGCTCGATCCCGAGTCCGGCAACCTGGTTCAGCGGGAGCCCGCGCCATGACGAGCCGCGCGGCCTTGCCGATTCGAGCTGAGCGAGCCGTGCGTGAGCCTTCAAGCTCGTCCGGTACACCGCTCGTGTCCGTGATCACGCCGTCGTACAACCAGGGTGCATACATCGAGCGGTGCATCCAGAGCGTGCTGGCCCAGGCGGTTCCGTTCGAACACATCGTGGTCGACAACTGCTCGTCGGACACGACCGTGGACATCCTGCGCCGGTACTCGCACGTGCGCTGGATCAGCGAGCCCGACCACGGGCAAAGCCACGCGCTCAACAAGGCTCTCGCGCTGGCCCGGGGCGATGTCATCGCCTGGATCAACGCCGACGACGCCTACTTGCCGGGCGCCTTCGAGGCCGCGGTCGCCGCGCTCGGCGAGCGGAGCGGGCCGCACGCGGCCGCGGGCGGTGTCGAGCACGTCGATGCCGACGGCCGCGCGCTGGGCGTGTTTCATCCGAAGGCGTACAGCGTCGAGCGGATGAGCGAGTTCTGGAATGGCTACGGCCTGGAGCAACCCGGCGTGTTCTTCCGGCGAGGGCTCGTCGACCGCGTCGGATGCTTCGACGAATCGCTGCACTACGTGATGGACTACGACTTCTTCCTTCGGGTGCGGGCCGTTACCGAGATCCACATGCTCACCCCTGTCGTGGCGCGTTTCGTCGAGCATGCCGGCAGCAAGACCGGACGCGAGCGGCACGGGGAGGCGTTCGTACGCGAGCTGGTGCGAGTCGCATCGCGCTACTGGGGGCCTCGGGGCGGCGCGGCCCGGGCGCGCCGCGCACGGGCCTGCCGCCTGCACCTCGCTGACCACTTTGCGAGCGCCGTCTGGCGCACTAGCCGCACCGAGGGGCGCGTCGACTGGCGGGCGGCGGGCCAGATGATCACCTGGCGGCCGCTGCTCGCGCTGCACCCGAGGCTTTGGCGCGTCATCCTGACGAACGCTTGGCGCCTGCCGGCGCCATGCTGAACGGCCAGCGCAACTCGGGCCGCGCTTATCCGCACTGAAGCGATTCGCGCTCCGGTGTTTGGGGGCGAGGCTGTACAAGGCCGACCAGAAGCCGATGCCCCACGGGGTACCGCCTGGTGATGTTCGTCATCAAGCGGACGCCATCGCGCCCGCGAGCATCCGCTCGGACGCGGGGACGAACGCACCGAACGAGTCGAGCGTCTCGCGGAGGCTGACCTCGAAGTCACGCAGCGCCAGCCCCCCGAGCAGCGCCGCGAGCTTGCCCGGGTCGCCGCAACTGTAGTCCACGTCATCGCTGGAGACGAACCGCGCGCGGGCCTGGTCTCGCCCGGGAAGCGCGCCGTGCAGCCCGAGCAGAACGTCGATCACGTCGCCGACTTGCCGGGCCCGCCCGCTGCACACGTTGTACACCGCGCCCGGCTCGCCGCGCAGCGCGAGCTGCCAGTACAGCGCGACCGCGTCGCGGATGTCCAGGAAGTCGCGGAAGCTGTCCAGCCGACCGAGGCGCAGCGCGTCGGGCGGCGTGCCGGCGGCGAGCTGGCTGCACGCGACCCCAACCACGGTGTTCGCTGCCATGCCCGGCCCGAACAGGTTGAACGCGCGCGCCACCACGACGCACAGCCCGCGCTCCGCCGAGAGCGACTGGCAAAGCAGCGTCTGGGCCAGTTTCGATCGGCCATACTCGCTGACTGGCTGCGAGGCGTGTCGCTCGTCGACTGCCTGGCGACCGGTGGGGCCGTACTCGGCCGCCGAACCGACCACCAGAACCCGGGCGGCGGGGCAGCAAAGTTGCACGGCATCGAGAAGGTGAAACGCGCCGCCCACGTTGTCGGCCCACAGCTCGGCCGCGGGCGCGGGAGGCAGCGCGCCGGCCAGGTGAATCACAACTTCCGGCTGCGCATCGCGCAGTGCCCGCAGCAACAGGTCGCGGTCCGCGATGGGCCCCACGTACTCCGCGTCGACCAGGCCGGTGCGGTCGGCTGCCCGCCCCAGGCCGACGATTCGCGGCCGCGGCGAGAGCCCGGCCAAGAACTCGACGCAGTGCAGGCCCGAGAACCCGCCGTGGCCGGTAACGAGGACCGATCGGACCGCGCTGGCAGTCGAAGCCGGGACCGGATTGCTCATGGCGCACCCCGCGTGCCGCTCCACGCAACCCGGTGCGCCTTGCTGTCCTGTGGCGCGGGCGCGCGTGTCCCTGCTTCAGCGGGCGTCCGCGCCGTCGTCGCTTCGCCCGGCCCTGGAGGCAGCCGGACAGTCGCAGCCGCAAACAGGCTGACGAATGAGCTCCAGCCCGCGCGCTCCCGAGCGGTTTGGATCGCACGCTCAACCAACGTGGTCCGCAGCGCGCGGTCGCAGGCCACGCGCTGCATGGCCTCGGCCAGGTCCGCACTCTCGCGACGTGGGTAGACCAGGCCGCAGCCCGTATCCCGCACCACCTCGTCGAAACCGCAGTACACGCGGGGCGGATCGTGACGCGGCACGATGATCGGTCGGCCGGCGGCCACGGCCTCCTTCAGGATGTTCGGGAAGGTGTCGTAGTGGCTGGTCGAAACAACCACGTCGGCGGCGTCTAGCCAGGGCTCGACGCTCGCCTGCGGCCCCAGTACGTGACAGCGCGCCCCAACGCCGACGCGCGCCGCCAGGGCCGCGTCGGCCTCGCGCGTC
Organism: uncultured Planctomycetota bacterium; assembly: GCA_900696535.1. GTDB lineage: Bacteria > Planctomycetota > Phycisphaerae > UBA1845 > Fen-1342 > CAADGM01. The sequence goes on from CAADGM010000094.1 coordinate 15,200, forward strand.
GGCCCCTCGCCCACGAGCACGAGGTGGACGTGCGGTGGCGTCGAGGCCAGGGCTCGGACGGCCAGCTCGAAGCCCTTGTTGCAGTCGAGAACGCCTGCCGCGAGGTAGACGACGTGGTGATCGTCCACGCCCAGCGCCGCCCGGTGCGCAGAGCGCCGCTGCACGTCGATGGCCCGCGGCGTGAACCCACCGCCGTAGAGCGTCAGTCGCCGCTCTACGCCGGGGGCGAACGCGGCGAGCTCGTCGGCGGCCTGCCGCGTCGGGACGAAGACGCGGTCGGCCAGCAGCAGCGCGCGGTGCTCCGTAGCCCGCACGCCGCGCCAGTCCAGCCACGCACTCGGCGTCGGCGGGCGCCGCCGGGACCAGTTGAACGGCAGGCTGTTGGTAAGCAGACACGCGAAGATGAAGATGACCGGCACGTCCGGCCAGGTGAGCCGGGCCGCAACGACCCAGGTCGGGCTGACCGTGATGAACGCCTCGCGCGGCGGCGGCAGGCGTCGAAGTGACTGCGCGATGGCCCGCGGCACAAACCAGTTGCGGGCCCGCCAGAGCATTCCCGGCACGCGGAAAGGAACGTCCACCTCGCCACCGCGCGTGGCATCCAGCGCGTGCGCGTCGGGCACTAGTCCGAGAAGCCGCGTGCGACGACCGCTGGCGCTCAAGGCACGCTCCACATCGCGCGCCAGCGCAATCCCGCCGCCCCACGCGCGGACGCTCGCGTGCGCGGCCACGTAGACGTCGCACGACAAATCGTCGTGCGCGGCGTGCGCAGCGCGCCGGAACGAGTTCCGAGACCGCGTAGTGAGAGCGAAGCGCATGGTCCGGAGGACTTATCGGTTCTCCCCGCGCGCGTCGTGATAACGGCGACCGCGGGCGGACAGCGTCGCGCGCGGGCTGACTCGGACCGGCAGGACGTGCCCGGCTGAGCTTGCGCGACGGCCGTGCGGCGAGCGTGTCAAGCGCGCCCGGATGGCACCCGATAAGTGCGCGAGAGCGGGCTCAGCCCGCCTGGGAGTGCGTCATGCTGGGAAACGTGGCGCTGCGCGGACTCGCCTGGGTCACTCGCCATCTCCGCCACATGCCCGGGCGCTGGCGGCTCGTGCGCTGGCTGGATCGCCACGCGGCCCAGCTGGCGTCGGCGGGCCCGTTGACGTTCGCCTTTGCACCAGGTCTGCGGATGCGCGTCAACCCGCTGGACGAGAACGGGCGCCGCGCACTCATCGAGGGCTTTGAGCCCCGCGACCGGATCGCCAGCAACTTCATCCGGATCCTGCGCCCGGGGGACACGATGCTCGACGTCGGCGCGAACGCCGGCTACTACACGATGATCGCGGCGCTCCTGGTGGGGCACGAAGGAGCCGTTCACGCGTTCGAGCCGTCGCCGGCGGCTCTGGCCTGGCTGCGTGCCAGTGTGGCCCAGAGCCCCAGCGCCCCGATCCACCTGCATCCGGTGGCCGTCACCGATCGCTGCGGGCATGCGACGTTCCACGTCGCCCGGCCGGAGTGCACGGGGTACTCGTCCCTGCGAGATCTGGGTGACGATGCGTCGGGACAGGTGACGGTGCCGACCCTCCCGCTCGATGCGCTGCTGGAGCGCCTGACGCCCGTGCGGCTCGTCAAGATTGACGTCGAGGGTGCCGAACTGCTCGTCCTGCGCGGAATGGCCGGCCTGATCGAGCGCGACCGGCCCCACATCATCGTCGAGGTGGACGACGACTTCCTGCGTGCGCTGGGAGGCAGCGCTGCGGAAGTGTGCTCGCTGCTCGAGCACGCCGGCTACACCCTGTTACGCATCGTCGAGCGGGGCGACCTGGAGCCCCTTGACGCCCCCCCGAGTGTGCGCTGCAACCTGCTCGCCCAGCCGCCTGCCCCCTGAGTGCCGCGGCGTTCGAGCACCTTGGGTACCACGAACCCGCCCAAGGGACACCACGGCGCGCACGAATTCGGCTACACTCGCACTCCAAGGTGTTACGGTGCGGCTTTGAAGCATGTTCCGCGGCTGCTCGATCTCGACATTCGCCCGCTGCGCGAGGCGGACTTCGACGCCGTCGCCCGGCTGCACGCGGTGTGTTTCCCCGACAAGATCGAGACCCTGCTCGGTGCGCGGTGCATCACCGACACGTACCACGACCGCTACATCGGCCCGATGGCGGACTCGTTCGCACTCGTGGCGGTGCACCGGCGCGACGGTCGCCACGTCGGCTTCGTCTATGGCACCAACCCCGGGGCGACCGGGACCTTCGCACACGCGTTCATCAGCCGAGCCGCACTGAAGCGGCACTTCCTTCGCCGGGCCATCTTCCTGCCGCGCGTGTGGCTCTTCGTCTTTCGGCGAATCCTCCGCAAGCTGGGGGGCGGCGCTCCGAACGAGGGCGACAGGCTGGAGCTCGGTGCAGGTAGCTGCGTGGTGAAGATGGTCGGCGTGGCACCGGAGTTCCGCTTTGGAAATGCCGCGTTTGACCTGATGCAGGCGGTCGAGGACGAGGCCCGCCGGCGCCGAGCGACGCGCCTGGTCGGGCTGGTCGAGCGGTCGAATCGGAGCGCGGAACGACTGTACAGCTTCCTGGGCTGGGTCCGCACGTCACCCGACCGAAACGACTACGCGGTGTTCGCCATGCACAAGAACCTGGTTTGAGGGGAGAAGTCGGCGCGCTGCTGGCGGGACTACGGGGCTGGCGGCGCGATCAGCGCGTCGCGTCGGCGTCACCCCCCGCCCGGTCGAGCAGGCGTCGCAGCCGTGGGCGCGGCACGATCGGCGGCAAGCCCAGCTCACCCCAACGCGCCCCCGCTGCGTCCATCGCGGCCCGCGCCGGCAGCGACACTTCGGGCACGGGGCACTTGATCGTCGCGTCCACGATCGCCAGGGAGCAGCGATACGGCGGCTGGCCGAGTTCCACGCCGTCGCGCACTGCCCGGGCGATCACCGCGGGGTCGTATTGGAACGTGCTCGTCCCGTCGACCAGCACGATGTCGCGAGCCGGGTCCACGCGGGCGCTGATGACCCAGTTGACCGTCTCCAGGTCGCGGATGTCGACGTCGTCGTCCACGAGGTAGATGAATTTCTGGCCGAAGTTCATCTTCGCCAGCGCCTTGCCAAGCCGCGCGGCGTCGTGGTCCGGTGAGCGCTCGAGCTGGACGACGAGGGCTGCGACGCCGGCGCTGCCGGGCAGGATCGCGAGGTCGCGCAACCCCGGGAGGCGCAACTTGCGCGTCAGGTAGTACCACAGCGGCCCCAGGACGCCCAGCTCCATCACGAGGTGGCCATCTGACGGCGGAAGCTGCTGGACGTATCCGTGGTGAACTGCGCCCTCGCGGCGGCAGATCGCGGTGACCTCGATCACGAGCGCCGGTGCCGCGTGGTTCATGTACCCCAGGGCTTCGCCGAACGGCCCTTCCAGCCGTTGAGCCCCCGGCCGCACCAGCCCCTCGATAACCATCTCTGCCCGGGCGGGCACGTGCAGATCGACGGACTGCCCTCGAACAACCTCCAGCGGAGCACCCGCCAGGCCGCCGGCGATCCCCATCTCGTCGACGCCGTAGGCCGTCTTCGCCGCGGCGGCGAAGTTGACCACCGGCGGGCCGCCGACCATCAGGGCGACGGGCATGGGCTCGCCGCGCGCCGCCCACCTGGCCAGGTGCTGCGCGCCGTGCTGCAAGCGCGAGCCGAAGAACAGCCCCATCGTCCGCCGGTCGTGGACCTGCACGCGGTACGACGCCACGTTCTGCACGCCGGTGTCCGGGTCGCGCGTGATAACCGCCGCGGCGGAAAGATACGGCCCGGCGTCGCGCCCCGGCGTCCACGTCGGCGCGGGGATCGCGTCGAGATCGACTGCGTCGCCCCGCGTAACGAGCTGCTGCACCGGGCCGCACTCGACGAGCACCGGCGGCAGCGGCGCATCCAGTGCCAGTGCCCAGCGCTCGAGCACGGTCCGGCCCAGATCGAGCGGCGTGGCACCGGGCGAGCATGCGCCGGAACTGACTGCCGCGCTCCCATGAGCCGACGAGCCGGTCTCGCCAACCAGGCCCAGCGCCGCCGCGTACATCTCGAGCGTCGAATACAGGTTGACGGCCACGGGCATCGCGTGTCCGCGGACGTTGTCGAAACGCAGTGCGTAGGCTTCGCGGTCACGATGGCTTTCGAGGGACAGGCGGGCGATGCAGGCCAGCTCGCGGTCCTTGTCCACGGGGACCGCGACGCGCCGCAGCCGGCCGACGGCTTCGAGGTGCTGGAGGTACGACGAGAGGTCGAGAAACGGCGCGCTCACGCGAAGACCTCGCCCCCGTCAACGACCAGCGTCTGCCCGGTGATGAAGTCGCTATCGGCAGACGCCAGAAACGCGACCGTCCCGACGAGATCGGCGGGCGTCTGGGTCCGGCCGAGCGCGCGGAGCTTGACGACGACCTCGTTGCGGCCGGCGTCGGTGGCCGCGGTCTGCTCGTGCAGGACATATCCGGGGGCGATCGCATTGACGGTGATCCCGTGCGGACCCAGCTCGCGGGCCAGCGCCCGCGTCATGGCAACGATCGCGCCCTTCGAGGCGACGTAGTGCAGCAGCAGCGGCAACCCCTTCTGCACGACATTGGACGCCACGTTGATGATCTTGCCCCGCCCCTGCGCCTTCATCACGCCCACGACGGCCTTCACACAGTTGAAGACACCGACGACGTTGAC